>CAZZYX010000135.1:0-8312 GCA_964658485.1 uncultured Acetobacteraceae bacterium | reverse complement strand
CCCGCCAAGGAACAACGGCCGTGGAAACGGGGCAGCGCGGAAGACGCCGCCTTCATCCTGGAACAGGCAGAGACCGTCATCATAATCCCCGGCTATGGCATGGCGGTAGCGCAGGCCCAGCATGTCCTGCGCGAGATGGGCGATCTGCTCAAAAAGGCCGGGGTCAGCGTCAAATACGCCATCCACCCCGTGGCCGGACGCATGCCCGGCCACATGAACGTGCTGCTGGCCGAGGCCAACGTGCCGTATGACGACGTGTTCGAGCTGGACGATATCAACAGCGAATTCGCGCAGGCCGACGTCGCATTCATCATTGGCGCCAACGATGTCGTCAACCCCGCCGCCAAGACCGACAAGAGCAGCCCGATCTACGGCATGCCGGTGTTCGACGTGGAAAAAGCCAAGACGATCATGTTCATCAAGCGCAGCATGGGCGGCGTGGGTTACGCCGGGGTGGACAATGACGTATTCTACATGGACCAGACCATGATGCTGCTCGCCGATGCCAAGAAAATGGTCGAGGATATCGTCAAGGCACTCCAGCACTGATGCCGGTCCGGACAATGCTGGCAGCCATGGTGCTGCCGTTGCTGGCCACCGGCTGCGTCGAGCAAAAGATCGCCCAGGGCCAGATCAGGGTTGCACTGATCGATGCCGGGCTGTCCGCCGCTACGTCGCAATGCATGGCGCATCGCATGGTCGATCAGCTCACCATCAGGCAATTGCGCAAGCTGGAAACGCTGCGCGGCCCCCGGCGCGAGGTCGGCGATTATATCGCTGCCGTACAGCGGATGAACGATCCGCAGGTAATGCGGGTGACGGCCAGTTCGGCGGCGCTGTGTGTCACCGGGTGGGAGCGATGATGCCGGCCGCACGTCCGAACGCGGGGTCGAGGCAATCTTCGGCGATGGCAGGGCCTGACCATCGCTGAGCCGATTTCACCGCTGGCCAGTGATCCGGCGCGCACTCGCGGGCGGGAATTCCCGCTCGAAGCCTCGCTGGCGCGGGGTCCGCGCAGCGTCTATCAGCGCGACCGCGACCGCATCATCCATTCCATTTCGTTTCGCCGGCTGCGTCACAAGACCCAGGTATTCATCGCCCCCGACGGCGATCATTACCGGGTACGCCTGACTCACAGCCTGGAAGTGGCGCAGATCGGCCGGGTCATCGCTCGCGCGCTGGGGCTGGACGAGGATCTGACCGAGGCGTTGTGCCTGGCTCATGATATCGGCCATCCGCCGTTCGGCCATTCGGGCGAGGATGCGCTGAACTCGGCGATGTTGGCGAGGAATGGCTCTGACCATGGCGGATTCGATCACAACGCTCATTGCCTGCGTACGCTGATGCGCCTTGAATCGCCGTATTGCGAGCATGACGGGCTGAACCTGACTTGGGAATTGCTGGAAGGGCTGGCCAAGCACAACGGGCCGGTCGCCGACCCAAACTGGGCGTTGGCGGAACTCGATGCGGCATTTCCGCTGGAACTGCAGGGCTATTCCAGCCTGGAGGCGCAGGTGGCGGCGATTGCCGACGACATCGCCTATGACAATCACGACATCGATGACGGCCTGCGCGCCGGGTTCCTGGCGTTGGACGATCTGCTGACCGAGCCGTTCGTGGCCGAACAATGGCGTGCGGTCGAGCGCCGCTTTCCCAGCGCTCCGCGTGATCGCCAATTGCGCGAGCTGGTACGCAGCCAGATCGGCTTGATGGTCAATGACGTCATCGCCGAAACCCGGCGGCGGACCGGCGGGATGACCAACCAGGCCGAAGTTCGCGGCGCGGGGCAGGCCTGCGCCGATTTCTCTGCCGGAGTTGCCACGGAAGAACGCAGGCTCAAGCGCTTCATGTACGACCGGCTGTATTACCACCCCGAACAGATGACCACCGCCGCCAAGGCACGCGATGTAACCGCCGGGCTGTTTACGGCGTTTGCCGATGCGCCCGCGCGGATGGGCGAACGCTGGTCCGCGAACATACCATCGCACGAACCGCAGCGCAGTCGCTACATCGCCGACTACATCGCCGGCATGACCGACCGCTTCGCCATCGCCGCCTATGCCCGGATTTATGGTCACACCCCGGCAGGATTGAGCAGCGTTTGATGCAAGTGTCGCCCCTCCGGTCGGGGAGGTGGGCGAGATAGTAGCGGATTCCGCTTTGACTTTTGCAGCGCAACATAGGACATTGACTACAGTCGCTGATCGCGCGGGAGAGCTCCTGCGATTCGTGTCCGGTACGCACCGGAAACGGCTCGCAGGGCGCCGAAGGAGCAACCGCCCCGGAAACTCTCAGGCAAATGGACCGCGTGGGTCGATAGCGTCGCTCTGGAAAGAGTCCCCACCTGCAGAGGCCGGGGGCCGCCGAAGGGGTAAGCCCGGTATCTGGTCCCAGCGGCCCGATCCGTGGTGAAACTCTCAGGTTCCGTGACAGAGGGGGCACCGATGAGGTGTCCCACTGTGCGGAAGGCGTTTCTGTGACTGAGTCCGATTTGACAGGCGATGATGAAGCGGCGGCACAGCCGGTGCTGACGCTGCCGCTCGACGCGTGGCATCGGGCGCAAGGCGCGCGCATGGTCGAGTTCGCGGGCTATTGGATGCCGGTCCAGTATGACGGCATCATCGCCGAACATTTGTGGACGCGCACGAGCGCCGGCCTGTTCGACGTCAGTCACATGGGCCAACTGGTCGTATCGAGTGCCGACGGTGACATGGCCACCGCCGAAGCCGCGCTGGAGGCACTGTTGCCTGCGGACCTGGCGTCGCTGAAGCTGGGCGGGTTGCGCTATTCGCTGCTGCTCGATGAGCACGGTGGCATCCTCGACGACCTGATCGTGGCGCGCTGGCGCGATGCCTTTCAGATCGTGGTCAATGGTGCGACCAAGTGGGATGATATCGCGCATCTGCGAGAGCATTTGCCGGATGAAATCACCCTTTCGCATCGTGACGAGCATGCCTTGCTCGCGTTGCAGGGGCCGGCTGCCGCGGTGGCGATGGCTGTGCTTGGCGCGGAGCCGGCAATGCCCGGCATCGTGCCCGTGCAGGCGTTGAACTTCATGCAGACCGGGGCTTACCTGTGGCAGGACCGGCCGCTCGGGATCAGCCGGTCGGGCTATACCGGCGAGGACGGGTTTGAGATTTCGGTTCGCAATGAAGACGCCGTGGCGCTGGCCGAGGCGCTCGTGGCGATTCCGCAAGTAAAGCCGATTGGCCTGGGCGCCCGTGATTCGCTGCGGCTGGAGGCCGGGCTACCGCTCTATGGCCATGATCTGGACACCGCGACCGATCCGGTTAGCGCCGGGCTGGGTTTTGCCATCAACAAGCGGCGGCGGCGCGAAGGTGGTTTCCCAGGCGCCGGCGCTATCCTGCCGTTGCTGGCGGACGGATCGCCCATCCGCCGCGTCGGGCTAGCTCTACAGGGTCGCATGGCGGCACGCGAAGGCGCCCGGATCTTTGCCCGGAATGAGCTGGTTGGCCATGTGACTTCAGGCGGTTTCTCACCCAGCTTGAACCACCCTGTCGCCATGGGCAGCGTTGCTGCCGACCACGCGGCGCCCGGCACGATGCTGGAGATCGACATGCGCGGGAAACGTCTCGCGGCAGAGGTCGTTGCCTTGCCATTCATCCCTCACCGTTATTTTCGAGCAGGAGCAACACGATGAGCCGTTACTTCACCAAAGAACATGAGTGGATCGAAATCGCCGGCGATGTCGGAACCGTAGGCATCAGCGATTATGCGCAGAGCCAGCTGGGTGACATTACCTTTGTGGAATTACCCGCAGTCGGCAGTCAGTTCATCCAGGGCGCGGCGGCAGCGGTGGTCGATTCGGTAAAGGCGGCGTCGGATATTTTCGTGCCGGTGGACGGCAGCGTCACCGAAACCAACGCAGCGCTGGAGCAAGAGCCTGAACTGGTCAACACCGACCCCGATGCCGGGGGCTGGCTATTTCGCCTCAAACTGGCCGATCCCGGACAATTATCCGGCTTGATGAATGAAGCTGCTTATAAAGCCTATATCGCGGAGCTTTGAAACCATGCGCTATTTACCACTGACTGCGGATGACCGTCAGTCCATGTTGGCGGTTATCGGCGTTGCCACGATCGATGATCTGTTCCGTGACGTTCCTGCAGAGGCCTTGCTCGACGGGCCGATTGCCGGCCTGCCCGCGCATGCGAGCGAGATGGCGGTAGAGCGCCATATGGCGGCGTTGGCCGCGAGGAACCTGTCCGCCGGGGCCGCGCCGTTTTTTCTGGGTGCCGGGGCCTATCGCCACCATATCCCCGCATCGGTCGATCATCTTATCCAGCGCGGTGAATTCCTGACCGCCTATACGCCGTACCAGCCGGAAATCGCTCAGGGCACGCTGCAGGTGCTGTTCGAGTTCCAGACCCAGGTGGCGCGACTGTTCGGCACCGACATCGCCAATGCCTCGATGTACGATGGCTCGACCGCCTGCTGGGAGGCGATTGCCATGGCCGGGCGCATAACCCGGCGCAAGCGGGCGGTGCTGTCGAGCGGGCTGCATCCGCATTACGCGGCCACGGTGAAGACCATGGCGCGCTTTACCGGCGACGCCATCGATGCACGGGTTCCGGTATTGACGCCAGAGCCCGACGATGCCGAAGTGATTGCCGCGATCGACGCGACGACTTCCTGTGTGGTGGTGCAATATCCCGACGTGCTGGGCCGCATTCCCGACCTGGCTGCGATCGCCGAGGCAGCCCATGCCCAGGGCGCGTTGCTGGTGGCGGTGGTGACCGAACCGGTTGCGCTGGGCCTGCTCGAGGCGCCAGGCCTGCTTGGTGCCGATATCGTCGTGGGTGAGGGACAGGCGCTGGGCGTTGGCCTGCAATTCGGCGGGCCATATCTGGGACTGTTCGGCTGTAACGAGAAATTCGTGCGCCAGATGCCGGGGCGCTTGTGCGGGCAGACCGTCGATGCCGATGGTCGACGTGGTTTCGTGCTGACCCTGTCGACCCGCGAGCAGCATATTCGGCGCGAAAAAGCGACAAGTAATATCTGCACTAATTCAGGTCTTTGCGCTTTGGCTTTCAGTATTCACATGACATTGTTGGGTGGCGACGGGCTAGCGACGCTGGCGCGGATCAACCACGCCAATGCGCAACGGACAGCCGCGGCACTTGTGGCATTACCGGGAGTTTCGGTGCTGAACCCGGTATATTTCAACGAGTTCACCGTAATCCTGCCGCGTGACGGGCAGGACATCGTGCGCGCGCTGGCGGATCGGGCCGTGTTGGGTGGGGTTTCGCTGCGCCGGCTTTATCCGCACGCGCCGGAACTGGCGAACGCCATGCTGGTGACGACCACCGAAACGACGACGGACGATGGCATCGCGGCCCTGGTTGCCGCATTGCAAGGAGTGTTGGCATGAACGCCCCCGATCGCGCCGGCTGGCGCCCTGAAATCGGTCCTGACACGTTCGCGGGCAGCATTCCTGCTACCGCCAGCGGCGATCGCGGGCTGTCGCTGGAAGAACCGCTGATTTTCGAATTGGGCGCTCCCGGCAAATGCGGGGTCGATTTCGATACGCCCGATGCCCCCGCATCGCCATTGCCGGGTTTGACCAGGTTCCTGCGCGCGACGCCGCTTGCCTTGCCCGGGCTGACCGAACCTGAGACCATGCGGCATTATACCCGCCTGTCGCGGCAGAATTACGCCATCGACCTTGGGCCGTTTCCGCTGGGCAGTTGCACGATGAAGCACAACCCGCGCCTGAATGAGAAAGTCGCGCGGATGCCCGGCTTTGGCGGCATTCATCCGCTGCAACCGCGGCAGACCGTAACCGGTGCGTTCGAGGCGATCGCGCAACTGGCCGACTGGCTGCTGGCGCTCACCGGCATGGCCTCGGTCGCGTTGACGCCCAAAGCCGGCGCCCATGGCGAATTATGCGGTTTGCTGTGTATTCGCGCGGCGCTGGAAGCGCGCGGCGACGCTCGGGAAGTCGTGCTCGTCCCCGAAAGCGCGCATGGGACGAACCCGGCCACGGCTGCCTTTGCCGGCTATCGGGTCGAGAACATTCCCGCCACCCCCGAGGGCCGCGTCGATTTGGCGGCGTTACAGGCCCGGCTGGGTCCGGATGTCGCCGGAGTGATGATTACCAATCCCAATACCTGCGGCTTGTTCGAGCCGGATATGAAGGTCATTTCGCAAGTCGTTCATGATGCGGGAGGATTCGTCTATTGCGATGGCGCCAATTTCAATGCCATCGTTGGCCGGGTGCGCCCCGGCGACCTGGGTATCGACGCCATGCATATCAATCTCCACAAGACGTTTTCCACCCCGCATGGCGGCGGCGGGCCGGGTTCCGGGCCGGTGGTGCTGTCGGCAGCGCTCGCGCCGTTTGCCCCGCTGCCTTACGTCCGTCGCGATGCCCAAGGTACGGCGCAGTTGATCGAGGAGGAAGACGCATCGGGGATCGGCCATGACAGTTTCGGCCGGATGGCGGCGTTCCACGGCCAGATGGGCATGTTTACGCGGGCGCTCACCTACATCCTCAGCCACGGCGCCGATGGCTTGCGCCAGGTTGCGGAGGATGCCGTGTTGAACGCCAACTATGTGTTACGTTCGCTGGAGGATGTCCTCGATGCGCCCTTCGCCGCTGCCGGCCCGTGCATGCACGAGGCGCTGTTCAGCGACGCCGGCATGGCCGAGGGCTTTTCCACGCTCGATATCGCCAAGGGGCTGATCGATGAGGGCTTTCACCCGATGACGGTCTATTTCCCGCTGGTCGTCCATGGCGCCATGCTGATCGAGCCGACCGAAACCGAGAGCAAGGCTGGGCTGGACCGCTTCATCGCCAGCATGCGCAGCTTGGCGGAGCGCGGGCGTGTCGGGGATGAGACGCTGAAATCAGCGCCGCATTTCGCGCCCCGCCGCCGGCTCGATGAAACGCAAGCCGCGCGCAGGCCGGTGCTGGTCTGGAAGGACGATTAAAGGCAGGCCTCGAGATAGGCCTGATCGTAGCCGAATTGCCGTGCTTTTTCCAGAGTATAGGGGCGCAGTCCGGCGGGCCGGAATTCGCCAATGATCTTGCCATCGGGGGTTTCGTCCAGATATTCGAACTTGAATAGTTCCTGGGTAATAATCACGTCGCCCTCCATGCCGATCACTTCGGTGATGTTGGTGGTACGGCGGGTGCCGTCGCGCAGGCGCTTGACCTGGACGATCAGGTCGACCGATTCGGCGATCTGGCGGGATATCGCTTCCTTGGGAATCTTGATGTCGCCCATCAGGATCATGTTTTCCATCCGGCCCAGGCATTCGCGCGGGCTGTTGGCGTGAAGCGTACACATCGAGCCGTCGTGGCCGGTGTTCATCGCGGCGAGCAGGTCGAAACATTCGGCACCGCGGATTTCGCCCAGGATGATCCGGTCCGGCCGCATCCGCAGCGCGTTCTTGACGAGGTCGCCGATGGTGATCGCGCCTTGCCCTTCCAGGTTGGGCGGGCGCGTCTCCAGCGGTAGCCAGTGCGGTTGTTGCAAGCGCAATTCAGCCGCGTCTTCGATCGTTAGCACCCGCTCGCCGGGGTCGATCATCTTCGACAGGGCATTGAGCATCGTCGTCTTGCCCGATCCGGTGCCGCCGGAAATAACGATGTTCATCCGGCTGGCACCGGCGATCTTGAGCGCGGTGGCCATCTTTTCACTCATCGAGCCGAAGTCCTTGAGCATGTCGATGGTGATCGGTTTCTCGGAGAATTTGCGAATCGAGATCGCTGTGCCGCGCAGGCTGAGCGGCGGGACGATGACGTTGACCCGGCTGCCATCCTTGAGCCGCGCATCGGCCAGCGGCGTCGTCTGGTCGACCCGGCGGCCGACCTGGTTGACGATGCGTTGCGCGATCTGGAACAGGTGCTGTTCGTCGCGGAACCGTACCGTCGACAAGATCAGCTTGCCCTTTTTTTCGATGTAGGTCTGGTCCGGGCCGTTGACCATGATGTCGGACACGTCGGGGTCGCTCAGCAGTTCTTCGAGCGGACCGAAGCCCAGCAGTTCGTCGATCAGCACTTTTTCCAGCGCGAATTGCTCACGGCGATTGAGATTGATCTTCAGTTCGGCGAGGACTTCGAAAGTGATCGGGCGGAATTCCTCGGCCAACTCGTCCTTGGACAGCGCTGCGGCGGCTTCAGGATCGACGCGTTCCAGCAGGCGCGGCAGTACCTGTTCCTTGATCTTGTGGACCGATGCCTCGAAGCCCTCGGCACCCTTGGGCGCTTCGTTAACGGCGTTGGCGCGATCCGACAGGCGGCTCATCGCTTCGGATAGTGGCGTGCCGGGCGCCATCGATAGACT
>CAZZYX010000134.1:0-8431 GCA_964658485.1 uncultured Acetobacteraceae bacterium | reverse complement strand
CGCAGCGGTCTTGTTGTGCTGCATAGCCTGGGCCATCTCCGTCTGGAACGCATCGCCGTGCTTGCCGGCCAGCGCATGCCCGCCCACCGGATCGGCAGCGATTTCGGCCATGCTGCGTGTCGTCAGCACGCTCGTCAGACAGCGCTCGGTCAAATCCTCCGGGCCACCGATATGCTCGTCGGTGACTTTGCGCAAAATCCAGTTTTCGCGTTTTTCGCCGGGGCGCGGCTTGAGCCGGATCAGCATCCACTCACCCTGCATGCGTTCGCCTGCCAAGGTGAAATGAAGATGCCCGGCGTCGATATCGTCCGCGCTTTTGCCGGCCACCGGCGCCCAGGTCCCGCGATCCCACAGCATCACCGTGCCACCGCCATATTCTCCCTTGGGAATAGTCCCCTCGAAATCGGCATAGGACAGCGGATGGTCCTCGGTGCGCACCGCCAGCCGCTTGACGTCGGGATCGAGCGACGGGCCCTTGGTGACCGCCCAGCTTTTCATCACGCCATGCGCTTCCAGGCGCAAATCCCAGTGCAGCCGCGTCGCATCGTGCTTCTGGACGATGAAGCGATGTCCTTCGGGATGGCCCTCGGGCGATGTCTCCGGCTCGGAGGTGCGGGTGAAATCCCGTTTGGCCTTATAGGTGGCGAGCGGATCGAGCTTGGACTTGACCATGTCAGGCGCGTCTGGATCGGGCGGCCGGCCTGGCGTGCGGCTTGGCAGGCGCTTCGGCAATTTCCGGCTTCTTCGCTTTCTTCGTCGGTCCCTTTTTAGCCGGCGGTTGTTCAGCAGGGGCTGGCTTGGCTGGCGACTTTGCGCTCACCGAAGCCTTTAACGCAGCCATCAGGTCGATGACATTGCTGCCCTTCTGCGCCGGTTGCTCCTGATCCTCGATCACGCGCTGGCCCTTGGCCTTGGCCTTGGTGTCGATCAGCCGGTGCAGGGCATCGATATAATGATTGTGCCAGGTGGAGGCATCGAACTCGCCGCTACGCTTGTCGATCAGCGACGACGCCAGGTCGAGCAATTCGTCCTGCGGCTTGGCATCGCTGATATCGCGAAAAAATCCCGCGGCCTTGTTCACCTCGTCGGCGTAATGCAGCGCTTCCATGACGATGCCGCGACCACATGGCTTGAGGCTGACCAGGATTTCCTGCCCGCGTACCGCCAATTGCCCCAGCGCCATCTTGCGTGACTGGCGCAGCGCCTCACGCAGCACGACATAGGCTTCTTCGGCCAGTTCGTCCGCCGGAACGACGAAATACGGCTTGTCGTAATACAGCACGTCGATGGCGTCGTAATCGACGAATTGCACCAGTTCGAGCGTGCGTTTCGATTCCAGCTTGACCGATTCGATTTCCTCGTCGTCCAGCAAAACATAATTGCCCTTGGAAATCTCGTAGCCCTTGATGATGTCCTCGCGATCGATCGGGCCGATTCCGGTCACGACTTTCTCATAGTGGATCGGTTTGCCGGATGGTTCGTGGATCTGGCGGAACTTGATATCGGCGCCCGAACGCGTCGCCGAAAAGATTTCGACCGGAATGGACACCAATGCCAGGCGAATCTGGCCTTTCCAATATGCGCGTGCCGCCATTGCCGCCTCCATCGCGCCTATGCCGAATGGCGCGACTGATACAACGGCTATGCCGTCGTTTTGTGCCATGGCGACGTCGCGAATGGTTTCCGGCGTGGACCGCGAAGGGGGGCCATACGGCCCACGCCGGAACTGGGGATTACGGCATCATCACGGTATCGATGACGTGGATAACGCCATTCGACTGCATGACGTTGGCGATGGTGATGCGAGCCTTGTTGCCCTGGCTATCCTGCAACCACCAGCCATCGGTGTCTTTCCAAGCGGTCAGCTTTTCGCCCTGCACCGTGGTCAGCATGGCCTTGCCGCCGGTCGTGCGCGCCATGGCACTCAGCTTTGCGGCGGTCAGGCGACCCGGTACGACGTGATAGGTCAGGATCTTGACCAGCTGATCCTTGTTCTCGGGTTTCACCAGCGTATCGACGGTGCCGGCAGGCAGCTTGGCAAAAGCCTCATTGGTCGGGGCAAAGACGGTAAATGGCCCGGCGCCTTCCAGGGTGTCCACCAGCCCGGCTGCCTTGACCGCTGCCACCAGGGTGGTGTGATCGCTGGAAGCCATCGCGTTTTCGACGATGTTCTTGGTAGGATACATCGCCGCGCCGCCGACCATCGGGTTATCGGCCAAAGCGACCTGGCTGCCGGAAAACATCAGGGCCGCACCGAGGATCAGCATAGTCTTGCTATTGCGCAGGTATTTCATCTTTTGTCCTTTTCTGGACACGCTGCGAGGAGCGTGTGGTCTCCATACGCACGACCCGGCTGATTGGTTCATTCTTCGCTTTTTGGCCTGGCCTTTGCGACGCTGGCGCGCATTGGTTTTCGTTGGTAACCTCGACGGGAGGATGACCGTTCGATGGATGCACCGGCGTATTCCGCCTGAGCGGCCTGCAGCGCGCCGGTGGCGCCTGGCTGGCGCCGACGACCGCGCCCATCTGGCCGGGAGGAACGCCGTTCAACAGCATTACCGCCGCGGCGATCCTTGGGCGGTTGAATTGAGAGGGCAGCGGTAATGGCGGGCTTATGGTTCGAGGAATTCGAAGTGGGGCGTGTCTTTCATCACGAGATTCGCAAAACCGTGCTGGAATACGAGAACTCGCTGTTTTCGTCGTTGACCTATAATCCGGCCGCGATCCACATCGACCATGCCTATGCTGCGACGACCGAGTTCGGGCGCCCGCTGATGAACTCGATATTCACGCTGGGGCTGGTGATCGGCCTGTCGATCCAGGACACGACCCTGGGCACGACCGTCGCCAATCTGGGCATGCATGAAACCACCTTCCCCAAACCGGTGTTTTCCGGCGACACCATCCACGTCGAAACGACGGTGCTGGACATGCGCGAGAGCAAGTCGCGACCGACGCAGGGTATCGTGACCATGCAGCATACCGGCTACAACCAGCGCGACGAGATCGTCTGCAAAACATCGCGCAGCGCCTTGATGCTGAAGCGGCCCACGTAAGCTGTCTGACCCGTTCGGCTTCATACGTGTCGCGGACGAGCACTGATTTTGCTGAGTTTCCCAGCGTTTCAACAGCTTGAAAGCTGATGGTGGACAGGGGTGGATTCGAACCACCGTACGCTCTCGCGGGCAGATTTACAGTCTGCTGCCATTAACCACTCGGCCACCTGTCCACATCAGCCTTTCGGCAGCGGGGTTGCCCCTGCTGTATCGGCCTCCTTGCAGAGGCCGCCGACCGAGAGGCGCGCCAATGCCCAAGCTGGGCTTACCTGTCAATGGGGCCAAAGGGCTATGGACCTGTCGAAGCACCTTGCCTGTCGCCGGAGTGGCTGGCAGGAGCGCGGCACAGCGAGCATTCGTCGCCCGCCAAAGGAACCTGCATGACAACGGTGAACGAAGATGGTCCCGATCCGCGCAACAAGCGCGCGTTGCGAGGACGCGCCGGGCGGATGCAGGGCGGGCGTGGCAGCGGCCGCTCGGCTAAGGGCGTGGTGCGGCTATGGGGGCGTCACGCGGTCGAGGCGGCCTTGAACAACCCCTTGCGCAGTTATCGCAAGCTGTGGGCAACGCGCGAGGCGGTGGCCGCGCTTGACGGCGAACTCCCCGCCGATTTTCCGCTGGAATTTGCTCAAGCTGCCGATCTGGGGCGGCTGGTCGCGCGCGATGCGCCGCATCAGGGCCTGGTGCTGGAATGCGATGCGCTCGATGACGTCTTTCTCGAGGATGTGCTGGCCGGCGAAGACGGCGATAACGCCACCCAGCCGCTGATCGTCCTCGACCAGGTTACCGACCCGCACAATGTCGGCGCGATCCTGCGTTCCGCAGCGGCATTCGGCGCGCGGGCGGTGATCACCCAGGATCGCCATGCCCCACCGGAATCCGGCGTCGTCGCGAAGTCGGCTTCGGGGGCGCTTGAAATCGTGCCCTGGGTCCGGGTGGTCAACCTGGCACGCGCACTGGAAGAAATCGGCAAAGCCGGATACTGGCGCATCGGCCTGGCCGGAGACGGGGCATTGACGCTGAGCGAGGCGCTGCCGGTAGGAGCCGTCGCGCTGGTGGTCGGCGCCGAAGGCGAAGGCCTGCGCCACAATATTATCCAGCATTGCGACGCCATCGCCCATCTGCCGATCAGCGCCGCCGTCGACAGCCTCAACGTCTCCAATGCGGCGGCGATTGCGCTATACGCCGTGGCGACGCGCTAGCGACAGGACCCACCCTTTAGTTGACTGCGTCCTTCAGCCCCTTGCCCGCCTTGAATTTGGGCTGGGACGAGGCCTTGATCTGCATCGCTTCCCCGGTACGCGGATTGCGACCGGTCGAGGCTTGACGCTTGGCCACGGAGAACGTGCCGAAACCTACCAGGCGAACCTCATCGCCCTTTTTCAGCGCCCCCGTTATCGACGACAATACACCTTCGACAGCCTTTACGGCATCGTTGCGGGTCAGGCCGCTCGCCGTTGTTACCGCGGCAATCAAATCGTTTTTGTTCATTATAAATCCCCCTGGCTATTATCGATCCGGCAGACTCGTAGCCCCTCAGGCCGGGTGGAAATTGAGCGAGTTTTAATGATCCTGTCAAAGGCAAAGCTCACCGGTAGCCCGGTTTGTCATATTTTGTATTAATTCTGAGCTGCATGTTACAAAAAAACCACGCCCATTATAGCAAACGCCACGAACCGGGCTATCCGATTCGCGGCGTTCGAACATCTGCTGCGGATGAATGCTGTCAGTGCGCCGTCGTCATCGGTGGCTGACCTGGCAGTGGTACCGCAGTAACGGGAACCGGCTGGCTGGCCAAGTCGTCAGCCTCGGTCCATTCGATCGCTACCAGGGGCTGAGTCAACACCCGTGCCAGTACCTCATCGACATGCGACACCGGGATGATTTCCAGGCCTTCCCGAATGTTGGCTGGAATTTCAACCAGGTCCTTGCGGTTTTCTTCCGGGATCAGCACGATCTTGATTCCGCCGCGCAAAGCCGCGAGCAGTTTTTCCTTCAACCCGCCGATCGGCAGCACCCGGCCACGCAACGTGACCTCGCCCGTCATCGCTACATCCGATCGCACCGGAATGCCGGTCAGCGTCGATACGATCGAGGTGACCATGCCGATGCCCGCCGATGGACCGTCCTTTGGCACCGCGCCTTCGGGCAAGTGGATGTGGATATCCTTGCGCTGGATCAGCGAAGGCTTAATGCCATAGGCCGGGCTGCGCGCGCGTACGAAGCTGAACGCCGCCTGCACGCTCTCGTTCATCACCTCGCCCAACTTGCCGGTGGTCCTGACGGTACCCTTGCCGGGAACGGTAACGCTTTCGATGGTCAGCAATTCGCCACCGACTTCGGTCCATGCCAATCCCGTGACCGCGCCGACCTGATGTTCGTCATCCGAGACGCCGTGGCGGAATTTGCGCACTCCGGCGTATTCACCAAGGTTTTCAGGTGTGATCGTCACCGACTTGGTCTTCGCTTCCAGGATCGCGCGCAGCGACTTGCGTGCCAGCCGCGCGATTTCACGCTCCAGCGTCCGCACCCCGGCTTCACGCGTGTAATACCGGATCAGGTCGCGCAGTCCCTCGTGAGTGAGGATGAATTCGCCCTTTTTCAGGCCATGCGCCTCGACTTGCTTGGCGATCAGGTGCCGCTCGGCAATCTCGACCTTTTCATCTTCGGTATAGCCTTCGAGCCGGATGATTTCCATGCGGTCGAGCAGCGCTTGCGGCAAATTCAGGCTGTTTGCGGTACATACGAACATGACATCGGACAGATCGAAATCGATCTCCAGATAATGGTCCTGGAATTTCGAATTCTGTTCCGGATCGAGCACTTCAAGCAGCGCGGACGCCGGATCGCCCCGGAAATCCTGGCCCAGCTTGTCGATCTCGTCGAGCAGGAACAGCGGATTGGACGCCCCCGCCTTGCGCAGGTTGGTGACGATCTTGCCCGGCAGCGATCCGATGTAAGTGCGCCGATGACCACGGATCTCCGCTTCGTCGCGGACCCCGCCCAGCGACTGGCGAATGAACTGGCGGCCGGTTGCGCGCGCGATCGACTTGCCCAGGCTGGTCTTGCCGACGCCCGGAGGCCCGACCAGGCACAGGATCGGACCCTTCAGTTTGTTCGTGCGCGCCTGTACCGCGAGATATTCGACGATCCGGTCCTTGACCTTGTCCAGCGCGTAATGATCGGCATCGAGGATCGCCTGTGCGCCCGCGATATCCTTCTTCAGCCGGCTCTTCTTGCCCCACGGCAGCCCCAGCAGAATATCGAGATAATTGCGCACAACCGTCGCTTCGGCGCTGGTCGGCTGCATCGTCTTGAGCTTTTTCAACTCGGCGATCGCCTTGGTCCGCGCTTCGGGGGATAGCTTCAGCCCGGCGATCTTTTCCTGCAGCTCGGCCAGCTCGTTGCCTTCGCCTTCCTCGCCATTGCCCAACTCCGACTGGATCGCCTTGAGCTGTTCGTTGAGATAGTATTCGCGCTGGGTCTTTTCCATCTGACGCTTGACCCGGCCACGAATACGGCGCTCGACCTGAAGTACGCCCAGTTCGCCTTCCATGAAGCTGTAGACCATCTCGAGCCGCTTGAACGCGTCGATTTCGCTCAGCAGTGCCTGCTTGTCCGCAACCTTGGCGCTGATATGCGCGGCGATGGCATCGGCCAGCTTCGACGCATCCTCGATCTCGCCGAGCTGTTCGCCGGCGTCCTGCGCCAGCTTCTTGTTGAGCTTGGCATATTCCTGGAACTGTTCGATCGCGCTGCGCATCATCCCTGACGATTCGGCGCCTTCGACGACCTCCGATTCAATCTCTTCCACCTGGCCGACAAGCATCCCGTTGTCTTCGCTGACCGCTAACAGGGTGGCGCGTGACTGGCCCTCGACGAGCACGCGCACGGTGCCGTCAGGCAGTTTCAGCAATTGCAGGACGGTAGCGATCACACCGACGTCGTACAGATCTTCGCGTTCCGGATCGTCGCAGCCGGGATCAAGTTGCGCGACCAGGAAGATATCCTTGTCGTCGGCGGTCATTGCCGCTTCCAGCGCGGCCACGGATTTTTCACGACCGACGAACAGTGGCACGACCATGCCGGGAAACACGACGATATCACGCAAGGGAAGCACAGCGAGCAAGTTCATATTTCTATCCATTCAAGCGCGGATTGGCGCATCCAACGGCCGGCTGGCAAGGCAAGCGCCGGGTTCCAGGTCGGGATATGGGGAGGTGCGGTGATGGTTGCAATGCCCGGCTCTCCGACCCTGCGCCATGCTCCTGTGGATGACTTGCGAGGTTCAAAACGGCAGTTTGAAACCGGGGGGAAGGCCCAGCCCCTGCTGCGCATTGGCCATTTCGCGATTGGCCACTTCGTCCGCCTTGGTTCGGGCATCGTTGAAGGCGGCGGCGATCAGGTCCTCCAGAATGGGCTTTTCGGCAGGCTGCATCAGGCTATCGTCGATCCCAACGCCGATTACGCGTCCTTTTGCCGATGTGCGTATCCTGACCAGACCGCCCCCGGACACGCCTTCTACTTCCAGTGAATCGAGCTTTGACTGGGTTTCGGTCATCTGCTTCTGGATGGTCTCGGCAGCCGCCTGTGCGGCCTTGATCATGTCTTCCATCGATTTCATGTCTTGATACTCCGACAAATTGTGATGACGAAAATGGTACCGGTTTCCGTCGAATAGTCACACGACAACACACTATCGGGCGGCGTGATCCTGCGCGCCCGCGTTGTCGTTGACGATTTCTGCGCCTGGGAAGGCGGCAAAGGCAGCGGCTACCAGCGGCGAGCGGCGCAGCGCGTCTGCCTCCGCCGCCTGTTCGGCCTGGGCCAGTTCACGCAAGGCGGGCGTACCCTGCCCTTCTGCGCGCTCTACCTGCCAGCGTTCCCGCGTGGCCTTGAGTAACCCGTCGCGCAGGTCCGGCGCCGGATCGCCGGAGTAGCCCGGCACCAGCGCAAAGCGCAATTCCCCGGGCACCAGCGAGACGACGCGTACCCAGTCGCGCATGATCTGGGCGATGCGCAACTGGCCGGAGTTCTCGACCACACGCACTAATTCCGCCCAATCCATCACCGGCGGCGCCGACATGGGCGCGGCTGCGCCCGCTGGCGACGCAGCGACTGCCGGACGTGCCGCCAGTTCTTCCAACCGCCTGGCCAGCACTCCGGGATCGGGCAGATCGGCGGCATGCATACAGCGCAGCAGCGCCATTTCGGCCGCGATCAGCGGGTCCGGGGCGCCGCGCACCTCGTCATGGCCCTTCAACAGCAATTGCCACATGCGGTGCAACTGGCCTGCGCCCAGGCTCTGCGCCCAGCCCGCTACCGCATCACGATCTTCGGCGGAAATAGCCTCCACGGCAGCAGCCCCGCCGATG
>CAZZYX010000133.1:0-8823 GCA_964658485.1 uncultured Acetobacteraceae bacterium | reverse complement strand
GATGATCGTCAAAATGGTGATGATTTTGCTCCTCATCGCCTCGGTTGCAACCTGGGCGATATGGCTGTCCAAGCTGTTGGAATTGGCCAGCGCGAAGCAACGCCTGGGCGCTGATATCCACGCATTGTCGAAAGTCGTAGCGAGCGACCAGGCGGGCTCGATGTCGCACGAGGCTCCGGTCGAAATGTTGAGCATCGCTCGTGCCGAGATTGCGCGTGCCGGCAGAGTGCGCACTCCAGCGGCAGCAGAGGGCTTGAAAGATCGGGTGGCCGCGCGGCTCTTCAACGTCGAATCGACCGCAATCGAAAAGATGATGCGCGGCACGAACGTATTGGCGACAGTCGGTGCGACCGCGCCATTTATCGGCCTGTTCGGGACCGTTTGGGGCATTATGAACAGCTTCATCGGCATCAGCCGTTCCCATATAACGAGTCTCGCCGTCGTTGCGCCCGGTATCGCTGAAGCCCTGCTCGCAACGGCCATGGGGTTGGTTGCAGCGATCCCCGCCGTCATCATGTATAACCACATCGCGCGCGCGATAGCCGGTTTCCGCCGGCAATTGTCCGAAGCGGCGATCAACGTTGCCTGCCTGCTCAGCCATGATGTCGACGTACAATTAGGTCGAGACACCATTACCCAAGCCGCTGCATAGAGCGGGCAACTCAATGCGAATCATCTGTCATCCGCAAGTCTTGGTTGTCGCATCGTTTAAAGCGAAAAACCGGTACGCACGATCGTCTGGTCTCGCTCTGCCTCGAAAAGGCGTTTCAATTCAATGAAACTTTATCATCGCGCCGACGACCTGATGGTCAAACACGAGATCAACGTCACGCCCTTTATCGACGTGATGCTGGTGCTGCTGATTATTTTCATGGTTGCCGCGCCGCTGGCCACCGTGGACGTGCCCGTCGATTTACCCGTTTCGGCAGCCGAGGCGCAGCCGCAGACGGAAGAACCTGTCATCGTTTCGCTGAGTTCCAGCCTGGCAGTCTCGATCGGGAACGATACGATCGACCGCGCCGCATTAGAGCAACGGCTTGTCGACCGAACAAAGGGCGATCGTCAAGCACGCATATTCCTGCGTGCCGACAAGATCGTCCCTTATGGCGACGTTATGGCGTTGATGGACTTGCTGCGCAAAGCCGGATTTCTGAAGGTGGCCCTGGTGGGCCTGGACCAAGGCGACCCTGCCTCGTGACAACGCCCAGTTCCGCTGGAAATAGGCTTTTCGCCTGTTCTGCGGCATCGATCGGCATTCATTTGGGTGTAGGCGCGGCAATTCTTCTTGGCCTTGGTATTGCCCACGTAAATGCGCCTGCAACACCGCCGGCGGAAATGGTAGTGGAACTTGCAGCGCTCCCCTCCGCTCCGCCCGTTCCACCCAGCCTGTCGCCGCCTAAGCCGGAACAAAAAAAGGCTCAACCAAAGCCTGTCGTCGAAAACACGAAGCTTCCGCACTTTATCAAGATTTTGCTGGACGTCCGTCCCGCAGTGGTCGTGCCGCCGCAGGACCGGACCGTCGAACATGTTGATCAAAACAAAAAACCCACCGATGAGACGAGCAAGGCCGCGGCGCCGGATGCGCCTCGCAAAGATGAAGCCAGAGAACCTCTCAGTGGTGCTCCATCGGCTTCGCCAAGCAATGCTGAGCAGAATTGGGAAGCTCGCGTGCTCGCGGCGCTGGAACGCAAGAAACGCTATCCGGAGGAAGCGCAGCGTCGCGGGCAGGAAGATTGTGTTTATGTGCGTATCGTGATCGATGCATCGGGGCGTGTCATCAGCAGCCAGATCGGCAAAAGTGGCGGTTTTGAACTGCTGAATACCGAAGTGATGTCGTTGGTCCGCAGGGCAAGCCCCTTTCCGACCCCGCCGAGCGACGTCATGAAGGGGCATACCAGCGCCACGTTGGTGGTTCCGGTGGAATTCTTCTTGAAAAACCACTTGCAAACGACGCGCGCGCAGTGAGCATGGTGCCGGGCTGCCAGGAGAACTCGTTTATTCCGACAGGGATGTGCCACAGCTCACAATACCAGTGTTCCGGTCCTGCGTTTTCGAACAGATATTGCGACCGGATATTGAGGCTTATAAAGGGGCTGGGCGTTCTTTGGTTATGATGGATGGCACCAAGACGAATTGCTCGGACGGCCGGCACCCCAATCGGGAGGCGGATGCCATCGCTTGGCATGTGCTGCTTCATTCGGGCAACGCGACACGAGCCGAGCGACTGCGCTTCGCGCAATGGCGCGACGATCGCGAAAACCACCAAGCCTACGCCGAAATCGAAGCTCTTTGGGCAAGCCTCGATGCCATATTGGAGACCGACCGCAAGGTTCTGCCTTTTCGCAGGCGCTGGGGCGTATCGCTTCGGACGCACTGGCCAATCCAGGCCATCGCGGCATCGCTATTGGCGATAATCGCGTGCGGCTACCAATATGCAAGAGCGTGGCAATATGATTATGTCGCGCAGGGAGCCGATCGACGATCCGCTGTTTTAGCCGACGGAACACGGATTACGTTGAATACCGGGGCTGCGCTGAATATTCGGTATTCGAAAGGCGTACGAGACGTGCAGCTGGCTCGCGGCGAGGTGTTTTTCGACGTATATCACAACGCTGCACGACCCTTCGTCGTGCATGCCGGCGGCGGAGAGGTGCGCGTGCTCGGTACCGCCTTTTCCGTCTCACGAGACGGTGATCGGGGCCGCGTCGTGGTGCTGCGCGGCAAGGTCCGCGTAAAAACCGGCAAGGATGTCGTCTTCATTACCCCAAATCAGAGCGTCACCTTTGCCGATAGCAGCAATGGTGCGGTGGCGAACGTCGATGCTCCCACCGATGTTGCATGGTCGAGCGGACGGCTGTTCTTGAAGAACAAGCCGTTACGGGAAGTGATTGCCACGCTCGGTCGCTACTATCCCGGCGCGATCTTACTTATTAACTCCGGCGCGGCCGAAAAGCGGATCAACGCTACAATCAATCTCGATAACATCGATGAGTGGCTTGCGGCGCTTGGCCGGTCGCAACATATCAAGGTTCGCAATTTTCCGGGACTTGTCTTGCTTTCGTGATCCGTCTCACGGTCTGTGGCCGGTGTGGGCGTTGTTGCAAATAGGCTAGCATGCTGCATGAAGTCCCTTTCCGGCGCATCGATGCCGGGAAGCGGGCGGCGTTCGACACGAAGGACTATGCCGATATCGATGATGGCCAAGCCGCCACCTTCCACAAATCGCAGGTCCTGACGGTTGACCAGGCGCATGTGGTGGCAACGCCCGGCATGGACCGCCACAGCGCCCATGTCGGCCTGTCCCGGCACCGGGACGCCCTGCAAATCCATTACGGGCATGAGGACTTTGCTGACCAACGGCAGCTGGTCCACACCCCCGACACTCACCGGGAATGGCGAAAAGGGTGGGCCTCCGAGACGGCAGGTTCTAAAATTTAGCCCATCGTATTCACGAGGATGCGACTACTTGCCCATTTCGGAGGATGCCGGCATGCCCGGCAACCGCTCTTCCATCCCGCCCACGACTTCAGCTCTGGCACCCGACAACAGGCAACAGCATTGTTTGCGTCGCGCAAAGGTCTTCATAACTTTGCTCGATCAGCATCACGTGATGGAGCATTGCGCTATGCGCCCTTGCGGCGTCTCCCCGGATAATGGCAGATACGACGACATCGTGTTCCTGGAACGACCTTGGCGGCCGGCCTTCCAGATTGAATTGCGCTCGCCGGAATGGGGCTAACCGGCGTCGCAGGCCGATGGCTATGTCTTCCAAAATTGTATTATGGGATCCTGCGTAAATCATCGTATGAAGCAAGTCATTGTCTTCGGCAAAAGCGCCGGGATCGTTCATGATGCTTGCCTGGCCCATGCGTTCGTGCAGCATCTGGATCTTGCGCCGCTCGGTTGGCGCCATCGAGAGCGCTGCCAGTCGGGCACAAGTTGCTTCGATCTCCCCCATCGCAACGAACAAATCTTCGAGTTGGGCAGGCGTGACTTTTGCGACGATCGCGCTCCGCCTGGGCCGGATCTCGACCAGACCGGTAGTGGCTAGCTGCCGCAGTGCCTCGCGAACCGGGGTGCGCGACACTTCGTAACGTTGCGCGAGCTGCTGTTCGTCGAGCTTGCTCCCCGGCGGAAACAAACCGGAGATAATCGCCTCAGCCAGCTCGTCAGCGACTTTTTCTACAGTAGTTTTATTCGCCACGGCCGTTGCTTTGCCTCGCGTGTGTGAAAAGGTTCCGGGACTCAAACGCACTAAATCATAAATTGTTGCATACAGTTTTGCTTCTACCTCACAATCCTGTTGCAGCCATCGATATTGTATGCAAGAATTCACTTCTGCATATGAAAGGCTTTAATGAGCCACAATTTCAAGCGGATGGGAGGATGCTCGGGGCCCTGCTTATTGAGGGGGCACTAGCTATGCAAAGATCTATAATTGCGATTGCAGCCGTTCTTTTCGGAATGACCTCGACCGCCGCGCTGGCGGACGATTCATGGGCGCTTCACGGGTTTGGCGACACGTCGATCAAAAACGACTATATTACGCCTCGCGGATTGGTCGTTACTACCGATGGCGTTACCATCCAGTCGCTGAACGGGCTGGTCCTGGTTAGTCCATACGGCTTTGCGATCGACGCCGGGACGTGGGTCGATATCAATCCGGGTTACAACAAGCATGACAATATCACGTCGCTCAACGAGTTCGACTATTTCGTCGGAATGAGCGGCAATATTGCCAAGGGTCTGAAGCTGGGCATCGAATACAGCGAGTTCATCAGTGGTCAGCCAAGCGTCGCTTTCCAGAATGAGCACAATCTCGAATTCAGTCTGAAATACTCGGATGCGGGCATGAACGGGATCACCTTCAATCCCTATGCCAAGCTGTTTTATGCTTTCGCCGGCAAAAGCTCGACGGTCTTCGCCGGCAAGGCCGGCGGCACGTTCGACGTCGAAATCGGCGCAGTACCGACCTACAAGCTGGGCGCGATAACCGCGACGGTGCCGACCTGGATTACTGTTGGTCCCAAATCCTACTGGGCCCGCCCGGGTTTCACCAAGGACGGAAATTTCGGCACCTTTACTACCGGCCTGAAGCTCAGCACGCCGGTTCAGCTGGCGAAGGGTCCGGGGCTGAATGTTTATGCCCAGGTGCAGTACTTCCACTTGATCAACGACAATCTCGTGCTGGCGGAATCATTCCTGAATACGGATCATGCCGCCACGCGCAACAAGGTCGAGTTCGGCGTCGGCGCGGGATACGGCTTCTAGAGCGTGATGATAAAAAGCGGGTACCGGTTTTGGTCTGAAATCACGCTAAAACGAAGACTCTGGAGCACGATGCCGTCTTGTCGCATCGCGCTCCAGCTCCTGCAAATCGCGATATGGTCATGGTGGCCGTATCGCGATCCGACACAATTTCCGGGCAGTTCCGGGCAGCGGATGGATTGTCATCATGGCTGAAGTTGCAGCGCTTCCTTATCCTTTCACATTCAAGCCGGCCGAGACGGCGCTGCTGATCATCGACATGCAGCGCGACTTCGTCGAACCGGGAGGCTTTGGCGAAGCGCTCGGCAACGACGTGGCGAAACTGCGCGGCACGATCGCGCCCTTGCAGGCACTGCTCGCCGCGGCGCGGCATGCCGGTCTGCTGGTGATGCACACCCGTGAAGGTCACAAGCCGGACCTGTCGGACCTGCACCAAACCAAGCGCCTGCGCGGCAACGGCGCCATGACCATCGGCGACAAGGGCCCGATGGGGCGCATCCTGATCATCGGCGAGCCCGGCCACGACATCATACCCGAGCTTTACCCGATCGCGGGCGAGCCGGTAATCGACAAGCCGGGGAAGGGCGCTTTCTACAACACCGAGCTGACCGAACTGGTGGCGGGGCATGGCATTTCCCAGCTGATCGTGTGCGGCGTCACTACCGAAGTCTGCGTCCATACCACGGTGCGCGAGGCGAACGATCGCGGGATCGAATGCCTGGTGCTGTCGGATTGTACCGCTTCATATTTTCCCGAGTTTCACGAAACGGCCTTGCGAATGGTCGCTGCGCAAGGTGGCATTTTCGGTTGGGTCAGCGACTCCGCCAGCGTCATCGCGGCGCTGACCGTACCGGCGGAACCGGCTGCGATCTGACAACGGGGGTACCACCATGATGACGACGACCACGATCTCGACCTCGGCCAAACCGGCCCCGGCTGCCCATCTACCCTGGTGGACGCCGGGCGACTGGAATGCCTTCTTCGGTTTCGGCACCAATATCCTGGTAAACATCCTGGTGCTGACCGGATTGCTGCGGTTCGTCCTGAAGCTGCCCGATGCCATCGTTTTTGGCCGCATTCTACCCGCCGTCGGTCTGATGCTGTTCCTGAGCACGGTCTATTACGCCTGGCTCGCCCGCAAGCTGGCGGTAGAGACCGGACGAACCGATGTCTGCGCGCTGCCATCCGGGATCAGCGTGCCGCATATGTTCGTGGTCACCTTCGTGGTCATGCTGCCGATCCTGCTCAAGACTCATGATCCGCTGCAAGCCTGGGGAGCGGGTCTGACCTGGGTGTTCATCCAGAGCTTCGTGCTGATGATCGGCGGCTTTATCGCGCCGGTAATCCGCCGGATCACGCCGCGCGCGGCGCTGCTCGGCTCGCTTGCCGGTATCTCGCTGACCTTCATCGCGATGAGCCCCGGCGCACAGCTGTTCACGACGCCGCTGATCGGGGTCGTCTGCCTGGCGGTGATTCTCGCCAGCTGGCTGGGTAATTATCGCTATCCCGGCGGCATTCCCGGTGGCTTGATGGCGATCATCATCGGCACCGTGATCGCCTGGAGCGCCAACATGATGGGCTATCCAATCGGCGGTGTCGGCCCCGACAAGGTTTCGGCAGCGCTTTCCAATTTTGCGTTCCACGTCCCCCTGCCGGCGTTCCTCAACATCTTTGCAGGCTTCAAATACATCGGCATCATCCTGGTCACCGCAATCCCCTTCGGCATCTACGATCTGGTAGAGGCGATGGACAATGTCGAAAGCGCCGCAGCGGCGGGCGACCCGTTCCCGACCACCCGCGTGCTGACCGCAGACGGCATCATCAGCCTGATCGGCTGCTGCATGGGTAACCCGTTCATCAACGCGGTCTACATCGGCCACCCCGGCTGGAAGGCGATGGGCGGCCGAATGGGCTATTCGGCCGCAACCGGCGTGTTGATGCTGGTGCTGACCTGGTGCGGGATCATCGGGCTGATGATGGCAATCATCCCTGCGGTCGCACTGCTACCGATCCTGCTCTACATCGGCATGCTGATCGGCTCGCAGGCGTTCCAGGAGAGCCCGCATCGCCACGCCCCGGCGATCGTGTTGGCGATCGTGCCGACCATCGCCAACTGGGGTTCGACGCAGATCAACAACGCGCTGGCCTCGGCGGGGACCAACGCCGACAAGGTGGGCTACGACGCGCTCGCCAGCAACGGCGTGCTGCTGCAGGGGCTGCAGACACTGGGTTCGGGCGCGACGCTGGCCGGGATCATCCTGGGTTCGATCACGGTGATGATCATCGACGGCAAGCTGTTGAAGGGTGCCTATTTCGCCTTTACCGGCGCGGCGCTTACGTTCTTCGGGTTGATCCACTCGGCGACCGGGGTCGGTATCGTCCAAACCCCGGCGGTGGCGGCCGCTTATGCCATCGTCGGCGTGTTCCTGGCGCTCTGCTCGATCAAGCCGCAGATCGTTGCGCAGTTCGAAGAAGTGGTCCACCATCACGACCTTGCCGCCGAGGCTGCGGAGTGACCACCCTATGCCGCTGACGCAAGACCAGGTCCGGCTGCTGGCCAGCCTGGCCGGGATCGAGATCACGCCCGGCCAGATTCCGGGCGTGATCGGCAATCTGGAGATCGTGCTGGGGCAGGCGGCGCTGCTGTTCGACCCGGCCATCGATCCGCTGCTCGAACCCGCGCCGGTGTTCACGCCATGATCGCCGACATTGTCGGGCCCTTGCCGGACATCATCTCGATCGCCGGGCAGGTACGCAGCGGCGCGCTGTCGGCCAGCGCGCTGGTCGAGAGCTTGCTGGCCCGGATCGAGGCGCAGAATCCGCGCATCAACTGCTTCACCGCGATCCTGTCCGACCGCGCCCGACGCGAGGCGGCACAAGTCGATGCCAAGGTCGCGCGCGGCGAGGATCCGGGGCTGCTGGCCGGCCTGCCATTCGGGGTAAAGGACAATTACGACGTGGCCGGGCGGGTCACCACTGCGGGATCGGTGATCAACCGCCGCCTGCCGCCGGCACAGGCCGACGCGGTGCTGGTCCAGCGGCTGAACCGCGCCGGGGGCGTGCTGATCGGCACGCAGAACATGGACGAATTTGCCTACGGTTTCACCACCGAGAATGCGCATTACGGGGCCACGCGCAACCCGCTGGATACCGCGCGCAGCGCGGGCGGATCGTCGGGCGGTTCGGCAGCGGCGATCGCCGCCGGGCTTTGCGCGATGTCGCTGGGCACCGATACCAATGGCTCGATCCGCGTACCGGCATCGTTCTGCGGCATCTTCGGATTGAAGCCCACCTATGGCCGGCTGCCGCGGACCGGCACGTTCCCGTTCGTCCACGACCTCGACCATCTGGGCCTGCTGGCGCGCAGCACGGCGGATCTGGCGCAGGTTTATGACGTGATCCAGGGGCATGATCCGGGCGACCATGCCTGCGCCCGGCGGGCAATCGACCAGACGTCGGCTGGCCTGGACGCATCGCTCGACGGCAGCGTGGCGGTGCTGGGCGGCTGGTTCGACGAGCTGGCCGACGAGCAGGGGCGCGAGGCGGTGGCGCTGG
>CAZZYX010000132.1:0-8855 GCA_964658485.1 uncultured Acetobacteraceae bacterium | reverse complement strand
TGCGCCGCCAGTTCGCGCGGATCCAGAGCGATGCGCACCGGCACCCGCTGGACCACCTTGATCCAGTTGCCGGTGGCGTTCTGCGCGGGGATGATCGCCGTCGACGATCCGGTCCCGCCGCCAATCCCCGCCACCTTGCCATGATACGTCACGCCGCTGCCATAAAGATCGGTAACCACCGTGGCGGGCATGCCGATGCGGACGCCGCGTAACTGGCCTTCCTTGAAATTGGCATCGACATAGGCCTGGTTTATCGGAACGATGGTCATCACCGGGGTGCCGGGCACGACGTGCTGGCCCAGCTGCACCTGGCGCCGGATAATCACGCCATCGATCGGGGCGCGGATTTCCAGCCGCGACATATCGAGCCGGGCCGCATCCAGCCTGGCCTTGGCCGTCAACACACCGGGATCGTGGTCTTCGTCGACTCCCTGCACCAGCGCCTGATTAGCGGCCAGGTCCCCCTGCGCCGCCAGTTGCTGCGCCTGGGCCTGGGCCACGGCTGCCTGCGCCGTTGCCACTGCCGCTTGCGCATTGGCCTGCGTCCGATTGGCATCGGTCAGTTCATCACCTGAAACCGCACCGCTGCTGGATAGCGCCTGGCGCCGCTGGAGATCGATGTGCGCCTTGGCGGCATCGGCTTCGGCGGAAGTCAATTGTGCCCGAGCCTGCGCGATACCGGCACCGCGTGCCGACAATGTTCCGCCCAGAGCGGCACTCATCGCCATCGACTGCCGATATTTCCGCCGGGCCGCCGAAAGGTCGGCCTGGGCCTGGGCCAGCGCGACTTTCGCGTCGGCAGGGTCGAGTTCGACCAGCAAAGTGCCTGCCTTGACGAACTGGGTATCGCTGACATGTACCGCCACCACCGACGAGGCGACCAGCGGCGTGACCTCGGCGACATCGGCAGCAACATAGGCATCGTCCGTGCTGACCCGGCCAAGTCCGAACATCACGTACCACAAGCCCCACAGTGCCGCTGCCACCACCACCACCACGGCAAGCCGGATCAGCCAGGTGCGGCGCGCGGTGGCATTCGTCGCAGTCACGCGATCGGCCTCGTCATCGACGACGAAGGTGGCCTGGGAGGGGCTGTCATTCATGCGCATAGTCCTTGGGTGTCGGCCATGAGTTCGCGGTATGGGTGTTCGCGGTCTGTAACGCCTGAGACGGCGCGGTGGCGCCGAACCCTCCGCCCAGCGCACGGATCAGGGCGATATCGGCGGTCCGGTAAGCAGCATCGGTCAGCACCACGGCCTCGCGCGTCTGTAACAGGCGGTCCTGCACGATCAGCGCATCGAGGTAATTGGAAAGTCCGCCACGGTAACGGGCGACGGCAATGGCATTGGCTTCCTCGCTGGCGCTGACGGCGGCGCGCGCCTCGGTCAGCTGGCGCGCGAGCAGGCTGCGGTCGGTGACGGCATCGGCGGCCTGCTGATAGGCGGTCAGCACGATACGATCGTAGTCGGCCACGGCCAGGTCGTAATCGGCGCGCGCGCTGCGATAAGCCCCGCGCAATGCGCCGCCATGAAACAGCGGCAGGCTGACCGCCGGGCCAACCGTGCCATAGGTCGAGCCGCTGGTGAACAATTGCGACAGTCCGAGCGACTGGATGCCGACCAGCCCGCTCAGCCGCAGCGACGGATAGAAATCCGCTCGCGCCACCTTGATCCGGCTGGCGGCGGCTTCGACCCGCGTCCGGGCCGCGACGATGTCGGCACGCCGGCCCATCAGCGCGGTGGTCGCGCCGGGGGGCAGCTCGTGCAATCCCAGCGGGGCCAGGCGCGGCGCGGTGACGGCAAGGCCGCGATCGGGTCCGGCCCCCACCAGCAGTGCCAGTTGATGCCGCCGCATCAGCACGGTCTGGTCCGCGGACAGCAGATCGGCCCGCGCCGAGTTCGTTTGCGCCTGGGCGGTGCGCACGCTACCCAGCGTCTCCATGCCTTCGGCCCGGCGCTGATCGGTGAGCGCCTGCGTCGCGGTCCGGCTGTCGAGCGCCAGCTGGCGGTTGTCGCGCTGCGCCAGTGCCGCGCCGAGATCGGCATAGGCCTGGGCGATACTGGTCGCCAGCATCAGCGCGGCCTGCTGCGCGTCCACCGCGGTTGCCTGCCGTTCCGAAGTCGCTGCGGCCAGTGCAGCGCGATTGCGGCCCCACAAATCGATGTCGTAACCCAGCGTCAGGTCGAGCTGGCCTTCATTCTTCCAGCCATGCGGCAACAGCGCAACGAATTGCGGCGGATAGCCGGTATTATAGCTTTGCTTGGTCAATCCGACCGTGCCCTGCCCATCCAGCGTCGGCAGCAGCGCCGCGCCGGCCTGTTGCGCGGCCGCATTCGCCTTGCGCAGACGCGCGGTGGCCGCCGCGACATCGGGGGAATGCGCCAGCCCTTCGGCAATCAGGCTGTCCAGTTGAGGATCGCCATAGGCCGTCCACCAGTCGTCGGCAGGCCATTGTCCCTGATTGGTCGGCCCTGGATTATTTGACCCTGGATCACTGGTCGCCAGCGTCTGACTGGCGGCAACTTCCCCTGCAGCCAGCGGCACGGGTTTGGGACCGTCATCGGGAACCGCTGCGCATGCTGCCAGCAGCAATGACAGCGCGCTTGCCCCACCCAGGGCATGGGCGCGGACGTGCCACGCCGTCGACCGCAACACCAAAGTCGAATCTATTTTCATAAAAACCGTACCATGAAGTATGACAATATGGATTAGCGAGCTCACCGCTCTTGTCAATCTAAAATCGTACTGTATGGTACAGCAATTATGCAGGTTTCCGTCCTTCCTCCGCAATGCGCCAGCCGGCGCGAAGCCCGGCGCCAGTCCCGGCGCGACGTGATCCTCGATGTCGCGGGGCGCTCCTTTCTCGAACATGGCTATGCCGCGACGACGATGTCGGCCATCGCTGCCGAACTCGGCGGGTCGAAGGGCACGCTGTGGAGTTATTTTCCAGCCAAGGATTTGCTGTTCGGCGCCGTCCTCGACCGTGCGACCGAAACGTTCCAACAGCAATTGACCTTGCTGCTGAACCCCTTGGACGATCCGGAAACCACGCTGCGCCGCTTTGCACGCGGTTTCCTGGTCCGGGTGACCTCTCCCCCGTCGCTGGCGCTCTATCGCCTGGTCGTGAGCGAGGCGAACCGCTTTCCCGAGACGGGCCGCATATTTCACGAACGGGCGATGGGACGGACCCGAGTGCAGCTAGCGGCCTATCTTGACGAAGTACGTGCGCGCGGCGGGCTGCAGATCGACGATCCGCAACTGGCCGCTGGCCAACTGATCGCGCTATTGCTCGCGGGCGGTCACCAGATGTTGATATTACGCCTGATCGAACATCCCGACCCCGAGATGATCGAGAATGATGCGATGGCGGCCGTGGCAACCTTCATGCGGGCTCACCGGGCTTGCGCCACGCCCCAGCCGGCATGACCGGCACGCTGTCCGGGCCAAAATTATCTTGAGGCGCCCCAATGAAGTCTTGTTCGACCATACTCAACTGATTAGTAGATTAAGTCATCGGATTGATGGGCACCTGCCGCCGCGCGCGCAACTTGGGCGACAACGCCGGTTCGTAATCCAGAGACGGAGAAACGAGATGGTTCATACCGATACCGCCCGATCCGCTGCCCGGCTTGTGCCGCGCCCCGCGCGCGACCCCGGCATACCGCATCCGTCCTGGCGTCAGACGATCACCGGTAGCGATCAGGGTGCCGGCCGGATCGTCAACGCAGGCGATTTCTGGACCCGCCTGGGAATATGACGACATTCCAGAGGTCCGATGAAAAGCATGTCCGTTCGTGAAATCGGCGCGGGCATGCCGCTGATATGCTGACAAAGCGGGCGCTGATTATTCGCCATGTCCCTTATGAGGGCGTGGCCGGGTATCGCGAACCGATCGAGGCGGCGGGCTATCGGATCGACCGCATCGACGTCGGCGATCCGGAGTTCTCGTCGATCGATCTGTCCGAACCCGACCTCGTCATCATGATGGGCGGCCCGATGGGCGTCTACGAGCAGGAGCGTCATCCCTGGATCTCGTGCCAGCTGCGCCGCCTTGCCCACCGCCTCGCTGCCGACCGGCCCACGCTGGGGGTGTGTTTCGGCGCGCAGATGATCGCTGCGGCGCTGGGCGCGAAGGTGTATCCGGGGCGGACCATGGAGATCGGCTTTCATCCGGTCGCCCTGCATGTCGACGCCGCCGATAGCCCGCTGCGGCACATTGCCGGGGTACCCGTCCTCCATTGGCATGGCGATACTTTTACCCTGCCCGCAGGTACCGAACTGCTCGCATCCAGCCATGTCTATACCCATCAGGCGTTTCGGCGCGGGGCCAATGTGCTGGCGCTGCAATTCCATGCCGAGATGGGCGAGGACGAGCGCTTTGCGGCGTGGCTAGAACAATCGCCCCAAGCGGTGATCGCCGCGGGAAGCGACGAGGCCACTTTGCGGGTAAGCCACGACCGGCTAGGCCCGGGCGCGGTTGCCGCCGGTCGGGCGATGATCGCGCAATGGCTGGTCGGGCTGGGCTGAGGAACATCGCCGCCGGATAGCCGTTTAACAGCTCAGGCGGGTAATTGACCAGCTTGACGGAGAGTACGATGCATCTGAAAACCGAATATATGGCCGCGCTGGCCCCGGCACTCGCTTTGATTCTGACCGCGCCGGCCTATGCCGAGGGCAAGGGTGACCGCGCGCAGGAAGCCATGGCCGCGGCTCAGGCCAAGCTCAATACCGCACGTGCTTCCGGCGCTGCGACCGACATGCCACAGGAATTCGCTCGAGCGCAGCAGGCACTGGCCGACGCGCATGAAGATGTCTCTGCCGGCAAGAAGGAAGACGCGATCATGGCCGCGAACCATGCCGCCGCGCTGGCCGATGCCGTGGTGCTGGGCGAACAGAAGCATAAGGACATGGCTGCCCAGCAGCAGAACGACGCGGCGCAGCATCAGGTCGATGCCGCGCAGCAGAGTGCCGCCGCCGCGCAGCAGACCGCAGCCTCGGCGCAACAGGACGCTGCCGCCGCCAAGCAGCAGGCTGCCGATGCGAGTGCGCGCGCGGCCGCCGCGCAGCAGGCCGCTACCACCCCGGCGCCGGTGCCGACCCAGGTATCCACCACGGTCACGACCACCGACCACACCACCGGCACCGTACATCATGCCCGGCATACGGCGGTACGACACACGACCAAGCCGGCGACCACTTCAAGCGCCAACACCACCAGCACCACGGTCACGCAGACCGCTCAATGATGATGCGCCGTCGGAGGCAGCTTGGTGTACGCTGCCTCCCGCCGCCTGAAGATTTAGCCGCCGGAGACAATGATGAGCGCCCCCGAGCCGCCCGAGTTTATCGATATAGGCGAAGCGGGTGGCCTCTCGGCACGGATCAATCGCCATGGCGCGGAGTTATGGCGGCTATCCGACCACGATGGCGTCGACTTGCTGTGGTCGGGCGATCCGCAGGTCTGGGCGGGACGGGCGCCGATCCTGTTTCCCATCATCGGCAGCCTGGCAGGCGGCATCTATCGCTACGGCGGTGCCAGCTATCCCCTGCATCGCCACGGGTTCGCCCGCCACGGCATGTTTGCGGTCGTCGAACACCGCGCCGACCAGGCGGTGCTGCGACTGGAAGCCACTGCCGACAGCCGCAAGGTCTATCCGTTCGCGTTCCGGCTCGACCTGCGTTTCACCTGTGCCGACGCCGCGTTGACGGTCGCGGTCGAAGTAAGCAACCTGGGCGGTGAACCCATGCCTTTTTCCTTTGGCTTTCATCCGGCGCTACGGTGGCCGCTCGAACCGGGCGCGTCGCGCGCTGATCACGCCATCACTTTTGCCGAGCCGGAACCGGCGCCGATCAGCAAACTCGATGCCGATGGCCTGATCCTGCCCGAGCGCGAGCCAAGCCCGGTCGTTGGCCGACGGCTCGAACTGCACGACGAACTCTTTGCCGCGGATGCGCTGGTGTTCACCGATATTGCCAGTCGCTCGATAGAATATGGCGCGGCAAGCCATGACGCGCGGCACATCCGCCTGGAGTTCGAAAACCTGCCGCTGCTGGGCGTCTGGACGAAGCCCGGTGCCGGTTATATCTGCATCGAACCGTGGCAGGGCATGGCCGATCCGGAAGGCTTTGCGGATGACATATTCGCCAAGCCCGGCATTATCGGGCTGGCCCCCCATGCCAGTTGGCAAGCTCAAATGATGTTGTCCCCGGAGGCGCCACGGTGACCGCGCGGGTAGCCCTTGTCACGGGCGGCGAGTCGGGTATCGGCGCCGCCTGCGTTACGGCGCTCGCGGCGGCGGGCATGGCCATCGGCGTGCTGTATCACCGCGATGCGGATGCCGCCGGCCGCAGCGTGGCGGCGGCGGCGGCAGCGGGCAGCCGGGCCGTTGCGATCCAGGCGGATGTAGCGTCCGAACGCGATGTCGAAGCGGCGTTCGACACCCTGGCCCGCCAACTCGGAATGCCCAGCGTGCTGGTCAATTCGGCCGGCATCAACCAGAGCGGCGTGACCGTGGCCGATATGACAGTCAGCCAGTGGCGCGGCATGTTCGGCGCAGATGTCGACGGCGCGTTCCTGACCTCGCGGCGGCTGGTCCGCGACCTTGCCGCGCATCCGGAACTGCGGCCGGGGCGAATCGTCAACATCTCTTCGATCCACGCCGAGGCAATGCGTGCCGGCGCCGCTGATTACTGCGCCGCCAAGGGCGCGCTGGCGAACCTGACACGCGTCCTGGCGCTGGAGGTCGCCGCGCAGGGGATCACCGTCAATGCCGTGAACCCCGGCATGATCCTGACCCCGATGAACGAGCGTGCCCAGAACGATGCGGCCTATCGCGCCTCGCTGGAAGCCAATATCCCGCTGCGCCGCGCCGGCACCCCGGCCGAAGTCGCCGACCTCGTAACCTTCCTGGCGTCGGACCGGGCAGCCTATATCACCGGGACGACCATCGCCATCGATGGCGCATTGTCGCTGCTGATGGGACAGGGAGCCTGATCCCGGAATGAGCGCCGTGCCGGATTTTAAGGTCAACCGGATCGAGAGCATCGCGCTGCTGGGCGGCGGGGAACTGGCGACGCGCGACCAGATGAGTCCGTATGTCTGGCAATACGATGACGGCAAATACGGAATCATGGTGCGTGGCGTGCCCAGAACACTGGACCAGGACCGCGATACCGGGAAGATCTGGTACGGCGAGAGCAGGGACGGGCTGACCTTTGTGATGCGGGACGAGCCGATCCTGCAGCCGGATGCGCACGGGCTCGATGCCGGCGGCTGCGAAGACCCGACGCTGGTGATCCATGAAGGTCGCTGGATCATCTATTACACCGGCGTCGATGCCGGACATGTCGGTGGGGAAATGCTGTATGCCGAAGGCACCGGGCCAAACGACCTGGTCAAGCAAGGCATCGCGCTGGCATCCTCGAAGACCGAAGGCAACACCAAGGAAGCCACGGTCAATTGTACCAAAGACGGTGGCTGGCGGCTGTTTTACGAATATGCCCGCAACGATGCTTCGCTGATCGGCCTGGCCATCGGCGATGGCGTTGCCGGGCCGTGGCATGAGCAACCGCAAATTTTTGCGCCTCGCCCGGACAGCTGGGATAGCTGGCACCTGTCCACCGGACCACTGCTGACGAGCGACCCAGATTTCCCCGTGATGTTCTACAATGGCGCCACCCATGACGCGCACTGGCGGATCGGCTGGGTAATGTTCGACCGTGAGTTCACCCGCGTCGTCGCGCGTGGCGAAGAGCCATTGATCACTCCGCCGGCTGACACCCCGGGTACGGTCGATATTGCTTTTGCTGCCTCGTGCGTGGTTCCCGGCGCCGGGCCCAAAGATTTAGCAAAAAACGCGGAACCGGCGGCAAATCCGGAATTCTGGCTGTATTATTCGATAGAAGACTGCGCGCTCGAACGGGCGGTTTGCTGCCGCCAGTTATGATTTTCCTAGCAATTGCAGTTCGGTTGGTAATGGGATACACAGCCCCTGTTGCAGATTTGTCGCAATGTTTTAGGATTTGGCAGGAAACCGCATTGCGATGCAACAAACTCTCTGTCCAACCATTTCGCTTCCTGAAATCCACATGTCGTGGCCTTATGGCTGCGACGGGGGGGTTCTAAATGAGAAAGGAACTAATATGAAAAGAATGGTTATGGTTCTGGCGCTGGCCTCGACAGCGCTGGGCACGGCGGCTTACGCCGGGGAGCCCGGACCTTATGTTACGATCGCTGGTGGCGGTGTCATCACCGAAAACCAGCACGTCCGCGGTGGCGTCAGTGCCGCGATGCAAGCTGGTGCCGATGCCGGCCTGCCGGGCGTTCTTCCCGGCGATACGCTTCATAACAAGCTCGGCTGGGACGCCGGTGGCCAGATCGGTTATGATTTCGGACACTTCAAGCTGGAAGGCGATGTCAACTACGAACGCGTTCACGGCAAGCGCCTGTATACCTCGACCGGCACGATCTACGAAGGCAGCGGTCTTTACGCTCGTGAAGCTACCTTCTCGGCGATGGGCAATGCCCTGCTCGAGTTCGGACCATTGAATGGCCCGCAGCTGTATGCCGGTGGCGGCGTTGGCTGGGCCAAGACCCATGAGAAAATCCATGTGTACCCAACCGGCGATATCGACGGCCAGGATAGCCACTTTGCATGGCAGCTGATTGCCGGCGTCGATCTGCCTGTCAGCGATCATGTCAGTGTCGGTGTCCGGTATCGGTATCTGCGTCCCGAAGGCGATCGCTTTCACTTCAGCGATGGCACGACCCAGTTCGTAAGGCTGCGTTCGCATTCCGTCATGGGTACGCTGTCGTACCACTTCGGAACGCCGACACCGCCACCGCCGCCGCCCCC
>CAZZYX010000131.1:0-8858 GCA_964658485.1 uncultured Acetobacteraceae bacterium | reverse complement strand
TTGCTCGCCAGATCGGCCATGCCGCCGAGGCGAGGGAAGAAATGGACCTTGGCGACACCGTATTCCCGCCCGGCTGGTTGCCCCACATGTCGGTGACCCAGCCGCGCGTTTACTGACCCAGTTCCTGCCTGCCAGCGCGATCAATGCCCGACAGGCGGTGGCGGACGAAGTCCGGTACCCGGTGCGGCGAACCCGCTGCTAACGCACGGACTCGAAATCATCGGGGCGGCGTCTATGCGGCAGAAAATCAGATCGGCGGTCGGCGGCCTGTTCGCGGTGATGGTTGCGGGTCAGGTGCACGCGCAACCCTTCCCGAACGTCCCACCGGCGGCGGAGCCGGAAGATCCTCGGGACTATCGGTCAATGTCGCCCCGCGCTGCGGATTGCGCGCGGCTGTTCGGACGGACGCTGGGAGAGGCCTTCGCAGCGATCCCCGATGCTCCCACCACGATCAATTCGGCGCAGATCGTCGCCGCCGGCGGCAGCCACGGCATCGCCGACGACGACCTGCCCGAAATCTGCCGGGTCGATGGCGCGATCACCCCGACGATCGGTTTTCTGCTGCGCATGCCGACGCAGGGTTGGAATCACAAATTCATGATGGGGGGCTGCGGTGGCCCTTGCGGCACCTATCTCGAAGACCGCATCGATCAGGCGCTGGTGCGCGGCTATGCGGTGGTGACCACCGACATGGGTCACAAGGGCCCCGGCTGGCTGTTCGCTTATGACAACCCGCAGGGCCAGCGCGATTTTGCCTGGCGCGCGACGCATCTGACGGCGGTGGCCGCCAAGCGGATCATCGCCAGCTTTTATCATGAACCCGCCGCCCGCAACTATTTCGTCGGCTGTTCGACCGGCGGCCGCCAGGCGATGATCGAGGCGCAGCGGTTTCCCCACGATTTCGAGGGGATCGTCGCGGGCGCGCCGGTTTACGACGAACTCGGCGATTCACCCTATTTCCTGGACTGGAACACCCGCGTCAACACCGCGGCGGATGGCACCACGATCCTGACCGCCGACAAGATCCCGCTGATTCATGCGGCGGTCCTGCGCCAATGCGACGCGCTCGACGGGTTGCGCGACGGACTGCTGATCGATCCGCTGAGATGCAGCTTCCGCCCGCGGACCCTGATTTGCCAGCCGGGGCAGAAAGCCGCTGCCTGCCTGACGAGCGAACAAGCCGATGTCGCGCAGAAATTTCATGACGGGGCTCGCGACACGCGCGGCAATGCGCTCTATCACGGCATTCCCTGGGGGGCCGAGGACCAGTGGATCAATTACTTCGGCTGGGTCAGCGCCAGCGGCCGCCAATACCAGGGCGCGGGCTATGCGATCGCCGGCTATCTCGGCTTCGGCACCGCCGCCCCCGGGGGGCCGGGCTACCGTATATCCGATTTCAACTATGATCGCGATCCGCCACGGCTGCGCGAAGCGAGTCGGATCTACAATCCCGACGACCCCGATCTGTCGCGATTTCACGCCGCGCACGGCAAGCTCATCCTGTTTCACGGGATGAACGACAACAACATTCCGGTCGAGGAATCGATCGACTATTATCGCAAGGCCCAGCAAGCCAACGGTGGCGCCGCGCCCACCGCCCGGTTCTTTCGCTTGTTCACTCCCGCCGGCATGAACCATTGTCGCGGCGGCGACGGCGGCGGCGAAGTGGACTGGATCAGCGCGATCGAAGATTGGGTGGAGCGCGATCGCCCGCCGGCGCAGATCGTCGCTTATCATCTTACCCATGCCTATCCGACCGTGGCGCGTTCGCTTTACGAATACGGCGCGCCCTACAATAAACTGCCACGCTATCCGCTCGCCGCAGCGCAATTCGACCGCGCCCGCCCGGTCTATCCCTGGCCGGTGATGGCGCGCTACGCGGGCACCGGCGATCCGGCACTGCCCGCGAGCTGGCGCCCCGACATTCCCTCGGCAGCGCCGCCTGCCGCTCCTGCCCGCAAGGACCTGCAATGATCGACCGCCGATTCCGCCTTTGGCTGCTGCTGGTGGCAGCGCTCTCGATCAGCCTCGCCGCGGGCGCTTCAAGCCGCACCACTGCGGTAACGCCGCTCGATCGCCTGCTGATCGAGGACGATATCCGGCAACGGATCGGGCTCTACGGGCTCTACTCCGACGGCGACGGCGCCGGGGGGCGCCCGCGCGACCTGCGCGCGCTCGCCGACACGCTGATGACCCCCGACGTGGTCAGCGAAATCCATCGCGCCGGTGGCGGGGCGCCAGTTCTCCTCAAGGGCCGCGAAATCGTCGCCAATTCGCGCCCCGAAATCGATCCCGAGCGCGCGCATTTGATCGCCGGGCGCCATTATCTGCTGACCACCGTGTTCGACCAAATCACCCCGACCAGCGCCGTGACCCGGACCCCGGCGGTCTATTTCGATGCTACGCGCAATCTGGTTGGGGCCGGATGTGCCACGGCGGGCTTCGATGCCTGCGCCGGACGCCCGATCCGCACGGTGATGTGGGTTTACGAGATGCATTGGCGCAAGACTGCCGATGGCTGGCAGATCGAGCGAAATATCCTGCGAGACGACAATTGACCGCGCCCACCGCTGGTCGCCGGCTTGCAGCGGCGGCGATTTTGGCCGCAATCTTCGCCGGAACGGCCTTGCCGGCTGCCGCTGGCGAGGCGCGACCGCATTGCCACGACAGCTCGCGCCGCTGCCTGCTGACCACCGCCCTGATCTACCTCGACGGGCTTGCGCGGCACGATAGTTCGGCGATCCCGTTCACGTCCGACGTCCGCGCCACCGAGCAGAACCGGGTGGTGGTCACCAATGCCGGCAAGTTCCGCGCCGAAATCGATGGTTCCACGGCGATCGTCGGCGCGCGCAATATCCGGCTCATCGCCGAGCCGGCGACCGGATCGGTCGCCGCCTTCTACGTGCTCGATATCGCCGGCGAAGCGGGCAAGCCCGATTATTCGGTGTGGCGCGGGCAGCGGTTCCGGATCGTCGCAGGCCGGGTCAGCGAAGTCGAGGTGTATAATTACATCGAGCCGCAGCCGGCGGGGCTCGGCCCGGCTTTGTGGCCCGGCGGCGTTCGCCTGCCGCATCGACGGTGACCGGTGACCAGCAGCGGGCACCGGCCGGACGGCGGACGGCAACTTACCCGATTTAACCGCTGCGCGGTCGAGGGTTGCGTGGACGCGTCGGTTCAGGCTGTGCTTGTGGCAATCATGCCTGTCGGCCTTGCCGGCAGCCGCAGCCGATCCGGAGACATGATATGAATAAATCCGCTTCCCGCGGTGTTGCAATGATTGGCACGGCGCTCATCGCGCTGACTGCGGGATGTTCCAAGCCTGCCCCCGCGCCGGCGCCCCGCGCCGACGACAACAATACCGCGCTTGACGGCAAGCCAGTGGTCTATGACACCTCCTACAGCAAATTGCCGCCGCCCGCGGTGCCCGTTCCGGCCTGGGCTTTCGCGATGGACCCGCCCGCCAGCGCCGATCTCAAGCACGGCCCCGACGACAATGTCCCGCGCCATGTGCCGGGCAGCACGCTGAGCTTTACTCGCAACCAGGTGCTCAAGCATACCGACGTGATCGACTGGCATCCCGACAATCATCCCCCCGCCCCCGCGATCGTGATGAAGGGGCGTGCGCCGCAACCGGCGGCTTGCGCCTTCTGCCACCTGCCCAACGGCATCGGACAGCCCGAGAATTCTCCGCTGGCCGGCTTGCCGGTGAAATATTTCATCCGCCAGGTGCAGGATTTCCGCAGCGGCGCGCGCAAATCGGCCGATCTGCGGATGGCATCCTTCCACGGCATGGCCCAGGTTATCGCGCCCCGGATTCACAACGACGAGCTTGCCGATGCCGCGCGCTACTACGCCAGCTTTGCCCCGCCGCGCTATCTCAAGGTCATCGAAACCAGCACCGTGCCCAAGACCAAGAGCATCGGCTATACCATGCTACCCGTACCCGAAGGCGGCACCGAACCGATTGGCAAGCGGATCATCGAGACGCCGCAGGACGTCCGGCGCTTTCACCTCAATGATTCCAATGCGACCACGCTGGTCTATGTCCCGGTGGGCAGCATCGCGCGCGGCCAGGCGCTGGTCGCCACCGGCGGCAACGGCACGACGCAGCCATGTTCGACTTGCCATGGCGCCGCGTTGCAAGGCACCGATGACATTCCGCCGCTGGCCGGTCGTGGCCCCAGCAATCTGGTCCGCCAGATCTATAATTTTCGCGTGCATGCCCGCGCCACCAGCCACGCCCAGATGATGTATCCGGTCGTGGCCAAACTGACCGATGGTAATATTGTCGACATCGCCGCCTATCTCAGTTCGCTCCCGCCGCCGGCCCTGCCTCAGCATTGAGCGGCGTGAGCGGCGCACCGATCCGAAAATACCGGACATCGCTGAGCATGCCGCATCGTATCCCACCCAGCCGCTGTTTCTCGAACGCTGGTCACCGCGCACCTCTTCGATGGCAGCGCGCTGGCCCGCACGGATATGTCGACACGCCAAAGGATGTCCGCGAGGATCGCGATGGATTTCGATGACGACTTCAGAGGCGATCATCTTGGCGTGCGCTTTTGTCCGACAATCGGAGTCCCTGTTATTGCGGTGGAAAGGTGCAATTCGCTTTGCCACGAAAATGGCGGCGACCCGGTAATGGCTATTGGTTCAGATCCGCTTGACGCCAGCTCATCGATCGCCGACTGGCTACCGCGTCTCATCCTTCAAACGAATTTGGCGCCTTTCCCTCACTCGCCGGAGTAAACATGTCCGACCGTTTTACCGATACCGCGCTTGCTTCGCTGTTCCTGGATCGCTGGTCGCCCCGTGCGTTCGACGGGTCTGCGATATCCACCGCCGATTTGCGCACGATCATCGATGCCGCGCGATGGGCCCCGTCGGCGTTCAATTATCAGCCTTGGCGTTTGCTCTATGCACTGCGCGGCGACGACAACTGGAGCCGCTTTCTGGGCGCACTGAAGCCCTTCAATCAGGGATGGGCAAAAAACGCAGCAGTCCTGTTCTATATCGTTTCCGATACGATGGCAGTTTCGGGCAGCGGCCAGGAAAGTCCTTCGCACAGCCACAGCTTCGATGCCGGCGCGGCGTGGGCTCAAATGGCGCTTCAGGCGAGCATCTTGGGGCTGCATGCGCATGGCATGGCCGGTGTGGAATTCGACCGCGCCCGGGCCGAACTGGCTGTGCCCGACAGGTTTCGGATCGAGGCGGCCATCGCGATCGGCAAGCGCGGCGACCCGGCAATTCTTGACGAAGCACTGCGTGCCCGTGAACTGCCAAGTGGCCGCAAAGCGATCGATGACATCGCGTTCGCCGGCAGTTTTCCGGCCTGATCGGTTGTTACGGCGCTGCATCTCTACCGCAGGGTAGCGGCCAATTCGATATTCGGCCGAATGACGGTGCAGTTCGGCTAAAAGCCAATCTACCCATGATTACACGGGCCAGGCACCCGTGCGGGTCTGCCCCCTCGATTAGGTGCAAACCCCGAGTGGACCGGTGACTTTGCCCGCACCGCCAGCGCGGATTGCCGGGCAGGCCGCGTTTGCAGCGCCGGTGCCCGCCCTGGACGAACACGGCGCCGCGATCCGTAGCGAGTTCGCATGACCGCGCCAGTGGAACACGCGCGCCATTTCGCCTGGGCGCGGCAGATCGCCCCGTTGGCGAACGCGCTGGTGGCCACCCCCAAGGTCGGTCGCGCGGTCGTGTGCTGTCTGTCCTCTTGCGCCATGGTTTAGGCGTCCATGTTGGCGCCAGGCACCATTATTCGGCGGGATTGAAAAACCGAATACCGGGGACGCCTTAGCAGGGCGGTGCCTGCGCCCGGCAATCCGGGCAGTTGCCGCGTTGACGCAGTCCCGACAGCGATCCAGGAGTATTTCGTGAAGGCCCCCATCGCTTCGTCGAAGTCGGCGACCAATCTGTCAAACGTCGATGCAGCGCTGTGTGCCCAACTGGAGGCGATCGTCGGCGCAGATCATGTGCTGACCGAGGACGGCAAACGGCTGTTTTTCGCGACCGACATATTTACCAGCGGCAAACCGGTCACGGCGGTGGTGGCTCCCGCCGACGCCACCGAGCTCGCGGCGATTGCCCGGCTCTGCTCCGGCCTCGGGCGGGCGATGACGCCGCGCGGCGGCGGGTTCTCCTACACCAAGGGTTATGTCCCGATCGTCGATGGCAGCCTCTCGATCGACCTGCGCCGGATGAACGCGATCCACGAGATCAATGTTCAGGACATGTATGTCGTGGTCGGGGTCGGCTGCACCTGGGCGGACTTATACGATGCGCTCAAGGCCAAAGGGCTCCGGACGCCCTATTTCGGGCCGATGTCGGGTTATCGGGCCACAGTTGGCGGTGCGCTTTCGCAGGGATCGTTTTTCCTGGGTTCCACGCAATACGGCACGACCGCCGACACGGTGCTGGGGCTGGAACTGGTGCTGGCCGATGGCACATTGGTCACGACCGGATCGGCGGCCGGGACCAACACCAACTCGCCGTTTTTTCGCAACTATGGTCCCGATCTCACCGGGCTGTTCCTGCACGATTCAGGAGCGCTGGCATTCAAGACGACGGCGAAGCTCAAGCTGATCCCGTTTCCCAAGCACCACCGCTATGCCACCTTTGCCTTCGAAGCCGACCAGCAATCCCAGGCGATTGCGACCATGTCCGCGATCGGATGGTCCGGTATCGCGGGCGAGTGTTATCTGTGGGATCCCGGTTTCTCGGCCAAGATGGCGTTGAATAATAGTCTGGTCGATGACTTGCGCTATTTTTCGAATGTGTTGAAAAGCGGCAGGGGCGTGTTCGGCGGTCTGATCGACGGCTTGAAATTGGCCAAGACCGGCAAGAAGTTTCTCGCTGGCAACCGCTATCTGCTGCACGTCACCTTCGATGATGTCAGCGATGCCGGGGCGCAGGGGCGACTCGCCGAAGCGTTGCGCATTGCCGGGGAACATGGCGCTGATTCGATCGAACCGTCGATACCGCGCGCGTTGCGGGCGATGCCGTTCAACGATTTCACGGCACTGGCATTTGCCGACCAGAGCCGGCGTAACCTGCCGACCCATGGCATTTTTCCGCATTCGGGAATCATCGCGGTCGGGCGAGCAATGGATGAATTTCTGGCGAATAATGCCAAACGACTTGCGGCGCAGGACATCAGCGTCGGCACCATTTATTTTGCGGTCGGCGCTTATGCGGTCGCTTGTGAACCGCTGTTCTACTGGTCTGACGAACAGATGGCGGCGCATGACCGCAAGGCGGAATCCAGCGACATCGCGAAACTGGCGACCATGCCTGAACGGCCGGCGGCAGGGCAGATCGTCGCCGAAACACGCGCTGAACTGACAGCGTTGTTTACCAGTCTTGGCGCGGTCCATTTGCAGATCGGCAAGTCCTATCCCTATCGCCAGACCCGCGCGCCCGAGACATTCGCGCTGCTGGAGGCGATCAAGGCGGCGGTCGATCCTGCGATGCTGATGAACCCGGGCGCGCTCGGGCTGTACCGGCCAAACCAAGACTAACCTGCCATCGCCCCAGCCAGCACCGAATGGGCTGCCAGCGGCCTGCGGATCAGCAGGAAACCGGGTGCAACCGATACCAGGGCGACCAGCGCCAGACCCTCGCCAACGCGGCTGGGATCGGACAGGATGTGTTGGAGAATATAACCGACACTGGGAGGTCCGAGCACAAGCCCGATGAGATTTCCCAGCAAGAGATAAAGCGCCACCATCTGACCCCGGATTGGTCCCGGCGTCACCGAAATCAGGCTGGCGGTGGCTACTCCGAAGCACAGTGCCGTTGCGAAATAGATCGCCGCGACCGCGACCTGGGCCAGTTCTGCATTGGGTGATAACGGCCCGAACACCGCCGCGGGCACCAGTAGCCCGGCACCGATGGTCATGGTGAACAGCGTGGCATTGGCGCGACCCCGGTGCAGCAGCCGTCCTGCCAGGCCGCCACTGAGCAAATTGCCGGCCAGCGCGCATACCAGGATGACGATGCCCAGCCGCATCCCGACCATCGCCGGAGTCCAACCGAACGCGCGCACAAACAAGGTCGGCATCCACGCCGCAAACGCATTGGTGAACAGATACAGCAACGACAGGCCCGCCAGCAAAGGCAGGAAAATCGCTCGTTGCTGGCTCAACCAGCGGATCAGGGTCACCCTGTCCGGGTTCTCACCGGCACGGGCGGCGCGTCGGGGTGGCCCTTTCAAGCAGAGCGTCAGCAGCGCCAAGGGGACGCCGCCAAGCCCGGCCAGCATCAGCACGATCTGCCATGGCGAGCGATGGGCGAGAGTGGGACCGATCAGCGGCAGGTGCGCCGCTTCGCCGCTGTTGGCATAGGCGATCAGCGCGCCGCTGGTCACCAGCGCCAGGCCGACGCCGACGGATATTCCGGCAGTAAAGATCGACAGCGGCAAGGCCCGCCGATCGGGTGCAAAGCTGTCGGCCAGCAACGAGACGGCGGCCGGCACCAGCGCGGCTTCGCCGACGCCGACGCCCATGCGCGCGACGAAGAGCGCCCCGAAGCTATGCGCAAATCCGCATGATGCGGTCATTACCGTCCATAGCAACATGCCCGCCGCGATCAGCCGAAGTCGATCGACCTTGTCGGCCAGCCACCCGAAAGGCATGCCGAGCAAAGCGTAGAACAAACCAAACGCCGGCCCCTGGAGTATCCCGATTCGCGTGTCGCTGATATGGAGATCGGCTTTCAATCCCCCGACGAGCAGGCTCAAGACCTGGCGGTCGACGAAAGACAGCGCATAGGCGGCGACCAGAACGGCCACGAGCAGCCAGCCACGCATGGCGTTGGGGAAGGGCGAGTCGGCGGTCGAATTCTCCGCAGGA
>CAZZYX010000130.1:1418-9077 GCA_964658485.1 uncultured Acetobacteraceae bacterium | reverse complement strand
CGCCTTTCTCGAAGGCTCGCCAGGGGGCGCGTTTCCGCCGTCGTTGCAGCCGCGCGCGGACGAGGTGGTGGTGACCAAGCAATATGCCTCGGCCTTTTTCGGAACGTCGCTGGCCTCGACCCTGCGGACGATGGCTATAGATACGGTGCTGGTGACGGGATTTTCAACCTCGGGCTGTGTCCGGGCGACGACGCTGGATGCCTTGCAACACGGCTTCGCACCGTTCGTGATATCCGCCGCCTGTGGCGACCGCGATGCGCGCCCGCATGACGCCAACCTGTTCGACCTGGCGCATAAATACGCCGAGGTGGTGGACGAAGCGCAGGCGCTGGGGCTGATCGCCCGATCGCGATAACGGCCGTGATGGCCTTATCCGGCAGTCCGCGCCGGCTTGCGGGTTATACGTTCGATGACGTATGAAGAAACCGCCGGTTTTCGGATATTTGCAACGTTTGTTTGTATCGCAGGACCAACATGGACGGGATTCGCGTAGGCAACAGGCTGGTGGGCACGCAGGCGCCGGTAACCGTGGGCTGGGAAAATATCCCAAAGGTGCAAGGTGGCCCGGTGAAGCAGTTCGTCTTCACCTGGTTCCAGCCGACGATGCTGTTCGCGCTGATCGCATTCTGGTACTACGCGCCCAACTCTATCGCCAAGGCATCGACCGCCATCGGCATCGGCATCGCCTTCAAGCTGCTGCTGATGGGGCTGGAATGGGTGAACCCGCGTTATCAGAGCTGGCAACTGACCTGGAAGGAACTGGTCACCGACCTGTTCTATGTCGGCCTCGGCTACACGCTGCTCCGCACGGTCGACAGCTACATCGGCAGCGATGTCCTGGTCGAACACCTGCAGCACTCGTTTCACTCTGACAAGTTTGCGTGGTTTACCGGATTACCGTTGCTGCTGCAGGCCTTCCTGATCTCGTTCATCTTCGATTTCGGGCAATACTGGATGCATCGCGGGATGCATAACTGGTACCCGCTGTGGCTGCCGCATTCGGTGCATCACTATATAACTCAGTTGAACATCAACAAGGGCGCGGTGGGCAACCCGGTGGAGCTGTTTCTGATCGGGCTTGGCATCGGCGGCTTTTTCGACTTCGTACCGCGCGCTTTCCTGCTGGCGGGCGCGTTCGGCATGGCAATCGGGGTTTACCAGCATATCAATGTTCGGTTCAATTCGCCGAGGTGGTGGCGATTCCTGTTCAACACCACCGAGCATCACAGCCTGCACCATTCACAGGACTATGAATCCACCCGCAGCAATTATTCCGGGGCTTATATCTTCATCGACCGCATGTTCGGCACCTGCATCGACGGCGAGGCCGAATTGCTGGGTATGGAAGGCGGGCGCCGGATGTCGATCCGCGAACAGATGACTTATCCCTTCAGCGAAGGCTGGAAGACGCTGAAAGCGCGGTTTGGCCGGTCGCCGGGAGCGGAAGCGGCAGAGTGATGGTATCCGCTGCGCTCGGATAACGCTCGCCGTCATACCCAGGCCGGGGCTGTCATCGGCAACCGGGCTTCATGCTGTCCCGGCGGCTTCGAAAATCTCCGAGATCGGTGGCCATGTGAATCTGCGTTTTATCGACTGGATCTGGCACGTCAGGGGCAGCGTGACGCTTGCCTCCGAGCAATCGAGCGATGCCGTTTTCGACCGTCTCGACCAGCTGTTTCGCCAGACCGGCACCACTCGCGAACGAACCGACGACACGCTGATTTTCCACAAGCGGGACCAGGCGGCACAGGACAAAATGTCGATCTTCGACGGTGGCGTTCTTCAGGTCGAAAAAAGCTTGGCCGGGCTGGTGCTGCGCTATCATCTGACCAGCCGGGCATTGCTATTCTGCTTTCTGGCGCCGCTGCTGTTTCTGGGCATTGCGCAGTTTACCATATTCCTGGGCAGGTTCGACAAACCGTCGACCGAAGCCGCAGCTACGGCCAAGAAAGGTACCGACGCACGCAAGAAACTCGCCAGCAAAGTTACCGACGTGCCGATGAACCCGATAGACAAAGCGCTGGGCGCGCCTGCTCCCGAAAAGCCTGGAAAAGATGGCGCGGACAAGCCCGGAGGGCGAGACAAGAAACCATCGCCCACGCCCGCCTATGTCTTTGCGGGAATCTTCGCCGTTCTCTATGTCGTGGGGCGCATTCTCGAAGATAGACTGATCAAGGCACTATTCAGGAAGAGCTTGCTCGGCTCATAACCCGATACGATCTACCGTCCATCATGACATTGCCGACGCGGTGGTTGGTGCCGGGCTTTCTGATCGAGTGCCGCCCGGCCGGAATCACGACTTTGGATCAGAAGTTTTTATACACGATATCAGGTGCTTGCCCATCCTGCAGGATCGTAACTGCGCCGACGACCACCAGCAGCCCTGCGGCCACGGCCGTTCGCCAATAGCGGGAAGACGGCACTGCCAGCGAATCGCTTCCACGTAGCTCCATCGGCGCCTGTATGGCATGCAGCAAGCTTAGCGCCGGAACCGCGATGGCGAAGACCAGCAACCAGCCAAGGCCGATGCTCATCCACCCCGCTTGGCCGATGAACAGGCCGAGTTGATCCCAACTGGACCAGAACCATAACAGCGTGAATGCGAACCAGGTAAACGTCAGGCCGCGCGAAGCCACCCGATACCACGATTTGGCACACAACGCCCGATAGCCTTTGCGCGAAAGCCGGCGAATCATGATTGTTTGATAAAGCTTGTTGCCCGCCACGCCGCCACCTTGAAGCACGCCGTAGAACAGAAACATTGTCGTCTGGCCATGCCAGGCACCGACCAGAAAAAATGTTACGAAATAGGTGATGACGGCCAGGAACGGCTCTGCAGCGGTAGAGGGAACGCGGCGCATCAGCGTCATCAGCAAGGGCGTGTAGACATAGGTTTTCAACCAGTTCGACAGGCTGATATGCCAGCGCGACCAGAACGTAATGAAATTTTCAGCGATGAACGGATTATAAAAGTTCTCGGGCAGCTTGAGATTATAAAGTCGAGCGATACCGATAACGAAATCAGTATACCCGGAGAAGTCTGCGTAGATGAACAGGGGGTAGATAGCCGCGATCAGCGCGCAGTCGATTATTTTCCGAGCTAGCGATGTAGCTTGGGCTAGATCATCGATCGCGAGGTGTTGCGCTTTCATCAGCAGCGCAGACACAACCAGGACTTTGAAAAATCCGGCCAGGATGCGTTCAAACGCAGCGCTCAGCGCAAAAATATCCAGCCGGTGCGGGTTGTCCTGTTGCTCTTTATAATCGGGATACATCTGGATTGGCCCGGAAACCAGGGCTGTGAAATTCAGGGTGAAATTCAGATAGTTCAGCGGTCGCATCGGCTCGCTCGATCGCTTTTGACCAGCATCGATGACAAGATGCAGCACCCGGAAAAACACATATGATAGACCGATGGTAGTATAGGAAAACGGCAGGCGCATTTCATTCGGAATGAAGGTGTACATCTTCAACCAAAAGAAACCGAGTATGACTGCAGCGATAAAAATCAGGCCCAGGGCGCGACTACGCGGTGCGGCATACACGCCCGCCCATCCCAACAACAAAAATGCGGCGTAAGGCAACGCCTGACTCCACCCATGCACAAAGCTTGCGAAAAAGACCAGGTTCAGGACTAGCAGCAGGATCGGACGCCAACTCCCTCGAGCGGGCAACATCTGGTAAATCAGCGCACCGAAGAGAGCGAAGGCCAGGAAAGGAAATGATGGAACGCTCATATGCTTTGGATTCTCAACTGGACTTGCACGAAGCGATGGCCGGGATAGCGAGCAAGCCATCGAGCGCCGCATCCGCGATCAGGCCGTTGCCCTTGCCATTAAGATGGCCATCCGTGTTCAGGTAAAGCGCCGGCGCATCCTCAATCCGATTGAACCGGGGCGTCAGGTCGCGAAACACGATGCCGTGGCGCGCGGCAATCGCGGCTATGGCATGGTTCAAGGCAAAAGGGTCGATCCCGGGGTAGACCTTGTGGCTGGCGATGATATCGGCCTGGGCTTGCTGCGGCGTCAGCACCAGAATAAACGGCAGGCCCTGCTTGTGGATCTGTCCAGCCATCCAGCCCAGGGCCTGATCGGTGATTTGCAGCCGTCTCTGCCACGGTTTGGTAAAGGGCGGTCGAAGAAAATCGGCCTTGTCGCGATAATTCAGGTAAAGCGGTACGTAAGTATCGGCATTCCTGTACATCAGGCTCTGTGCAGCGGTCGTCGCGCGCAGGTTGGTCAGCACCACTTTAATTTTTTGCAGCGTTTCCAGATCTGGCTTGGCATTTATGCCTTGCCCCGACCCACTGCGATGCATGCGGAAATCGGGATCGAAGTCGCTATCCGGCAGGCGATCGAGATCGAAGGGCGACATGATCATGACCACCGCCGTGGGCTTCAATGCCAGCGCCTCGGGTACGCGCGCCCCGACCTGGTTGAAATCGAATATTCCACCCAGATTCTGAACGTCGATCGGTCGGTTGCAGACGCTGGCAAGGTGAGTCGCCACGCGATGCCACCATGTTTGATCGGTGGGGATTTCGTATCCCCAACTGGCCGACGAGCCGAGCACCGCAAGACGCAAGCCGCGCGGTTTTATCGCCCCGCACTCCGTTTCCGAGCGATAGCCGCAACTGTTGTAGTGATTTGTGACCCATTCGCCTTCAGCGGCCTTAGTCAACGACGTACACGAAGGGTGTGGCAGTGATTTCAACACAGGGTCTGCATGCAGGCAGGCATCGGTCTCTTGCAGCGGCATGTACCACCGGGCGGAAGCTTCGGCACCAAATAGCATGACCACGATCGTCGCTAGTGCCAGCAGGGGCAGCAGGAAAAGATCGCGCCTGGGGAGTTGGCGTTTCGGCCCGACCGGTGCGCCCGTTCCACTCATATTGTGACCTCTTGCGCCACAAGTTCGCCTACCCTCAAAACTCGCATCGGTGCTGCGGGAATTTCGACCGAAGTATCGAAAATCCATTCCGCCCTGCCGCTTTCATCCGCCATGGCCAGCGGCGTGAAGCCCAGCTTGGCATAGTGATCTGCGACCAGGTTGTTGCGTTCGGTTGGAATATATATTCCTATCAGGTGCTTGATTCCGCGAGCGCGAGCGGTGAGAGCCAACTCACGCAGTACCATTTGCTCCACCCGGCGACCCAGCACGCGACAACTCATCAGCCACGTGTCGATCTCCCAAGTCTCGGCATCGCGCGCCCGACAGATCACGACCGAAATCATGCCGTTGTCACCAAAGGCGTCAGCCAGGCGAATCTGCAGGGTCAAGACGCTTGAATCGGCTTCCGCGGTTGCGACATCGGCTTCGCTATAGCGACGAGTGGTAAGGTTGAACTGGTTCGACTTGGAGATCAATTGGGCAATCCGCGAGCGGCCGGTGACATCGAAAGGAGCAAAGGAAATTTCCATGCCCAGCGACTCAAGATAGGCATCCAGATCGCCAGCCCGCGCCTGCAAAACTACCCGCTTGGCATTGTCCTGATAGAAATCGGCGCGCTTGCGATCCTCATCGGAAAAGACGACCGCCTCGAAATATCCGGCAGCCAGCAACGTTCGAGCGTATAACGCTGGGTCTTCAGGTAGTTCGGGCACGGCGACATCGGGCAACATCTGGCGCACCAGATCGCGCTCCACCGGATTATCGTCCAGAAACACCATCGATTCCAAACCAAGCGACAAGGCTTCCGCGATCGAGGCGATATTCGTCGCCTTGTCGTTCCAGTTTGCCTGGAAAACGGCGATATGCTCTTCACGCAGTAACATTTCCGGGTGTTCGCGAAAAACTTGCCGCGCAACGGAATCGGTGTTTTTGGACGAAACCGCCAGCACCGCTCCGCGCGCACGCAAGGCAAGGGCAGCGGCCTGGGTGTTCAGAAAAGCCTCGCCCGTGGCATCGCCCTGCGCAAGACGGATCCCGTCCATTCCGTCATCGCCGATGACACCGCCCCACAATGTGTTGTCGAGGTCAAGAATAAGGCAGCGCCGCGACTTGCCCTTCAAAGCACCAATCAGCCGCCCGACGTGATCGGCATAAAGCGGAACAAAATCCTGATCGAATGGCAATTTTGCCAGATTCCACTGCCCCGGAGCATGCCAATTGGCCAAGCCCACCGTCTCGGCCAGCGCCGCAACATCGAACAATACGTCGGGAGTCCCGGCGACGCTCAGCGCAAGCTCGCGGTTGATCGCGTCGATAGCCCCGCGTGGCGAAATGGCCAGCGAACGATCCAGGTGGCCAAACAGCGGCTCGGGCGGCGGTGCAAACGTCTGAACGAGGCAGACTGGCGTGCCGTTGCGATGAAAACCATCGCGCAAGGCGCTGATAAAATCCACCGCCTCTTCCACGGAACCAGGTGCGCCCAACGCCGGCAAGGCGTGATAGTCCAGTCCCAGCAAGACCGCGTCAAGCCCGGCGCTATTAAGTTTGGAATCGGGGGACAGCGCCTCCTGCAGGGTCTGGCCGAAGTGAGCTGAAACGATCTCGAGCAAAATCCCGTGGCGGGCGGCGGTGGCGATCAGCGCGTCGCCCAAAAGGTCCATCGTGCCGTTTCCGATAAGGCCGAGACGGAAAGGAGTGAGCGGCGCGAGATCGGCACCGCGTGCCTGCAACCCGGCAATAGCCTTCGTCAGCAGGCGCAAGCCATTTTCATCGAGAGCATGCGTTGCCAGCCCGCGCACGGCGCGGCCGACCGGATCGGCGGCGTTTGTCAAATTCCGACAATTTTGACGGAAATTGCTGGGTGCTACCGGAAGCCAGGCTAGCCGCCGATACAAGTCGTTTCCCATATTATCTCCTGGTCAGCATTTGGTAATTACGCAGACTCAACCTTTGAGTCGACCGCAGTCGCGAGATCACCGATATTATCAAAGGAGCTTAATTCTGCCGCGGTGAAGCGGATCTTAAAAGCCCTTTCAACCATCAACATCAAGCGGACATGGGCAAGACTGTCCCACCCGTCAACGTCTGCCGCTTTTAATTCAGGCTTTGCAATAATATCATCATTATCAAAGCAATCCTGCAGAATATTGGTTAAACGCGTGTAAGTATTATTCATTCTAAACCTACAATGCTTATCTGGAGGAATGCGAAAGCTTCGGGCATCGACGGTAACCCAGACCCTTGGATCGCACCTGGATAACCGAAACTGTGATTGCGGTACGATCTTCATGGATGCAAAGGATTGCGCAGATATTGCAGAAATTGTTTTTGGTGGCTACCCAAAATCGTCCAGGCAAAATTCAGTCGAGTGATTCAGCGGCGTCACACTATCCGCCATATCCGCAGCCATGCCAGGCATCATGCCACCACTAGCGGATAGCCCAGATCTTCCGCTCAGTCGGCGCTTCATCACGTAAAGGCATGTGCTCGCAGAACGCTTGGGCAAAATACGCTCGGGCGGTCAGGAAAACGATCGGGGCGCGCCGTCGCGCGAGACACTAAACAAGACCGATGCCAAGACGGGGCGGGGGTTCGACAGCAACGTCCGCCAGCTTCTGGACGGGAACGATGATCCGGCAAAACATGCCGCCAATCGCGATCGGCAATTGCCAGCAGCGGCTGGGCAAGGCGGGGGCGCCGTGGGATCTGTTGCCAAATCAGTTTCACGGGTGAGACGCGATAGCAAGGCGCTCCGCCAGCGGGCCAGAG
>CAZZYX010000130.1:0-1386 GCA_964658485.1 uncultured Acetobacteraceae bacterium | reverse complement strand
CCCCCCGCCCTCGATGCGCCACGGCTGCGGCAGTCCGCAGCATGGCCGCCGCCCGGGTCAACGTCAGAAAGTTCGACGTGATCGCGACCACCACCAGCGCCACGGCCACGATATCCGACCTAGGCGCTCGACGACGGCTACCGGACCCTCCAACCAGGCCCGATGCGCGACCGGCGCTGGCACGCACCATGAGACGGGATCAATGTTGCAGGAATTCGTCTAGGTCGGCAGTCAGCGGCGGCAGCTCGGCACAGGCCTCGATCTCGATGATATAGCCGAAGGCGCGGTTCGGGTCGGAGACGGACTCGCGACCGTAAAGGCGGATCGCGACGCGGTAGGTGCCGGGACCAAAGCCCGGCACCGGGATCCAAGGGGCATCTTCGGGCCATGACTTGAGCGGTGCTAGGTCGAACACGACGAGGCCGGCGACGATCGCCAGGGGGTGATGTTCGCTGTCGAGCCAAACGTCCCCCTCGAACTCCCAAGGCTCGCCGTGGGTTTTGAAGATCAGGGTCTTGGGAGTATTGAGAATGCCAAGAACCGGGATGATCAGCCCTTTGGTGATGACGTCGTCGCCCTCGTCGGTGGTCGTGTAGCGCTCGAACAAATTTGTGCCGGCAGTGATGCCGCCGTAGTGACGGATCAGCGCGGCGGGATCAAAGATCACCATGCCGTTCGATCGTACGTCCAGCGACACGCGGACCATTGCTCGTCAATGCATCCCGTCGATGAACGCCCGCAAGGACGGAGCGAGCTCGACAATGGCGGTATCGAGGTCGTCGGCGAACTCGGGATCGAAGAAGACCACGTGCTGGTCGGCGCGCCGCAGGCAGAAGAACGCGCCACCACGGTCGGTCGTGAACGGGACGAGCGTATCGGGCATGAAGCCGGGATTGCTGCGGGCAATCTCGAAGGCAAACTCAAACTCTCCCCGGGCGTGTCCTTCGACATGCAGGAACTCCGAGCATTCGAACATTCTGCCATCAAGGACAAATCGATCGTTTTCGAGAGTCCCGGTATTCACCGTCACGAAGTGATCGCGCCGGTCCGCGGGCAAAGCCTCCCCGATAAACGTCTGGAGCCGTTCGATATCGTCCTTGGAGAGAGGCCTGTTAGCCCAGAGGATGTCGTTTTCAGCAAGTTTGATCTGCCTCAGCCCTCAACGCGCCCGCTCGAGTCAACACATCGGTTCGATGAACGCCTTGGGAGAGGTTGCGATCTCGACAGCTGCCCTGTCGAGATCGTCCGCCGAATCCGGGCCGAAAAAGATGACATGCGCCTCCGGAAAACCCGATACGCTTAGTGCGCAGCTTTTGGTGGTGATGTCTTGTAAGATGGTTGCGGGGGCAGGATTTGAACCTGCGACCTTCAGGTTATGAGCCTGAC
>CAZZYX010000129.1:0-9209 GCA_964658485.1 uncultured Acetobacteraceae bacterium | reverse complement strand
CGGGCTTCGATCTCAAGCGCGGGCGGGGCGGTATTCGCGAGATCGAATTCTTTGCGCAGACGCACCAGCTCATCCACGGCGGCCGCCATCCGGCGCTGCGGCTGCGCGGTACCCGTGCCAGCCTCGATGCGTTGGCGGCAGGCGGTTTCATCGGGCGCGAAGATGCGGTGCTGCTCGGGCAGGCCTATGACCGGCTGCGCGTCGTCGAGCATCGCCTGCAGATGGTGGATGATCGCCAAACGCATCTGTTGCCGCGCGATCCGGCATTGCTGGACGGGGTGGCGCGGCTCGATGGGCTGGCAGATGGCGCGGCGCTGGTGGCCGAAATGATGGAAATCACTGGCGCGGTGGGTGATCGCTATGACCTGCTGGTCGCGGCGGATACGCAGAGATCCACGCCGCAGCCCGAGCCAACGCGCGGCGGAGCATTGGCGGAAGAGCTGGCCCGACTGGGCTTTGCCGATCCGGCGGGGCTGGCGGCGCGTATCGACGGCTGGCGGGGCGGCGCAATGCGGGCGCTGCGCAGCGATGCCGCGATTGTTGCGCTCGACGCGATCCAGCCGGCCTTGCTGGCGGCATTGGCCGGCGCCGCCGAACCGACGCGCGCGTTGACTCGATGGGAGCAGATGATCGCGCAACTGCCCAGCGCGGTGAACCTGTTCCGGCTGTTGCAGGCGCGTCCGGGGTTGCTCGAATTGCTGGTGCGCATCCTGTCGCTGGCCCCGCCGCTGGCCGATGCGCTGGCACGGCGCAGCGATCTGCTCGATGCGCTGATCGACGCCAGCGCGTTCGATTTGCCTGCCGCGATTCCGGAACTGGCGGCGGAGCTGGCGCGAGGCGAAGCCGATGACGATTACCAGCGCCTGCTCGATCGGGTGCGGCGCCGCGTCACCGAAAAGCGTTTCGCCAGCGGCGTGCAATTGATCGAGGCCGCGCATGACCCGCTGGCGATTTCAGCGGGCCTGTCGCGGGTGGCCGAAGCGGCGATCGCGGTGCTGGGCGCGGGCGCGGTGGCCGATTTCGAACGCGCGCATGGCCGGGTGCCCGGCGCGGAACTGGTGATGCTGGGACTGGGGCGGCTGGGCGGCGGGACACTGACCCCGGCCTCCGATCTCGACATTATTTATCTGTTCACCGGCGATCATGCCGGCGAATCGGATGGCCCGCGTCCGCTGGGCGCAACCCAATATTTCAATCGGCTCGCGCAGCGCACCACTGCCGCGCTGAGCGTCGCCACCGCCGAGGGAGCGCTTTACGAGGTCGATACGCGGTTGCGACCGCAAGGTGCGCAAGGATTGCTGGCCGTGAATTTCACCAGTTTTGCCCAGTATCATCGTGAACATGCCTGGACCTGGGAGCATATGGCGCTGATGCGGGCGCGGCCGATATTCGGTTCCGCCAAAGCGCGGGCAGAGCTTGGCACGATCATCGCCGAGGTGCTGAACCGCCCGCGCCAGGCGGAAACACTGCGGAGCGAGGTGCTCGAAATGCGCAGCCGGATGGCCCTGCACAAACACCCCAAAGGCCCGCTCGATGCCAAGCTGCTGCGCGGTGGGCTGGTCGATATCGAGTTCATCACGCACTTCCTGCAATTGCGCGAACGGGCCGGACTGACCCCCGACCTGCATGCGGCGGTGGCGGAATTGGTGGACGCACAATGGCTCGCTTCGGCGATGATCGGCGCGCATGAGTTCCTGGCCCGGCTGTTGTTCGCCGCGCGGCTGCTCGCGCCGGATGCTACCGAACCGCCGCCACCGGCGCGAGCGGCGCTTGCCAAAGCGTGCGAGTGCAGCGATTGGGACGAGGTATTGAGCAAGCTTGCCGCCGCGCGTGAAACCGTCATCGCAGGCTGGAATGACGTATTCGGCGAGACATTGGAGATGGACTAATGGCAAATTTCCCGGACGTTGGCGATCCGCTGCCCGATATCGCCATGACACTGGCGGATGGCAGTCCGGTACGCGCAAAGGATTTTGCCGGACGCAAACTGGTGATCTTCTTCTATCCAAAGGACGATACGCCCGGCTGCACCACCGAAAACCAGGATTTTTCGGCGATGGCCGGTGCCTTTGACGAAGCCGGGGTAGCGCTGCTGGGGGTAAGCAAGGACCCGCCGGCCAAGCACCAGAAATTCATCGCCAAATATGGCCTGACGGTGCCATTGGCGAGCGATGCGGCAGAGGGTGGCCTGTCCGACGCGCTCGGGTTCTGGGCGGAAAAGCTGAATTACGGGCGCAGCTACATGGGCATGGTGCGCAGCACGGTGCTCGTCGCTGCCGACGGCAGGATCACGCGCGTCTGGCACAAGGTGAAGGTCAAGGGCCACGCCGCTGAAGTGCTGGCGGCGGTCCAGGCCTGAGCGTTTGGCTGAAATCGGTGTTTCCGCCGCGATCCGCGCTGCACTCCTGACGGACAACCCGCCGCAGCGGGTCATGACGACGCGTCGCGTGGCGCGCGACTGGCGGCTGGGCCGGCTGGCTCCGGAATTCGATACCATGATGCCCGATCGCCCCGCGCGACCGGCGGTGCCGGAACTGTTGCCGCCGAACCGCATGCCCCGGCGCGGACGCGGTTTTTCCGAGCGCAGCCGCATCGCGCTGTGGCACTCACTGGCGCATATAGAGTTCGTTGCGATCGATCTGGCGCTGGACATGGCAGGGCGTTTCGGGGGCGAAATGGGTGCGGAGTTCGTTAGCGATTTCCTGGGCATCGCCGCCGAAGAAGCACTGCATTTCGCGGTAATCGACCGGCATTTGCGCATGATGGGCAGTTTCTACGGTGCGTTGCCGGCGCATGACGGACTGTGGCAGGCGGCCGCGGAAACGCGTCACGATGTCGCCGCCAGGCTGGCGGTGGTGCCGCTGGTGCTCGAAGCGCGCGGGCTGGATGTCACGCCGCCGACGCTGGCACGAGTGCGCGAGGCAGGCGATCTGCGCGGCGCGCAAATCCTTGAGCGCATCATGGCGGACGAAATTCGCCATGTCCGCATCGGCACGAAACATTTCCTGACGGTCTGCCGCAGAATCGGCGAAACCCCCGATAGTTACTGGCAACAGCTGGTCAGGAGCCATTTTCGCGGCGCCATTAAGCCGCCATTCAACGACTTGGCGCGCCAGTCAGCCGGTTTGCCGCGCGTTTGGTACGCAGGCCTTGCGTAACAGGTTGTAATCTGGGATTTCGAAACTCAGAGACGACGGGGGGGTTCCCATCATCTCGAAAAAATAAACCATGAGCATCCTCACCGGATGCATCAAGGCTGGTTGTCGGCGGCTCCGGTTCGCGCACTGCAGTCATGCGGATAGCGAAAAGGATTTTCTGGATTAAGGTGGTTTTGCGTGATTGCTTCGAAACTTGCGTTGAATACTAGCTCGATGTCAGTTGCCAAAATGTTTGCGGCATGGAGCGCAAGTGCCCTGGCTCTCACCGCCGGGCTTGCCACCCCGGCTTTCGCTAACAGCAGCGACAGTGCCGACATTGCCGCACCACTACGTACCGCCCAAGTCGCAAAGCAGTCCGCGCTTGGCAATGGCGACACGGAATTCCGCCAACTGTTTACCACCTGGCGCTCGCTGGACCAGGGCAATGCCGGCGTCGGCAGCGGCATCGGGACCAGTGCCATTGTTGCCCGTGGCAGCAACTCAGGCTCCATACCGTCGTTGATGCCGGTGCAAAGTCCCCGTTTCACCAGCGGCTTCGGCATGCGCTGGCATCCGGTACTGGGTGGCCACCGTCCGCACATGGGTATCGATCTGGCCGACCCGGTCGGAACACCGGTTCATGCCACCGGTGACGGCGTCGTGGGCCGCGCCGATTGGTTCAGCAGCTATGGTCTTTACGTCCAGATCGAACACGGTGGCCAGCTGGAAACCCGCTACGGCCATATGTCGCGGCTGAATGTGGCGGCTGGACAATTCGTCCATCGCGGCGATGTTATCGGCTATGTCGGTACCACCGGTCGCACCACCGGCCCGCACCTGCATTATGAAGTGCGCGTGGACGGCGTGGCGGTCAACCCGCTGCCCTATATGCAGGGCGCCGGCAGCGCCGAACTGGCGCGCGCCGCCGCAGCGGACACCGGCTCAGCCGGTACCACGGTGGCTGACGCCGGCGATTAAAGCCGGTTTGCTTACCGGAAATTCCGCCTGACCGAATAAAGACACTGGAACATGGCGCGAATCGGTGTAGAGGGGTCGCGTTGCGGCTCCCGCCGCAAAAAGATTTATGTTGGACCTGCATAACGAGCAACGAGTTCGGGGGTCAGCCATCCGGAGAGGATGCGGGATAGGCGGCAGGCAACTGCCGCCTTCTTCCGTTTTGGGCTTTCCATCGTAGCCAGGGGCTTGGCGCCGCGAGGAAGCCTTGCAAATTGCGCGAGACACCGCGATCCGCGCGCGCCCTTCTATCCCCCCGGATGCTTGTCCAGCTCATTGCCCGTCAGCGTCACCACATGCAGCAGATTGGTGGCGCCCGGCGTGCCGAACGGAACCCCCGCCAGCGTCACCAGCTTGGCGCCGGCCCGACCGAAACCGTGGCGCAGGGCCATGCGCTTGCCTTTGCCGATCATTTCCTCGAAACTGCCGATGTCGCGGGTGTGGACGGCATAGATGCCCCACAACAGGGCCATGCGGCGCGCGGTCTTGGGCGACGGGGTCAGCACCATCACCGGCACCGAAGGCCGTTCGCGCGCGACGCGGCGCGCTGTCGCGCCGGACACGGTAAAACAGATAATGCCCGCCAGCGTCACTGTTTCGGCGATGGTGGCGCAGGCCTGCGCCAGCGCGTCGGCGGTTGTGGGATCGGGGCGTACCGTGGTGAAGTGGACGCGGGCCTGGTAGCCGGGGTCTTTTTCGACCTGCTTGGCAATGCGGTCCATGATCGTCACCGCCTCGACCGGCCACGCGCCGCTGGCGGTTTCCGCCGACAGCATCACCGCATCGGCGCCGTCATAGACGGCATTGGCGACGTCGGACACTTCGGCGCGGGTCGGCGCCGGGCTCTCGATCATCGATTCGAGCATTTGCGTCGCGACGATTACCGGCTTGCCGCTGCGCCGGGTGACCTCGACGATACGTTTTTGCAGCGGCGGCACTTCTTCCGGATTGAGTTCGACGCCCAGGTCGCCGCGCGCGACCATGATCCCGTCGGCCAGTTCGATGATCTCTTCCAGCCGTTCCAGCGCGGCGGGCTTTTCGATCTTGGCCATCAGCGCCGGGCCGCCACCCGAATGCCCATGCAGGCCGGTCAACCGCCGTGCTTCGGCGACATCGTCGGGCCGTTGGACGAAGGACAGCGCAATCCAGTCGGCGCCATGCTCCATCGCGAAGGACAGGTCGCGCCGATCCTTGTCGGTCAGCGCGGGGACCGGAATCACCGCATCGGGCACATTGACGCCCTTGCGGTCGGAAATCACCCCGCCGACTTCCGCCGAGCACAGGATTTCATGCGCATCGGCCCGGATCACCCGCAGCCGCAGCTTGCCATCGTCGATCAGCAACCGCTGGTCCTTGTGCAGGATGCCGAACAGCTCGGGATGCGGCAGGCAAACGCGGGTTTCGTCGCCGGGCGCAGGGTTATTGTCCAGCGTGAAATGGCCACCATGGCGGATCACGGCACGGCCCCCCGCAAACACGCCGACGCGCAGCTTTGGCCCCTGCAAATCGCACAGGATCGCGATCGGGCGGCCCCAATCCTTTTCGGCAGCGCGAATTGCCGAGATCGTCTCGGCATGAGTGAGATGATCGCCATGGCTCATATTCACGCGAAAGGCGTCGGCTCCGGCGCGCAGCAGCCTGGCGATCATTTCCGGCGATCGGCTGGCCGGGCCAAGCGTCGCCAGGATTTTCACCTTGCGGCCGCGCTGCATCTGGTACTGTCGATCGTCGCTCATCGCGGCTCCTCGCTGACCGGCTGGCAAATTAGCGCTGGCGGGTACGAGGACCGCTATGGCAAAACTGGCGGCCAATACCAAGGACCGGATAATGAAAATGAATTCAGGTGACCCGCTCGATCAACTCGACGATGCGCAGGCGGCCGCCGCGTTTCGCCGGTTGGTACGCCATTTGCGCCATCGCCACGATGCCCAGAACATCGACTTGATGGGACTTTCGGGGTTCTGCCGCAATTGCCTGGCCGACTGGATCATCGAGGCCGGGGCACCGCTGGACAAGCGAGCGGCGCGTGAAGTCATTCATGGCATGGCCGCCGAAGACTGGAAAACGCGCTATCAAAGCGAGGCTACGCCGGAACAGTTGGCCCGCATGGCCGAAAGCGTAAAGCTGAACGCGGGCTAAGGTGTCACAAAGCTTGCCTCTGCCGCCGCCTGTAGACCACGCCATCGGCAAACGTCGCAACCTGTCGATAATCTCTGGCGACAAGCGCGGCCATCTCCGGGAAATCGCGGATCGGGTAGGCATCGCCGGGGCCGGCCTGGGTATCGATGATGAATTCAGGCGGATGGCGGCGCAGGTCGGCGGCCAGATTGGCCCACGCGCCAGGAACGATCCGGTCGCGGGTCGAAACCCCCGGTAAGGCGCCGCCGAAGATATAGCCTGTCAGCGGGTACGTCGCGATGTATCGACTGGCGGGAAGCATCCCGGCATCGATATAGAACGAAGTCTGCTGGCCCCACACGAACAGGCGATCGGCCTGCCCCGCGCGGCTACGCACATAGCTCGCGGCGGGCGACGCTCGCTCGCCAAGCAGTTGTCGAGCCTGTACGCCAAGCGATATCACCGTCGCCATCGCCAGCCAGATCCCGGCAAACCGCAGCGACAGCCATCTTGCCCGCGCCGTTCCGACAAGATCGCTCGTCCGCGCATAGGCTATGCCCGCCAGCACCGCCAGCGGCGGCAATATCTGGATATAGTAGTGCGGATAAAACCGCCCTCCGGCGGCGGCGCCGATAATGGAAACGGCCAGCCAGCCCAGTACCGTCCACAACTCCGCCGCATGGCCGCGCCATGCCCGCCGCAAGGGCTGCCATGCCGCCAACGGCACGATCAAGGGCAGCGCAAACAGCAGGAACAGCGCGGTATGCTCGCCGGCGTGCTGCCAGAAGATGTGCGGTACGTCATGGTCGGCCATTGTCCAGTACCAGGCTTCGCTCATCAGGCCATCATGCCAGACGACCGCCGCCGCCCCGCCCACCATCGCCGCAAATCCGGCCGTCAACGCCGCTGCCTGCCCGATCGCCTTGGTCCAGCGCGTGTCCGGGCGCCACAACGGTGCACCCAGCAGATATAATCCCAGGGGCACGGCGGCGATGGCGGCGGGTTGCTTGAGCAGGAATGCCGTCCCCAGCAGCAGTCCCGCCGCCATCGCCGCCAAGCTGACGCGGCTCGTCCGCCTTGGCAATACCAGCGCATAGGCCCACACCAACGGCAAGTTCATCAGCATTTCACCATTGAACGCCAGGTTCTTGGCGGTCGCCCATGGCTGGACCAGCGCATAGCCCAGTGCCGCCAGCACCCCGGCACGGCGTCCACCCAGGCGCTGCGCCATGACGAACAGCCCCGCCATGGTCAGCAGCACCCAGGCCAGCGCAATCGCGTGCAGCGCCAGCCAGTCATATGCCCCGAACAGCCGGAACACCGCCCAATACACGGCGAACAGCAGTGGCGGCTTGCGCTCGATCGCATCGCGATAAGGCAGGCCGCCAGCGAGCATGACCCGGGCGACCACGCCATACACCGCCTCGTCGTCGATCGCGCGCGGATAGAACAACGCCGGCAACCGCGTCACGACCGCCGGCACGATCAACGCCAGCCACAGTCCTGGTCCGGTCCCCCCCTGCTCGCGATCTTGCAGCTTGCCACTATTCGATTTCATCTTGGGCTTTCAAGGTGGACTCTCGGGCTTACGCGATGAGCCGAGTCATTTCGGGGCTATGACTGCGGATTATTGCGGGCTACGGCGTTATGGCATAAAATCGGTTCGGCAGTCAGCCGATGGCATAAAGGTCAGCTACCATCGGAAGGCAGGTCGCGTGGGGGCGGCTCGGCGGATCGATGGATAATTCGCGAATATTATCGCCAATTTGCGACGTGACTCACCCCCAGGAACAGGCAGTATAGCGCGATGCCAGATTTGTCTGCCCCGGCGCGGGTTTTACTCCCGATCACTGTCTCGCAGGCTGGCGCGCCTTGCTGAACCCGCCGGAAACGGTGGAATGGTTGCCGCTCGACCCGGAAGCCGCCATCCTCGACATGCCGACCGGCGGATATGCCAAGCCGTTCGCGGGCCAGCCGTACGGCGGTGCGGAACGCCCATTCGGCGAGAGCGTTGCCGCCGCCTTGCAGACCACCTGGCTGCAAATGCTGCTGTGTGTCGCGGCGGCGCTGCCGCTGGTGTGGCCGGAGATGCCGCCGCTGACCGACCTGGGCGGTCATCTCGGCCGTTTCGCCGTGCAGCTCAATGGCGGGACGTCGGCCAGCCTGGCGCAGTGGTACAGCTTTCACTGGCACGTCATTCCCAACCTCGGCGCCGATCTGCTGATGCAAGTGCTGGCCCCGCATATCGGGCTGGAAGCGGCGCTCAAAGCGATCGTGATCGCCATCGTCGTGCTGCAAACCGCCGGCTTGCTGATGCTGGCAAAAATCGTTCATGGCCACGTCCCGCCTACGGCGCTGCTGGCCTTGCCGCTGGTTTACGGCTACCCCTTCCAGTACGGTTTCATCAATTTCTCGCTATGTACCGCGCTCGGAACCTGGGCGCTGGCGCTATGGGTTCATCTCGACCGGCCGGGGCTGCGGCTGCCCCGCTGGCTGGCCTTCGCGCCAATCGCCTGCGCGCTGTGGGTTTGCCATTTCGCCGGCTACGCGCTGTTCTGCACCTTTGCCGCCGGGGTCGAGTTTGCCGGCTGGCGTGACCGGGAATTGTCGTGGCGCGATGCCGCGAGGCGCGCTGCGGTGCCCCTGTCGTGCCTGATCGTGCCTTGCCTGATGTTTGCATTCTGGCCCCATGTCGCGGGTGCTCCGGGCGTTACGCAGGGATGGTTCGACTGGATCGGCAAGCTGGGCATGTTCGTCATGGCGCTGCGCGACCGTTGGGCGGTCTGGGACATCGCCTCGGCGCTGGCACTGGTCGGGATGATCGCCTGGACCTGGCACTCGCGCAGCTTCAGCCGCCATTCCGGGCTGGTGCTGGCGGCCGTTTTTGCCGCCGCCGCCTTCGCGATCCTGCCCAAGCATGTCAATGGTACCAGCTTCGTC
>CAZZYX010000128.1:0-9324 GCA_964658485.1 uncultured Acetobacteraceae bacterium | reverse complement strand
CACCAGGCACCACGCTCCGCGTCGAGATAGCGGCGCACGCGCATCAGGTCGGTCAACTCACCGCCCAGCATGATGTCCAACGCCGACTTTTCCTGAAAGGCGGCGTTGGGCGCCTTGACCCAGGCGTAGCCCCGCGCGGCCTCGCGGAAGATCGTGCGCAGGGCCTTGTGTATTCCCATGATGTTGGACAGGCGGGCCTTCGCGTCGCGATCGATACGGCCCAGCTCGCCAGCCTTCCACCGGCGATAAGAGCGGATCGGCAGGTCAAGCAAGGTCGCGGCCTGTTCGTCGGTGATGTCCCATTTGGCGAACAGGTTTACAGCGGCGCGAAACATCGCCGCCGCCTCGGCATCACTGACCGGCTCGGGCCGGAACGACGGTAATACGGTATCGACGCGAAGCAATGCGGTCATGGAGAATTCCTCACTATGGCAGCATATAACCTTTGTACTGCCAAATGGCAACTCTCATCGACAAGTACTCCAGCGGACAGTCCCTACCGCAAAAGCCACCGAATGCGGATGCGGCTGCCACTGCATTCGCAGCGACCTATCGCGACTTCGACTGTCGGACCGCCACGAGCGGACTATCGGGATCGTCCCTGGGAGGCGCGAACGCCTGGCAAGTAATATCACCCCCGGTCGCTGACGCGTGTTGGCATATAGCATTGCGCGCCGAGCTATTCTCTATCGTCTTAGCGCCGAAGCAAGGGTGAGCCCCACTCCTACCTGCAGCAGACCATATGCCCGGCGGCGCAGGGGACGCTCGCCGAACGGCCGGACCAGCATGTCTACCGCATCGACATCTGATCGCCATAGATCGACGTGACGCGTCGGTTGGAACAACCCAAGCAGCCCGTCGCCGATCATAAAAACCGCAGCCATCTCTGCGGCGCGGCGTGCACCGAGTTGTATTGTCGTCAAGTCGCTCATGATCCATCTCCCAAAGCTTTTAAATGCTGCGCGGTGTCCAACTTCGCAAACACCGGGCCATGACAGTGAACAGATGGCCGAAATCTAGTTGACTGAAAAGATAGATGAACGTCCATGATCGAGTCCTCCTGACCCATATGGCGTCTTGCCGATCATATCAGAATAGCGGCGCAGCCATCGTTAGCAGGTTGTCGAAAAACCGGCGCGGCAGCGACCGCTGCACGACACCACCGTGTTCGATCTCTATCGCATCGGTTAACCAGCGCCGCTGATGCTCGCCCACCTCGGCCGCCAGAGCGGTGGATTCGAACAAAACGTTGTTCTCGAAATTCAGATCGAGACTGCGCCGATCCATATTGGCCGAGCCAACGAGCGCCAGCACATCGTCGACGACCAGCGTCTTGGCATGTAGCAAGCCGCCGTGGAACTCGTAGATATGGGCCCCTGCTCGAGCCAGAATAGGATAATAGGCCCGGCTGATGGCACCAACGATGCGACTGTCGTTCCGCTGGGGGAAGATGATGGTGAGGTGAACTCCGCGCCGCGCGGCCGCCACAATCGCATCGAGCAGCGGCGGGTCGGGTGCGAAGTAAGGAGTGGAGATCACCGCGCTCCTGCGGGCCGCCGCAAGAACGGCGATGAAAATGTCGGTCATCGTTGCGTGCGGCGACAGCGGCCCCGTTCCTACCGCGATTGCCGCGAACCCGCCCGGCCCCGACCGTGAAGGATCGGCCACGAACGCCTGGCGCATGTCCTCGCCCGTCTCCGCCATCCAGGCGGAGGCAAAGATCAATTCGGCTTGACGCGCAATCGGCCCTTCGTATCGGATGAGAATATCGACCCAAGGTGCGAACCGGCGCTTGGGCAGAAACGCCGCGTCCGCACAGTTTTGACTGCCGCACCAGGTTATCCGGCCATCGATGACGACGATCTTGCGGTGGTTGCGCAAGTCGGTGCGGTGACCGGCAAGAAAGCCCAGACCCAGCGGTACCGGTAGCGACGCACATAGCTGTGCGCCCGCTTGGCGCATTGCTGTCCACTGGCGCGATCGGATGAGTGCGCGCGAGCCGATGGCATCGGCGACAACGCGGCATACCACCCCGCGCCTGGCTGCGCGACAGACGGCGTCAACGACCTTTGTGCCGTTGTGATCGCCCAGCCAGATATAAAAGGACAAGTGGACTGTACGCTTCGAGGCGTCGATATCTGCAACAATCGTGGCGATCGCGGTATCGGCATCGGACGCGACATGCCCGGTATTGCCATACGCTACCCACCATCGGCTTGCCGCTTCACAAGTGCGAAACGTGTTTTCGGTCGCCGACGACAGCTGGCTGGTCGTCTCCGGCGGCGCATATGGCAGCAGTGCTTCATAAGCTTCGCGTGCGCGCCGGCGGAATTTGCGTGAGACCCAGGGCTCACCGAACAGCACATAAAGGATCGTGCCGATACCGGGCAACGCAATCAGGAGGAGAACCCATGCTGCGCGAGCGTAGGCGTCAGGTCGGTCCAGCAGGATTGCGCGGACGATAACTGCAAGGTGAATGGCGCCGAAGGCGAGCCATATCACCATGTTGAATGTGATCATTTATTACCCCACCCTTTGTTGCCAGCCAATCTAACCGGCATTTGCAAATACGCTCCTGGACGATCACGTCATCCGCTACGTCGATCGATGCCGGATTTCAGGCATTCATGGGCATCGAGGCAAGTGATTTTCCGCTTATCGGCCCCGGTTGGGCATCCGTGAACGACTGGCTTCGATCGGTGCCGCCGTAAGCGAGCAAGGTGGACGCCGTGGCTTCTGGTCGGCAGCGATGATGCCCGGCAACCGGTCCTGGTGGAACCAGTTCCAAAGGCCGGATTTAACCTCGCCGAAATCCGGCCCGATGGGGTAGCCCGATAATGGTGGTCTTCAGTCGCCGTAGCGCGTTAATGACCAGTTGCGGGCAGTAGCGGCAGCGGCGCACGAAAAGGAAAACGCGCATGCGCATCGGGATCATCGGCGCTGGACTGGCTGGACTATCGTGCGCAGCCGTGCTGGCCGGGCATGGGCACACACCGGTGCTGTTCGACAAGGGGCGAGGCCCTGGCGGACGCATGTCCACGCGCCGGGTTGGATCCGCACTCGGTGAGATCGCATTCGATCATGGGGCGCAGTATCTGACCGCGCGCGATCCCGCTTTCATTGCCCAGGTCGAACGCTGGGCCGCTTCCGGGCACGTCGCGCGATGGGCCGCGGCCGGAGCCGACGCGTGGGTGGGCATCCCGGCGATGGATAGCCCGGTAAGCGCGCTCGCGGCGCATCTCGATGTGCAATGGCATGCGCGGGTCGATGCCCTGACCCGGGAAAGTGATCGCTGGGTCTGCCACGGGCAAGGTATCGCGGCCGGATCATTCGACGGCATGGTCGTCGCGATCCCGGCCGAGCAGGCCGCATCGCTCATCGGCGGCTATCGGCCCGATTGGGCGGAGCAGGCGATTGCGACACCGTCCGATCCTTGCTGGACGGTGATGGCTGCATACCGGTCGCGGCTGGCGGTCGCCCCCGACCGTATGGTCGACACCGGGATCATCGCCTCGGCTGTCCGCAACGCGGCGAAGCCGGGCCGCACCGGCGTGGAGGCATGGGTGCTGCAGGCGTCCGGAGAATGGTCGACCGCGCACCTGGAGGAGCAACCCGACGTCGTCGAACGGACGATACTCGAAGCCTTTGCTGCAATAGCCCAGGTGGAGCTGCCCACCCCCTTCCTCACCCGCGTGCACCGTTGGCGCTACGCCAAATCAGGCGGGCTGGGACAGGACGCCTGGTGGGACGTATCGGGCCGGCTTGGCGTATGCGGCGATTGGTTGATAGCCGGGCGGGTCGAGGCAGCCTGGCTGTCGGGACGCCGGTTGGGGCAGCTTATCAGCACATCATGACGATTGCGACCGCCTAACCCTGGCGAGGATGCAGAATAGCTCGGTCGCCCAAGCGGTCGGGCGATGACGATCGAAGAAGCGGAGCCGTCGGCGGTAAACAGCCGCTCTTCACCGGTCTGCCAGAGCTCCGAGGGCTTCGGAGATTTGAGCCCGGGCATCTGGATCATGAGTGACTTCAAGCAGCGCAATCAGGCTTGATCGAGCAGGCGAAGTGGCCCCGAACATCAGCTGGAGGCGTGCCAAAGAGACCCAACCTTGCGGAGCAGCCGGTGCCACGGTCGTCATGCGTTCGTAGACAGCTACCGCTCTCTCATAGTCCCGGGACTGTTCGGCCCGCGAAGCCTGGTTCTGAAGCAGGCGGACCAATACGTCACGATTGGACATCCACAGCGCCTGATCGGTCATGGTGCCATGGTTCCCGTTCAACGGGTCTGCGCCTGCCGATCCGTCGGTGGCTAATATGGCGCCGTCGTTGAATACATCGATCAGCACTGCGTCATCCTTACCAACGCTGACCAACACATGGCCGGGAAGGTTGACTATGTGAGCCGCCCAACCGAGACGCCGCGCAACCGCCACATAGATAATTGCCAGGCTTATCGGCAGGCCGGTGCGACGATCGAACACCCGCATCATGTCTGCATTGACTGGTGCGTCGTAGGATCGACGGTCGCCGGCAAATCCATTTTCCCCAGCGAGAACTGTAACCAAAGCCGCAGCCTTGAGCGCTGATGTTTCGATTTCGAAGCTGAGCGCCACGACGCGCGCAGCCATCTGGTCGATCAGCTCGAGATAAGGCTCGATGCTTGCGCCATCATGGTCGAGCGCCGAGAGTTCAAGTGCTGCTGCATCGATCTGGACATCATCGTCGTCGAGCAGCCCGTAAAGGGCGATTGCGTTGCTCATGGTTCAATCCTTGGGAAGCTGGAAATCCTGCTCGCTCGCGAGCGATGTGAACTCCAAGGTAGGATCGTGCTCCCGTCAGACAAGGTCGGGTGATGGTTTGGCTCTGCTGTGCCGGAGGAAAGGGTGTGGGCCGCGCAGCCCATGCAATCTCGTCAGCAACGAGCCCTTGTTTCCATCCATGGCAGTGGAGTTCTGGCCATAGTCTCTTTGATTTTAAGTCCTAGCGTGTCGAGGGTGAAGGGCTTCAACAGGATGTCCATGTCAGGGCCGAGATAATCGGTTCGGTCGTTGGCCTTCGCGGCATAGCCGGTGACCAACAGAACTCTTAACCTTGGCCTGGCTTCCTGGGCCAGGCGCGCCAGTTCGCGGCCATCCATGTCGGGAAGCCCGACATCCGACACCAGCAAGTCGATATAAGCCGCAGAATTTATGATGGCCAATGCCTCCTTGCCATCGGCCGCCTGATAATGACGATAGCCGAGCTCTTCCAGAACCTCGACAACGAGAAGACGGACCGTTGGATCATCCTCGACCACCAGCACCGTCTCGCCGTCACCTTGCGGTGACGACGCCAGCTCGCCGTTTTCCCCAGTCGCGGCATCGACGCTGGCGCGTGGCAGGAATAGCGCAACCGTCGTTCCTCGCCCGACTTCGCTCTCGATGCGGACATGGCCACCGCTTTGTCGGACAAAGCCATAAATCATCGAAAGGCCCAACCCGGTACCCTGCCCGATCGCCTTGGTTGTAAAAAATGGCTCGAATACCTTGGCGACGACATCCGGGGTCATGCCGGACCCCGAATCGGAAACGGTGACGACGACGTAGGATCCGGGCAGCTCGTTTTCGCGACGCGCCGGATCCGTTTCCGAGACGATGGCATTCGTGGTCGTGATGCTGAGCCAGCCTCCGCCGGGCATGGCGTCCCGCGCGTTGATCGCCAGATTGAGGATCGCATTCTCGAACTGGTTCGCGTCGGCTAGCGCGGGCCAAAGTCCGGCATCGAGCCTTATTTCAAGCCGCACCTGCTCGCCCAGCGAGCGGCGCAGCATATCGTCCATGCTCGCCACCAAGGCATTGACATCGCAGGCCCTGGTGTGAAGCAACTGCCGACGCGAAAAAGCCAGCAACCGCTGGGTCAGAGCCGCGGCGCGAAATGCCGACGTCGATGCGCCGTCCATGAACCGGTCGATGTCGTCGATCCTGCCGGACGCCAACCGGCGGCGGATCATATCGAGCGAGCCCGAAATGCCGGTCAGAAGATTGTTGAAATCATGGGCGATGCCGCCGGTGAGTTGCCCGATCGCCTCCATTTTCTGGCTCTGCCGCAGTTGCGCCTCGGCCTCTTCCCGCGATTTCTGTTCAGCCGCCAAGGCGGCAGTGCGCTGAACGACACGCTCTTCAAGCGTCTCGTTCAAGCCATGAAGTTCAGCTTCCCTGGCCAGAAGCTTGGCCTGCGTCGCGTGCATCTCGTCCGCCACATGGAGACGCTCGACGGCGGCAGCGATCAGGTTGGCATAGCCACGCAGGAACCTTACATCCCGTTCGCTAAAATGCCGGGGTGCCCTGCTATCGACCTGCAGGATGCCAAACGGAGGCTTGTCCTCGGCACCCAGGATAATGACGTTGACGATAGCTCGAACGCCGTTGTTTTTGATGAAATCGGCGTATTCAAAACGCGTCTCGGTCGCAATATCGTCGGATATGACTGCCTGACCGGTGCTCAGCGCAAACCCTTCCGACGAACCCGGCACGGCTGGGACGGTGACCACGCCGACAACGCCGGCTTTCCAGCCGACGCCTGCACGGACGAGCAACGTCTTGCCGTCATCCTGTAGCTCCATGACCTTGGCGAGGTCGGTTTCGAGCGCCTCACCGACAAGCCGACACGCTTCGGTCAGGATCTGGTCGAGACTTTCGGACCGCAGCGCCAACTCACCAAATTTCGCCAGAGTCTCCTGCTGGCGGAGCAGGATCCGCTCGATCGACAAATCCGACATGAAAGCTCCAGCAGCGAGTTTTCTCACCCAGACTACACCGCATATACGATTTCGTACAGTGGTGTCGGATGTGACGGAATTCTTATCGTGGCTCGGAGGTTTGCGCGGCCCGGCTTGCCGGAAGAACCAGCATTGTGCGAAGCCCGCCCAATGGCGATGCCAGCAACTCCAGGCTACCGCCGTTCAACTCTGCCAACTCCACCGTAATCGACAAGCCAAAGCCGTGCCCGTCGCCCCGCTCGTCCAACCTGCGGCCCGGCATGAGCGCTTCGCTGATTGCTGCCTCCGGTAGACCCGATCCGTCATCGTCGATGGTCAGCATCACCATCGCGCCGACCCGGGCCGCGGTGACGACGATCGCCGATTTTGCGAACCGCCAGGCATTGTCGAGCAGGTTGCCCGCCATTTCGTCCAGGTCTTGGGGATCGGCCGCGACAGCAAGCTCGGGCGCGATGGCGATCGAAACGCCGATCGCCCGTTCGACGTGGATGCGCCCTAAAGCATGGGTCAGGTCGGCAATGGCTGGTGCCAGCAAGGTACGTGCGCGCTGTGCCCCGCCCGGGGCGGCTGCCCTTGCCCGGCCAAGGTGGTGACGAACCCGTCCGTCGATCTGCGCCACCATCTCGCCCAGGCTGCCATCCGGGTCGCGCCCGCTCTGCGCCAGCTTCACGCTCAACGCCGCCAGCGGTGTCTTCAGGCCATGCGCCAAATTGGCGACGTGCCGCCGCGCGTGCTCCAACCCGGCTTCGTTCTGATCGATCATGGCGTTGAGTTCGGCGGCCAGCGGCTTGATCTCGGCAGGCTGGTCAAGCGGGATATGGCGGGCGCTACCGGCGCGAACCGCTGCCAGCTCGGCTCGCAAGGTCCGCAACGGGCGCAGCCCGATCCACAACTGCACCAGCGTCGCGAGCGCCAGCCCCGCTCCCAGCAACGCGAGCGAGCCGAGCAGCGGCACCATCGCTTCACGCAGCGGTGCCAGCGCTACCCGGCGGGGTCCGCCGGCTGTCACCATCACCAGGCCGCGGGCGGTCTGCACCGAAAGCTGGCGAAAGTGGACAAGCTCGCCCGCTGGCCCACGCCCATCGCCCGGGCGCGGGCCGGGCGCCATCGACTTGCGGTCCTGTTCGCGACGACCCCGCCTCGCGGGCGGGACAGGAAAGGCAGGCGGGTCGATTACCGGGCCACGCGCCCAGTGCCGCCCATCCGGACTATCGACCCGCCAGCTCCAGCCTGAACCCACCTCGTCGAAAGCGGGTAGATCGATTATCCGTGCTTGGTCGAGCGTGCCGTCCGGGCGTACCGCTTTCGCCAACACGCCAATCTGCGCGTCGAGCTGCTGGTCGAGGCCGTGAATCACGAACCGTTCAAGCACATGGCCGATAGCGAACGCCGCGAACGCCAGCGCCGCGATCGTGGTAAGTGCCGCTATGCCAAGCAAGCGGCCAAACAGCGATCGGGGCAGTATCCTCATGGCGTCCCGGCGGTCAGCCGATAGCCGCGCCCTCGCATGGTCTCGATCATCTGCGCCCCGATCTTGCGGCGCAGCCGGCCGATGATGACCTCGATCGAGTTGGAGTCCGGGTCCGCGTCGCCCTCATAGACACGCTCGATCAGCTCGGCACGCTCGATCACCACGTTCCGCCGCAGCATCAGCGTAGACAGAACGCGCCATTCCAGCGCGGTCAGCTTCAGCGGCAGGCCGTCCAGTTCGAACGTGCCGAGCTGCGCCTCGTAGGCGAGCGCACCACAAGCGATCCGCGTCCCGGCATGACCGGCGGATCGTCGGACCAGGGCGCGCAGGCGCATGATAACCTCGTCCATGCGGAACGGCTTGGTCAGGTAGTCGTCAGCGCCCGCCTTGAACCCGGCGACCTTTTCGGACCAGCCATCGCGCGCGGTCAGGATCAGCACCGGCAGGTGGCGCCCCTCCGCGCGCCAGTCGCGCAATACCGACACGCCATCACGAACCGGCAAGCCAAGGTCCAGCACCGCTGCGTCATAGCGTTCGGTCGAGCCGAGATGGCCGCCATCCTCGCCGTTATCCGCCACATCGACTACGAAGTTCTCGGCTCGCAAGGCGCGCGCGATCCCGTCCGCCAAAGTCGCGTCGTCCTCGACGAGCAATATCCGCAAATGCATCATCCCTTCGGCGCCGGAGTAGCTTTCCTACTTAAACTCAAACTGAACCGCCCGGTTCAGGGGCGCGGGGGCTGCGCCGATTATAAAGGCGCAAGTACCTCGAAAGGAGATTTCCATGCCTACCCCCGACAATCACGACAACGATGTTCGCCCCGACCCTCGCCGCCAGCTGCGCCGCCCGGGCAATCTCGCATTCGCCGCCGCCGGCCTGCTTGCGCTGGGTGGCGCTGGCGGCGCGGTCGTCGTCGCGCAGACCCGCCCGCCGGTCGCGATGGCTCCCGCCATGCCGGTTGCTATCCGCACGCTGTCGGCGACCGGCATCTTCACCATCCGGGGCCGTGTCGCCGAAATCTACGGCAACAAGTTCATCATGGCCGATGGCTCGGGCCGGGCGCTGGTCGATACCGGGCGCGAGGGCGACAATCGCG
>CAZZYX010000127.1:0-9440 GCA_964658485.1 uncultured Acetobacteraceae bacterium | reverse complement strand
TCAATGAAGAGTTCTCCACGGCGATGGCCATCCGCCCCTCGCAATCAGGGCCACGGCGGAGGACGGAGCCCTTATGATCCCGTCCGCAGTCGCACTGCAGGACCATTACAAGGATTTGGCGCTCCCCGTGTTCATTATGGCCGGCGAAGGCGACAAGGTCGTGTTCAAGCGGCGTGCCGAACAGCTCCGGGCAGCCATCAAGGGCAGCGTGCTTCATGTCGTCCAAGGGGCAGGTCACATGATCCACTATCAAGCCACCCGGCAGGTCGCCGAGGCTGTAGAAGCCATGATTGAATTGCAGCCTGTTCCTCAATGAAGGCGACTGCGGAAGCCGAATTATCGGACCATGCATCCTTAAGCGCACTTGCAAGGAGCGCCAGCAGATTCGCCGTAAGCGGCACAGCCCTACAAGACTGTGCCTTCACTGAATGAACTACTCAGCAATCTTCAGTCATCGGTGCCGATGCAATACTGGCATAGACGCAGCTAAGGCAATGTCAAGACAAGTGGAAAACAACCTTCACGCAATCGTCCTTCTTGTCACGAAACGTCTTGTAGAGTTCCGGACCGTCATCGAGGTTCGTGCTGCGATGTGTGATGAGGAAAGTCGGGTCTATCGTACCGTCCTGAATCAGTCCGGATAGCTTTTCGAGATATCGCTTTACATGGGTCTGTCCGCTCTTGATGGTCAGGCCCTTCTGAACAACCGAGCCCATGTTGACCGGAACCGGGCCGCCATAGACGCCTGGCACGGAGACGGTGCCGGCAGGCCGGACGGCAGTGATCATCTCCGCGAGTGCATAAGGCCGCAGCATACCGGAAAGCTTTTCCTGCACGCTGCTGACTATGCTTGCCATGCCGTGACCAGCATGAGCTTCCATGCCAACGCAGTCGATAACAGCGTCGGGCCCTTGGCCCTTCGTGATGTCCTTCAAACGCTCCAATACGTCTTCCTGCGTGAAGTCGATCACATGGGTGGCGCCGGCGCGACGCGCCATCTCCAGCCGAATAGGAACGTCGTCGATTGAAACAATCCTCTCGGCACCCATAATCTGCGCGGACTTAATCGCGAATAGCCCGACAGGGCCGGCACCCCAGATCGCAACCGTGTCACCCCCCGCTATGTCCGCGTTTTCGGCGGCCTGCCAACCGGTCGGCAGGATGTCGGAGAGGAATAGCGCCTGCTCGTCCGACATGCCTTCCGGCACTTTCATCGGCGCGACATCTGCCATCGGCACCCGCACGTATTCGGCCTGCCCTCCCCAATAGCCGCCTGTCAGGTGCGAATAACCGAATAGTCCAGCGGTCGGGTAGCCAAACATCTTGGCCGCCATGTCGCCGTTGCGGTTGCTTCTTAGGCAGCAAGACCAGTTGCCAAGTTTGCACTGCCGGCATTCGCCGCAGTTTATGTTGAATGGGACAACGATCCGGTCGCCGACCTTGAGCGTGTGTCCGGGCGAGCCCGTCTCCATCACCTCGCCCATAAATTCATGACCGAGCACGTCGCCGCTCTCCATGCTCGGCATCTGCCCGTCCATCAGGTGGAGATCCGAGCCGCAGATAGCACACGCACTAACTTTTAGGATAACGTCGCGCGCATCCTCGATCTTGGGGTCAGGCACCGTGTCGCAGCGAATGTCACCTCTGCCGTGCCAGCACAATGCCTTCATGCGCGTCGTTCCTTCTCAAGTCATGAAGCGAGCCAACGAGTAGCATAGCGGGACGTTCCTTTGGATGCAGATTTGCCCGACGAGATCCTGATCACGATCTGAGTAAGGAACGGCCAACGCGGATTCGACCACACTGCGTTTCCTCAGCGGCATCATCGCGACTGCGCATGCGCCTACAGCATCCATGAGAATCGTCGCCTGAGCGTCTTGGGAGAAACTGGCTGGGGCGAGCCCGATCCTGCCTTTGCTCTGCGGTAATTTCTAGCGGATCGGCAGGGGCGTCGGCGAGGGGAAATCGGTGGAGCAGCGACCTTCGTCGAACACAATCAGTTCGTACTAGAGGTGGAGCATTCCTCAGGCAATTCGCGGCGGCCGCGAACCTCGCATGCCCGGCGCGGAGGGCCTGCAGGACCAGAGATTAATTGCGGCGATCTACGAGGCGGCTGAGGTGGCAGCGCGATCAAGCTGGCAAGGGTAAGAGGGGTTGATATAACCCGTGGGCCCGATCCATCGATTTGCGAGACGCACGGCTGAACCTATCTGCCAAGGCAATCGGCGATCATGCAACAACCGCCAGGCGGTCTGTTGGTCGGCGGTGCCTATCTTACCTCGCATTGGTTGGCGTTACACGCATTCTGTTCGACCGGCAGGGCGTCGCTCGGCCTCGGTTCTTGGGCAGGCGGTGTAGGAGCTGGCTTCCAGCGGCTTAGAAGCACACAGGCCAGTATGGCAGATGCGGCTGCGAAGGCGAACGGCGCGCCCGGAAAAGTCACGGGCAGCAGATGCGTGGTAAAGGCGTAGAATAAACCTGCGGCGAGGAGAGGCGCGAACACCGCGGTGAGGCCTTCCACGGCAGAGAGTATGCCTTGCATCTCTCCTTGGCTGTCCACTTCCCCGCGACCTGAGACCATTGCACGGACGGAAGGCGTCGCGAGGCCGCCAAGCGCCATGAGTGCGACCGCAGGCGCCACGATCCAGCTGGCGAAAGGGGCCGCAAGCATCGTGTAGCCTGCCGCCCCCGTGACATAGCCGGCAATAGCGGTGCGGCGCTCACCCAGCCGAGCGGTCACATGTTTAAGCAGCAGACCCTCAACGACAGCTTGGGACACCCCCACGCCCGCCAGGACGATGCCGTTCAACCCTGGCCCCCAACCGAAGCGGTAGCCGGTGAACAGGACCAGACTGCTTTGCACGGCGCCCAGGCCGATCCAGGAGCAAGACCAGGCGATCGCCAGCCGCCATAGGCTGCCATCTTTGATTATCCCGGCCAGCAGTCTGAAGGGGTTTGCCCTTGCGCGCGACAGCGGCCGCCGGTTCTCGGCGGCAAGGCTTTCCGGCAGGGCAAATAATCCAAAGCAGACGTTGGCGAAGGAAAGCGCGGCAGCGGCAATGAACGGGAGCCGGAGGCCAAAGACTGCCAATGCGCCGCCGAGCGCGGGTCCGATGACGAACCCCGCGCCGAAGGTCGCGCCGATCAGGCCGAACAGCCGCGGCCGATCCTCCTTGGATGACACGTCGGCGATGTAAGCCGTAGCTGCGGGCACGTTCGCCGAAGTCGCGCCAGCGATGAGCCGCCCTGCGAATAGCCACCAAAGGTTCGGCGCCAATGCCAGTAGCACGTAGTCGCAGCCAAGACCAAACACGGAGGCAAGGATGACGGGACGCCTTCCGAAACGGTCGCTGAGTGCGCCCAGCAATGGGGCGGCAAAGAACTGCACGCCGGCATAGGCGGCCACCAGCGCCCCGACCCAGGGGGCGGCGCGCTCCGGCGAGAGCTGCGCGAGCTGCCTGACCAGGCCCGGCACGATCGGCGCGATAATGCCGACGCCGAGAGCGTCCAGGCCTAAAGTCACCAACACGAAGGCGACGGAAGCGCGATATTTGCGGGCCATTTGGGTGCACAAAGATGGCACGCGTATTCGAGTTTCTTCAGGCCATGCTTTGATGCGCGGGAAACAGTGCCGCCAGTCTGCCGTTGCTGGCTCGTGCGTACTATTCCGCCTCTGCCGCGCTTCCTCGCTCTCTATGGCGGATTGTTCGCCGCGTTCGGGGTAGCCTCGCCGTTCTTGCCCGGCCTGCTCCGCCAGGACGGTCTCGGTCCGGGGCAACTTGGCATCGTGCTGGCGGGGGGAACCGCGGTCCGGCTGCTGGCCGGACCATGGGGCGGCAGGATTGCCGACAAGACAGGTCGTCCATCGATCGTGCTCGCCGGCTTTGCCCCCGCATCCGCGCTAGTCGCGCTGGGCTACGTTCACGCCCGCGGCCTTCCCCTGCTGCTCGTGGTCAGCGTAGCGCATGCGGCGGTGCTAGCGCCGCTTACTCCGATCGCCGACGCGCTGGCACTCGGCTCCGCTGAGGCGATGCCGGGTTTTCGTTACGGCTGGGTGCGAGGCGCAGGGTCTGCGGCTTTCATTGCAGCCACGCTCGCTTCCGGGCGGCTTGTCGGGCGTAAAGGCCTCGACGTCATCATCTGGCTGAATGCCGGGCTGCTGGCCGCAGCCTCCCTTCTGGGCCTCTTGCTGCCGGATCGTGTCGCTGGGACCGCAACCCCGGAGGCGGCAGCATCGGAGACTGGATCACTGAAGCGTCTCCTGTCGGTCCCCGGTTTCGCGAGGCTGATGCTGGTCGTTGCACTTGTCGGCGGCAGCCATGCCCTTCACGACGGCTTCGAAGTTATCCGTTGGCGCTCGGCTGGAATGTCAGCGGAAAGGGCAAGCGTTCTTTGGGCAATATCGGTAGCCTCAGAGGTCTTGATCTTCGTTTTCGTCGGCGGCTGGCTGTTGCGGAAGCTTGGCCCCGGGCGTGCTATGATCGCTGCCGCCGGGGCCGGCGTCATCCGGTGGGGCACCGCCGCCAACACAGCCTGGTTCCCAGCCATGGCGCTAGTGGAACCGTTGCACGGCCTGACGTTTGCGCTCCTTCATCTTGCCTGCATGGACATGATCGCTCGCACCGTACCTACTAAGCTGGCGGCGACCGCCCAGGCTTTTTATGCAACTGTTGCCATGGGCGCTGTCTCCGCCGCAGTGACTTGGCATCGGGACCGCTTTATGGCTCCTTTGGGCCTAGGGCGTTCTGGGCCATGGCCGCGATGTGTGCAGGCGCCGTTCCGCTCGCCGCCTGCCTTCAAATCAGAAAACAACCGCCGTAAGGTCAGCGTATCTCTGTGCCTTCCGCCACGGCAGGTTTCACGCTGCGACCCCGCGTCCTCGTGGTTGCACCACTTGAGATAGCTTGTGGTGTTATTTGACGCACCTAACTGGCATACGCCCCGTCACCCTGCTCCTGCCGCTACACGGCCGGGAGCAACAAGTGGCACCTGTCCAGGCAAGGCATACTGTTTGAGAATTCGCTTAACGATTTTTAAGCCAGTCCCACACGAGGAAAGCCGTCGGGAGGAGGACGATGGCAAAGAAAATCCAATCGAACATCTGGGCATCGAGAAATCCTTAGTTTCGAGGTACCTTAGTTTACCGACCTCGCAATCTACGAACGCGACACACCAAAGTTGCAGTTGACGTTCAAGCCAATGTCAGCGCGGTCAAATGGTCGGCGGAGCAGCCAGTTCTAAGCTCAAGCCTTTTCGCATTCACGAGTTCTGACGTGAGGAGAACAGGAAATCCTTCGATGCTCTTAATCACGAGAAAGATTTGGGTTTCGGCGCCAAAGTTCTTCGCTCAGAAGCGTCGCAAATCCAAGCCAAAACAGCAACGGGACTGTCATGATGGCAGCCGGTTCATCGACCTCCCTTGCGGCAATGAACATCCCGCCTGCGCTAGCGAGCATGGCGCTTGATGCTGCTGCACTTGACGCGAGACGTTTCCTTCGGAAGAACAGCCAGGGATATCCCGCCAAACCCAGCAAGGTTAACACCCACGCGCACAAGGCTGCGGTTCGCGCGCTGGCTTGTGGAGCACGCAACAGTCTGTAGCCCGCTATACTCAGCAGCAACTCCAGGATGCCCCAAGCGCCTCCGATCAATGGCCCAGGCGGTGTATAGGCGGGCTTACGCAACAGGGCGTACCAGGCCGCGGTCGCGGGTCTCTGTGGACCATTCTGAGCGCCAATGATTGCCGCGGCCAAAACGGCTGTTCCGGATACCAGTCCGGAAGGTATCTTGTCCACTACCGTCTCCGTCGTGCGAGCTGAAATGCAGTAAGCACCATCAGCCCAATTCCCATGCGCAGGATCGCTGGGCTTTTGTTAAATGACCACTGTAAGCTGCTCGCAAGCGACTCCTGGTCGAACGGGCCGTGTGTTCGAGAGGGGCCCGTTGATGGCGAGAAAGTATTTGGATCGCGGGCTGCCACAACACCCTCCCGCCTCGTCTTTTGCGCGAAAACTCCGACCAAGCCAGCCACATGATCGAGCAGGTTGGGCGCTAGCTTGTTCCCAATTGCGAAACCCAATGTCGAACCGGTGACTCGCCACTCACGACGCTTAGAAGTTGCAGCAAGAAAGACAGCTTCGCCCAGCAACTCCGGCTGATAGACCGGTGGCGGCGGCCTGGGCGCCTGGTCCATTACAGAGCCGGCGTGGCTGTAAAAGGGCGTATTTACCGCAGGAGGATGAACCATAGTGAGGTGTATGGCGGAACCCTCATTGATCAACTCCGACCGCAGTGCCTCCGTGAATCCGCGTAGTCCATATTTCGAGGTCGAATACGCCGATTGTAAAGGTACTCCCCGATAGGAAATCGCGGACAAAATCTGAACGATCGTTCCGCGGTTACGCGGCCTCATCCGAGTCAACGCGATTCGCGTTCCATTGACGGTGCCGATGAGATTTACGTCTAGGACGCGCCGGAAAGCATCCTCTGAAACGTCACTGAATTTCCCGTAGAAGCCTATGCCGGCGTTGTTGACCCACACGTTGATCGGGCCAAGGTTTGTCTCGATCTCTGTCGTTGCCTGCTCCAAAGCTGCCGAATCTGAGACGTCCGCCAGTGCGAAATGTGCGATCCCTCCGGCCGCCTCCACTTTGAGTTTTGCATCCGATAGAGCTGCCTCGCCACGTCCAATCAAGCCAACTTGCCAGCCATGGCGAGCGAAATGCAGTGCCGCAGCTAAGCCGATGCCCGACCCTGCCCCAGTAATCACTACGGTTTTTGTGGAACGAGCAGCACCAGGTAGAGCCCTGGGCATACTTTCGGTCTCGATGGAAGTCATCGGAGCAGTCCAGAATTACAGAAAGCTATGAACGACGGGCGCCCTCGCTTGGTTGCAAACTGCCTGAGAGATACATGAGGCGTCCCGAAAGTTTTCATTCATCCACCGTGAGCGAGAAGTTCAGAAGCTCCCGAAGGCACGCTTCAGGCTCACGCCGAGCTGCGTCCCGAATATCTTCGGCAATCGACTGCTGCCGAGACAAATCCCGCACCGGAACCCGCCTGGTTGCCAATAGAGGACTTTCCTTCTCAATCTCACTCCATGCGGCACCAAAAGTCGGGGCGTCCATAAGCGCCCGTGTGACAGATGACCTCATGCCGAGTAGGTGCCACCAAGTTGCAAGATCGGACGATTGCCGGGAGGGGTCCATGCTGCCTGACGCTTTGTATCTCAACCGCGCGAGCCTTCTCAGAGACGCCCGCCGCCCGCAATCCTGTGCAGGCTCAAGCCGGTCATCCAGATATTCATCGGGAGCACTTATGCGGCGGCGGATCGTTGCGGCCATCCCGCCAGCGGCCCGGCCATCCAGCGACCAGAGACAACGACACGGCACTCGGGGGAATGCCTGACGCGAGCGTCTATTTTTCGAAGCGCGGTAATGAATGCCCGATCCTCCCCTGTGGGCACTTTCGGCATTCCGCCCGCGGCACGATAAATCCTGGCGCTTACAGCGATGCTGGCCCCCGACGCTTGCGTGTGACGCGGCAACGGATCAGCTGGGTCGGGGTCAAGCAAAGCATGAATTTCGTCGCATACTGCGTCGTAGGCACACTCCCGGGCGTCAGCCTCGTGGAGCGCCAGTGGTATCGAGCCCCAATCCAGCGGGTCAAGCTCGGCCCAGCCGGCAACTGCATCCGCGCCCGCATCTAGAGCCTCGAGATTTGCTCCAATCCAATTTGGATCGACCCTGCTATCGGAATCGGTTGTCAGCAAGACACCGTTTTCGCCGGCTAGCTTTTCTGCCGCTGCCAGAGCCATATGACGTGCCACGCCCGCATTTGCTTGCTCCGGCGGCAGCACGACATCTATAATATGCAAGGCACTTTGCAATTGCGGCGCCAATGACCGCGCAATTGCCGCAGTTGCGTCTGAGCAGTTATTAAGAAGCAGAACGATGTGATCGGCATGCCCTGCTATTTGGCCGTCAAGCGCTTCGAGGCATGACTTTATACAATCTTGCTCATTCTTCACCGGCACGGCCACAACTATGGGACCCCAGCCATCAACGGGCCTATACCTCACTGATTGTATTCTCCACGGGAGGCTTCATGAGGCACGGCTATAAGGCTTTCGGAGGCGTGACTGTTGAAGCTGCGGTTGTTGGCTGATCTGTTATGTTCCCGCCTTCCAGTTCCTCGCGTGCGCGATGCCAATAGTCCTCGGACCCCGAGTCGGGTCGTCCGTCCTGCTCCCAAAGATCATAAGCGCGCTCGCGGATTCGCTCTTCGAGCGGTTTCTCAATGTCTGGCACCAGCTACTCCCCTAAGTGCGACACGATTAGTGGTGACGCTTGTTTCGTCGAACGCAAATCAGTGGACTTGGCTGCACGCAGTTTCGTCAAATATTTATGAGGTTAACCGGTTCCGCAAAGGTGTCGACCGTGTCCCAGCCCTACCTTGTATCGCGCCAACTCATGAGGTGGGAGGCAGCGCTTGCGGTTGATCGATCAATGCAGAGCAAGTGCCCTCGACGGAACGATCGAGCCGCTCCAAGGTCTCGGCCGATGCGCAATCCTGCAGCGTCACAAAGGGCCAGCTGGCGATCGGGGAGTTGTAATGCGTTCGATGGGGGACCGGACCGGCAATTTGCCGCTTTTGCCCGGGATCTTTCCCGAGCTGATGGCACCCATGGTTCGCTCCAGCCCGAGGGGCGCGAACTGAGGATGATGCGCCTGGGCTTTCCCTGTCCGCCCTCGGTTCCGGGCAATCGGTCGGTCACGAATATCCGCAAGACCGCGTTGAGTTGTAATGGCGCGCCTGGATAAAGCCGGAGAACCGATGCCTGGTGCCGGTGAGCAGCTTCTGTGAGTATGCGCCGGGCAAGCCCGTAGTGCCGCATTGGCTCGGGCTGAGCGAGGACCGCCATCATTCGCGCACCCACCCACAACCGGTTGATATTTAGTAGTTTTGAGTCGTATGCAAAGATGCGCCGGCCGCTCACGAGCGTGCTAGCCTTCGAACCATCAGGCCGCTTGGCCGTTGCCGCCTCAGTTACAGGGCGCAACACCAAATGAGCAGAAAAGAAGAGCTTTTGGGTTTGGTACGAACGCTCCAGAAGGCGGTGGTGTTGGAAGAAGACGCCCTTGACGCAGCGATCGCCTCGGGAAGTGCCGAGGGAATGCGTAGCTCCTTCCATGAGTTAGCCCGGTTGCGGGCGCGGCTCAGTGAGGCAGAGCGCGGCGCTGGCGAGGCTGAATAACGAAAAAGGTTGCCTCCGGCGGGCCGGTGTAAGAGCCGAGACAGCCTTTCCTCATACGCGCCGAGACCCGGACAGGGTGCCAACGCGGGCGTATTAATAGCATTCACGTAATGTCTGTCATTTATCCAGGTTTCGTATTCCGACGGATCCCAGCCGGGCATTCCGACGCAAGCCAGCCGGCGAT
>CAZZYX010000126.1:0-9473 GCA_964658485.1 uncultured Acetobacteraceae bacterium | reverse complement strand
CCGCCCGCTTGCGGGAGGGGCCGGGGGTGGGCATCCTGCTTGCTACCTCGGCGCCGGAAGAAGTAAGTGCCCACCCCTAACCCCTCCCGCAAGCGGGCGGGGATAAGTGCACCTACCCGCGTTCAATCCTCGCCATGGCCCAGCGCCAGATACTCCCGGCTTTGCATCTCGATCAGCCGGCTGACCGTGCGCTCGAATTCAAAACGACCATCGCCGGCTTGGTACAGTTGTCCGGGCTCCGCATCGGCAGTGGCGAACAGCTTGACCTTGTTTTCGTACAGGGTGTCGATCAGCGTCACGAAGCGGGCGGCTTCATTGCGGTTGTCCGGGCTCATGCGCGGGATGCCGACCAGTATCACCGTGTGATACGCCTGGGCGATGGCGATATAATCCGACGCGCCACGCGCTTCGCCGCATAGCCGCCTGAAACTGAACACGGCCACGCCCTTGAGGCTTTTGGGAACGTGCAGCACGCGTCCACCGACGTCGAGATCGGCGCAAGGCACGTTGGCCGAATCCTCGGGACTATAGTCGGTCAGGCGAAAAAACGCCTCGCGGACCTGCGCGGTCGCCGCGTCACCCAGCGGCACATGCCAGGTGTCCAGCCCGCCCAGCCGTTGCAGCCGGTAATCGACCGGGCCATTCAGCGCGACGACGTCGAGTTCGCGCTCGATCAGGGCAATGAACGGCAGAAAATGCTCGCGGTTCAGCCCGTCCTTGTACAGTGCCGACGGCGCACGGTTCGAGGTGGTGACGATGGTCACGCCCTGATCGCGGATCAGCGCGGTAAACAGCCGGCTCATGATCATGGCATCGGCGGAATTGTTCACCACCATCTCGTCGAAGGCCAGCACTCGCAGGTCAACGGCAATCGCAGCGGCGACCGGCGGGATCGGATCGCCGCTTTCGCTCTTGCGGGCCTGGTGAAGGCGGGCATGAACCTCGATCATGAAGGCATGGAAATGGCTGCGGCGTTTTTTCGGGATGGCCAGCGTCTCATGAAACAGGTCCATCAGCATCGACTTGCCGCGTCCCACGCCGCCCCACATATAGAGGCCGCGCGGCTTGGCGGCGGGCCTGCGCCGGAACAACTTGCCGATCAGCCCGGTCGCCGATATCGGCGATTCCAGCTCTGCCTGCAATGCCGCCAGCTGCCGGGCCGCCGCAGCCTGTTCCGCGTCGGGCCGCAATTCCCCTGCAGCAATCAGCGCTTCATAGCGCGCGATGAGACCGGTCATATGATCTGGCTTGGCTTGCGGATAGTCCCGGTGAACGAGGACACCAGATCATCCTCCTGTACCACCAGCCCGCGCAGGAAAACCATGCGACGGGTTTCGCGCAACACCTCGACTACAACGTCGAGCGGGCGCGAGGCATCGCCGGCGCCAATGAACTGGGTCTGCAAATCCATGGTGACCGCTCGCGCCACCGGCATCCCGTGCAACAGATACATCGTCGCGAACAGCGACACGTCGATCAGCCCCAACGTCACCCCGCCGTGGATATGCCCCGCGGCATTGGTATGATGCGGCTGGGGGGCGAGCCTGACCCGGCAATGGTTGTCATCCTCGGCACGGACGATCAGGTCACCTAATACCGCGCGGTTATAACGCCCCGGATCAGCCAGCTCGTAACGATTCCAGCCCGGATAATCGGGGTGCGGCTCACAGATGAAATGGGCCGACCGAAAATCGCTCAGCCTGCGCGCTCCACCTGCATCTTTTTGATTTCGGCGATCGCCCGCGCCGGGGACAGGCCCTTGGGACAGACGTTGGCACAATTCATGATGGTATGGCAACGATACAGGCGGAACGGGTCTTCCAGTTCGTCCAGCCGTTCCCCGGTCATTTCGTCGCGGCTGTCGGCCAGCCAGCGGTAGGCCTGAAGCAGGATCGCCGGGCCGAGAAACTTGTCCGAATTCCACCAATAGCTGGGGCATGCGGTCGAACAGCAGGCGCACAGGATACACTCGTAAAGCCCGTCCAGCTTTTCGCGCTGCTCCGGCAATTGCAGCCGCTCCTTGCCGGAGGGCGTGGTCGAAACCGTCTGCAGCCATGGCTTGATCGAGGCGTATTGCGCGTAAAAATGCGAGAAATCGGGTACCAAGTCCTTGATGACTTCCATATGCGGCAAGGGGGTGATGCGGACATCGCCCTTCAAATCCTCGATCGCCATGGTGCAGGCCAAACCGTTGCGACCATTTATGTTCATCGAGCAGGAGCCGCAGATTCCTTCCCGGCACGAGCGCCTAAAGGTCAGCGACGCATCCTGTTCGTTCTTCATCTTGATCAGTGCGTCGAGTACCATCGGGCCGCAATTGTCGAGATCGATTTCGAACACGTCGTAGCGGGGGTTTTCACCGCTGTCGGGATTGTAGCGATAGACCGTGAATTTCTTCACTCTCGCGGCGCTGCCATCCGCCTTTGGAGCAGCCTTGTGGACACGGCCCTTGCCGGTGATCCTGCTGATGGCGTTGGGGAAGAAATCGGCCATATACTTATCTGATCCTGATCGCGGACGATCCGCTGCCACTTTCCCATCTAGCGATTCATCTGCCGGGGGCAAGGGGCTAGCGTACCGTACGAAAAACCGTTTCCCACTTTTTCGCACGATGCGCTAGCGTGACCGGATGGTGGAGACGCAACCCGAAGAATTTCGCAAACTCGATGACAAGCGCCCGCCGTCGCTGATTTCGATGGCCATCCACCACGGTGATTTTCGGGTGCGGGCGATCGGCCTGCCACGGCGGTTCTCGGCCGATATCTACCATCGCCTGATGGCTATGAGCTGGAAGCGGCTGGGGGGATTATTCGTCGGATTGTTCCTGGTGTTCAATCTTGTCTTCGCCGGGCTGTACCGACTGGACCAGGCGGGGTTGGCCACGGCCCACGATACGATGCAGATGCCGCTGTTGTTGCGTGATTTCTTCTTCAGCGTCCATACCGTCGCGACCATCGGCTATGGCAACGTCTACCCCGTTTCCCTGTATGCGAATATCGTCGTGGTGGTCGAGATCACGCTGGGGCTGATCTATTTCGCGCTGTCCACCGGCATTGCCTTTGCCCGATTTTCACGCCCGACCGCGCGGTTCGTGTTCAGCCATCGCGCGCTGATCCGCGATGTCGCCGGCGTGCCGACATTGATGCTGCGCGCAGCCAATCAGCGACATAATGTCGTGTATTCGGCCCAGGCGCGACTGACCTTGCTGGTCGATAGCGACCTGTCGGGGGTGCGGATGCGACGCTTTGTCGATCTGCCACTGGTCCGCGACAGCAATCCGGTGTTCGCGCTCACCTGGACGATCATGCACGCGATCGGGACAGACAGTCCGTTGCGCGCTTGGCTCGATGGTAGCGCAGCGGCGGCGGGCGAGGAAATCGTCGTCATTCTGTCCGGCACCGATGAAATCAGCGGACAGGTCATCCATGATCGCTGGGCCTATGTCCCGGAAGACATCAGCCGCAATGCCCGGTTTGTCGATATCGTCACCACCGCGCCGGATGGCGGGCGGACCATCGATTACCGGCGGTTTCATGAAGTGGTCGCTGACCAGGGCGGATCGAGACCCTGAAATCCTTCCCCACCGGGGAGGATTTCAGGGTCGGCCCGTGATCCCCTCGAAACCCGGCTCGGTCAGGCGCCGAAGGTCCGCTGCCACCAGCCGCGACGTGGCTCTTCGCCCGTATCGTCGGAATTGGCCGGGTCAGGGATTTCGCCCGTCACCGGATCGGCGGTGCCGATATCCAGCATATCAGCGGCGGGGCGCGGGGTCAGCGGTTCGCTGCCGGCCTCGTCCGTCGGCGCGACATCGCTTTTCCTGCGGCGCGCGCGTTTCTCCGGAACGGCAGCTTCGACCATTGTCTCGGCCGGTGCTTCGGCTTCGCCATCCGCTGCGGCCTTCTTGCGGCGCGGACGCTTGGCCTTTTCGATTGGCGCTTCGGCTACGGTCGCAGGCTCCGGCTCGGCGGCTTCTGCTGCCACCGGGGCTGGTTCGCCTGGCTCGGCATCGGCTTTCTTGCGACGTGCGCGCTTTTTCGGTGCTGGCGCGTCGCTGGCTTCGGCAACTTCCGCAGCGATGACTGGTGCGGCAGTCACCGCGTCGGATTCGACTGGATCTTCGGCAACGGCATGGGCTGTGGCCATGATCGGCGCGTCTTCAGGCGGGGACCCGGCAAATTCGCCCTGCTCCTCGCCAGAAACTTCGCCCGATTGGTCGCTGCCCGGCTCACCGCGATTGCGCCCGCCGCGACGGCGGCGACCACGGCGGCGACGCTTGGCCTGAGCCTCGCTGTCTTCGTCGGCGTTGCCGGCCCTTATCTCGCCAGCGTCATCGACGATGTCGGCCTCATCGAACTCACCGGCTAGATCCGAAGTTTCGCCCTCGGCGGCCGGCATCGTCTCGCCGGTTTCGGCCCTGCCGCCCTGCTCCTCGGTGTCGCGCCCACGGCCACGCCGACGCTTGCGGCGCTTGCGGCGGGCATCGCCGGTGACAGCGCTTTCGGATGAATGATCCGCAGCATTTTCGCCATCGTTCGCGGCAACCGGTTCGCGGCGCGACTCGCGAGCCGGTTCGTCTTCCGCGACCTCGTCTTCGATCTCGTCTTCCTCGGGAAGATCGTCGTAGTCTTCCTCGACGTAAGCGGTCGGCTCGAATTTGGGCACGAACTCATTGCGCGGCCCCGACGAGGCGACGCGCATCTTGGCGCCTTCGTTCTCGCCTTCCGGGATCACTTCGACGGTTACGCCATAGCGGGCTTCGATCTCGGCAAGGTCGCCGCGCTTGGTGTTGAGCACGTAGATAGTGGCTTCCTGGCTGGCGAACAACGTGATTACCACGCCGCGCCCCTTGGCCGCTTCTTCCTCGATCATGCGCAGCGCGGAAAGTCCTGCCGATCCGGCGGTACGCACCAGTCCCGAGCCGTCGCAATGCGGGCACGAGCGCGTCGTTGCCTCGAGTACGCCGGTCCGCAGGCGCTGGCGGCTCATCTCCATCAGGCCGAAACCGGAAATGCGGCCGACCTGGATACGGGCGCGGTCGTCCTTCAGCGCGTCCTTCATCGCCTTCTCGACCTTGCGGACGTTCGAGCCGTATTCCATGTCGATGAAATCGATCACGACCAGCCCGGCCATGTCGCGCAGGCGCAACTGGCGGGCGATCTCGCGCGCGGCTTCCAGGTTGGTGTTGACCGCGGTGGCCTCGATGCCGTGTTCCTTGGTCGAACGGCCCGAGTTGATGTCGATCGACACCAGCGCTTCGGTCGGGTTGATGACGATGTAGCCACCCGATTTGAGCTGGACCACCGGATCGTACATCGCGGTCAGCTGGTCTTCCGCGCCGAAGCGCTGGAACAACGGCACCGGATCGACATAGGCCTTCACCCGGCGAGCATGGGTGGGCATCAGCAATCGCATGAAGTCGCGCGCCAGCCGGTAGCCGCTTTCGCCCTCGACGATCACTTCCTCGATGTCGCGGTTATAGATGTCGCGGATCGCGCGCTTGATCAGGTCGCTGTCCGAATGAATCAGCGCCGGTGCGCTGGAATGCAGCGTGGTGTCGCGAATATCGTCCCATAGTCGCGCCAGATAATCGAAATCGCGCTTGATCTCGGTCTTGGTGCGCTGCAATCCGGCGGTGCGGACGATGCAGCCCATGCTCTTGGGCAGCGCCATTTCGGAAATGATCGACTTCAATCGCTTGCGATCGGCGACCGAGTTGATCTTGCGGCTGATCCCGCCACCGTTGCTGGAGTTAGGCATCAACACGCAATAACGACCGGCCAGGCTGAGATAAGAGGTCAGCGCCGCACCCTTGTTGCCGCGTTCTTCCTTGACCACCTGGACCAGCAGCACTTGCCGGCGCTGGATCACATCCTGGATCTTGTAGCGGCGGCGCAGCGCCATGCGGCGGGCGCGCAGATCATCCGCTTGGCCGCGCGTATCCTTGGCCTGTGCGCGGCCCTGGCCCTGGCGGCGTCCGCGCTGGCGTCCTTGCTGGTTGCCGTCTTCGTTGCCGTCCTGCCCGGCATCGTCGCGCGCGCCGTTGTCGCTCTCGAAACCTTCGTCGGCCTGGTCGAAATCCTGATCGAAACCATGTTCGACATGGCCGTCCTCGATCGTCGCAACCTGATCTTTTTCCGAAGTATCGATTTCGATGACGCTGCCGTTGCCGTCGCCCGGCGCGTAATCATCGCCGGCATAACCCTCGTTATCGGAATAATTTTCGCTGTCGCCATAGGCGTCTTCTTCCGCTTCTTCGGCGGCACGCAGCGCGGCCTCTTCCGCGGCGTGATCGGCTTCCTCAGCCAGCAACGCCTCGCGGTCTTCCTTGGGGATCTGATAATAGTCGGGGTGGATTTCGCTGAAGGCGAGGAATCCGTGCCGGTTGCCGCCGAAGTCGACGAATGCAGCCTGCAGCGACGGCTCTACTCGAGTAACCTTGGCGAGGTAGATATTGCCCTTGATCTGCTTGTGATCGGCAGAATCAAAGTCAAACTCTTCAATCCGGTTGCCTGTCAGCACCGCAACCCGGGTTTCTTCCGGGTGGCGGGCGTCGATAAGCATACGCGTTGTCATTATGAATTCTCCAGGCGCTCTGATGCGCGGGCAGGCCCGGCGCTGTGGCGCGATAATTGGCGGAAGTGCCGCGCGCTGGCGTCGGGGGCAATGCCCGGCGCAACGGCGCGGATTTAACGAAACCGACAAGATGTATCGCAGCGGTGCGAATCCTCTTGGCGGCGGCGGGGTGTGCATCTGCTGGTGAGAAACGGCGTGGCGCGCTTGTACGCGCTGGATCGGTGGCCGTGGTCCGGTGCGACGTTACCGCCACCGTTAGTGATCCAATTGCCAGCCTGTCCGTCAACCATGTCGCCGCGCCCCTGTGGAGCTGCGGCAAATGGAACGGAAAACGGCTCTTCATGACCTGCATCAACCTGTCGTATCCGGACGGCCCCGATCCGGACGATCCGGACAGGAACCGGTCAAGCTCGATCCATCCCGGATACACAACTGCCGCCGAAGGGCTGGCTGTTACGCTGGGGGGATCTGGGCAGGACTGCCCCGGTATCGCGTGATTAGCACTGCAATCCGCCCTCGGCAAGTTTATTGCTCGACCCCCGACACGGCCTGCCCGTGCCGCATGCCATTGCGCGCGGACGCCGCACATCATACTGCAAATTCAGAATGTCACGCAAACTCCCGCTTGTTTTGGTCGTGCTGGTGGCGGGGTTCATGCTGGCGGCGGTGCGCGTGATCGTCGGCCGCTTCGGCAAGGCGGAACACGATTACGATTACGTCCTGCGCATCGACTTGCCGCCACCTGGTGCTACCGCCGGGTTGCCCCCGGTCAGGGGTCCGCTGGATGCCAGCCGGCCTTTGGTGGTGATCGATGCCGGGCACGGCGGCCACGATCCCGGCGCGCAGGGAAGGGCAACCGATGAAAAGACACTGACGCTGGCGGTCGCCCGGGCGCTGGAGACCCGGTTGCTGGCAGGCGGCGGTATTCGTGTCGCCATGACCCGCTCCGATGACCGTTATCTGTTGCTGGCGGAGCGCCTCGGCTTTGCCCGGCGCCTGAAAGCGGATTTGTTCATTTCAATTCACGCGGACAGTTCGGAAAACACCGCTGCCTCGGGCGGCACCGTCTATACCTTGTCCGAACGCGGCAGCAGCGCAGCGGCAGGGCAGTTGGCGGACAACGAAAACCGCGCCGACTCAGTCAACGGCATCGCGCTGGGCAACGCCGGCACCGCCGTGGACGCCATCCTGGTCGATCTGGCGCAGCGCCGGACACAGCAACAGTCGCAGGAATTCGCGCAACTGGTGCTTCGCGAGGGACGCGACCATATCGTTTTTCGCGACCGGGCGCTGCAATCGGCGGCGTTTGTCGTGCTTAAATCGCCCGATGTGCCCTCGGTATTGTTCGAGGCGGGCTATATCAGCAATCCCCGCGATGCCGCGTGGCTGGGGTCCGCCGCCGGACGCCGGGCTTTTGCGGAGACCGCCGACCGCGCCATCCGCGTGTTCTTTGCGCGCCAGTCCGCCCCCACGCCACTCGCGGCACCTTAGCTGCCAGGCGTGGCGACCATGCGTGACAAGGCCACTGGCAAACCCGCGCGCAGCCATGCTAGGAGCTTGCGCACATGGCCGAAGACCCTCCCGAGGATAGACTGAGCTATCGCATCCGCCGCAATGCCGGTGGTGTGGTGTCGCGGTTATACGTGCCCGGGGTCGCCGCCGGCGTCGTACGGGTATGGCGCGGGCATCTTTGGGTACGCTTGCTGGGCTATGTGCTGGCGGTTTTCCTGGCGATCACCCTGCTGGTCTGGGTGACGGTGGCGCGCAATTTGCCATCGGCGGACAAGCTGGTGGATTACCAGCCGCCGCTACCCACCATGGTGCGCGGCGCGGATGGCAGTATCGTCTATTCCTACGCGCGCGAACGGCGCGTGCAGCTGGGCTATGTCGATTTTCCGCCTACCCTGATCAACGCCTACATCTCGGCGGAGGACAAGAATTTCTTCACGCACGGCGGGGTCGATTTCGTCGGACTGGGCGAGGCGGTGCTGGATTACGGGATGAAGTTCGGGTCGGGCCAGCGCGCTCGTGGCGGTTCGACCATTACCCAGCAAGTGGCTAAGAACATATTGATCGGCAACGAATATTCGGTGTCCCGCAAGCTCAAGGAGATGATCCTGGCGCGGCGCATAGAGCATGTCCTGTCGAAACAGCAGATCCTGGAGCTTTACCTCAACGAAATCCCGCTGGGCCGCCAGAGCTTTGGTGTGCAGGCGGCCTCGCGGGCCTATTTCGGCAAGGATGTCGGCGATCTCAAGCTCGCCGAATGCGCTTTCCTGGCGATCCTGCCCAAGGCGCCCGAGACCTATGGCCGCGCCAGGAACGTCGATATGGCGATTGCCCGGCGCAACTGGGTGCTCGACCAGATGGTCAAGAACGGTTTTGCCGGTCGCGTCGATGCCGAAGCCGCCAAGGCGCAACCGCTGGGAGTAATCGCCCGCCGGGTGGAAAGTTACGATCCCGCCGTCGGCTATTTCGTCGAGGAAGTACGGCGCCGCCTGATCGATCAATATGGCGAGAACGCCGACGATGGCCCGAACAGCGTCTATGCCGGCGGGTTGTGGGTGCGCACATCGCTCGATCCGACATTGCAAAAGGCCAGCCTCGATGCCTTGCGCGGCGGTCTTGTCCGTTACTCGTCCGGCAAGCCATGGCCAGGGCCGATTGCCCATCTCGATATCGACCGGGAGCATTGGCCGGATAACTGGCAGGGCCAGCTGCTGGCGCTGAACAAGACCGTGGCATACAAGGACTGGCGGGTCGGGCTGGTCCTGCACCGCGCCGGTTCGGCCGCCACCATCGGCTTTCCCGATGGCGCGATGGGGCCGCTGGCAGGCCTGCCTGATACGCTGCGGACCGGCGACGTGATCGCCGCGGCGCCCAGCGGCGATAGCTGGACG
>CAZZYX010000125.1:0-9503 GCA_964658485.1 uncultured Acetobacteraceae bacterium | reverse complement strand
GATAGAAATCGCTGGTGCCGCCATCGCCCGGTGCCGCGCCTGCCGCCCCGCCCACCGCGAGCATCGCGCAGACCGCCAGGATGAAGCTCGTGATGCGCATCTTGGCTCCTTGCTGGCGCTGACCCTAGGCGCATCCGAACCGATCCTACGCCCGCCAGGACCGGGAATGATCGACAGGCGGTAAAGCTGGAGAGCAATTTGACATCGACACTGGCGCTGACGCCAAAAAAAGTCTGGATTGGGTTATCGACCTTGGAGGCCGGCATGGTGAACGAAACACACACGTTGACAAATTCGGGGACAGGTTCGGGAACCGATTTCGCGGATGGCGCAGTGCCGGAAACGAAATTGCCCGTCATGGTCTGCATTGGCTGGGGTGCAGGTACCCTTGCCGTGGCATCGCTGTTCAACGCGGTGAACGTGTTGTTGCTGCGCTATCTGGTCGATTTCGTGGGAATCGGCGCCGGCATCGCCGGAGGCCTGATCGGCCTGTCGAAACTTTACGATGCCTTTATCGATCCGGCTATCGGCACGCTCAGCGACCGCAGCCGGTCCTCGGCCGGGCGGAGACGACCATTCATCCTGGCGGGTGGCGTATTACTGGCGGTCGCGGCGGTGATGCTGTTCAATGTTCCGGCAATGCTGAAAGGGGCGGGGGCCTTGTGGTACGTGGCGATCTCGCTGATCGTCTACGCAACCGCTTACGCCATGTTCAGCGTGCCCTATATGGCAATGCCGGCGGAAATGACCCGCGATTATCACGAACGGTCCCGGCTGATTTCGTACCGGGTCTATGCCGTTTCGCTGGCCAGCCTGGTCGCCGTATTTGTCGGACCCATCGTCATAGGTGCATTGGGCGGCGGGCAGACCGGGCACAGCGCGCTATCCGGGGTGCTGGTGGTGGTGATCCTGGCCAGCGCCGTGTTCTGCTTCGTGGCGACACGCCCCGCGCCGGTCCATTACGAAGACAGCCCGGAGCGCCTGCCCTTCCTGCGCAAGATCGTGCTGATCTCGGACAACAAGCCGTTCATGCTGCTGCTGGTGATCAAACTGCTGCAGTTGCTGGCGCTGGCGGTCACGCAGGCGTCGGTCCCGTTCCTGTTCAAGCGGGTGCTGTCGTTGAGCGACGCGACGCTCGGCCTGTATTTTCTGGTGTTCTATGGCGCGATGATCGTCACTCAGCCGCTGTGGCTGCGGGCGGGCCGCAAGCTGGGCAAGCGCGACCTGTTCTTCTGGATCACCGTCGCCTACGGCTTCATGTACGTCAGCTGGTATTTCGTCAGCCCAAGCGATCCGATCTTCCTGCTGTACCTGCGCGGTCTGCTGCTTGGTGCAATCGGCGGCGGGGTGCTGCTGTTCGGACAATCGCTGCTGCCCGATACGATGGAGTGGGATTATCGTCGCACCGGTCTGCGTCGCGAAGGGCTGCTGGCGGCGCTCTACACGGTGATCGAAAAGCTCGCCTATGCGCTCGGCTCGGCCATCACCGGCATCGTCCTTGGCGCGTCGGGCTATATCCAGGGCACCGGAGTCAGCGCCGCAACGGTCAGCCAGCCGGCTTCGGCGATCCAGGCGATCTTCGTCCTGTCTTCGTTCGCGCCGATGGGCTTTCTGCTGGCCAGTTGCGTCGCGCTCAAATTCTACGACCTGTCCGAAGCGCGGCTCTCCGGGCCGGTCACGCCAGGCGCACGCTGATCGTTTATCCGTCGACCTTGTCCGCGCCGCCAATGACCGGGACGACGCTCCGCAAGTGCTTGGCGACGGCGGCAATTGCCGGTTGCTGCATAACCTCGGGGCGATAGACCAAACCGCCACGCGGGCGTCCGCCCGGAGCGACGATGTCTATCCTCTTCAGCGATCCGGCGGGCAACAAGGCAACCAACCGATCGGGCAGGATCGTGACCAGATCCCGTTGCGTGACCAGATCCAGCAGCAGCGAAATCGAACTGCATTGCAGCAAGCGCGCCGGCGGGGCCACCCCGGCATCGACGAAGGCAGCTTCGACTGTTCGTCGAAAGTTCAGGCCACCGCCCAAGGCCCAGGTGACCCCTGCCAAGGCGGCCAGCGTCGGCGCACCCCCGGGCATTTCTGCGCCCGCGCGATGGTAGATGCCGCAATTCAGTTCCAGCAGGTTTTCATAGATCAACGCCGGATCGGGCGGCGCGCCGCCGAACAGCGTGAAAGCGATGTCGAGTTCGCCCGTGGCGACGCGCGCGCTCATCGCGGGATCGGTGCCGACCTCGATCGACAGGTTCACGCCCGGATGCGCCGTGAGGAAACGACCGATCAGCGCCTCCCCGCCGAACCGTGCCAGCACCGGATGCAAGCCGAGGACGACATCGCCGCTTTTCAGCACCCGATAGGCACGCGCCTCGGCCGTCGCGCGATCGTGTTCCGCCACGATTACCTTTGCGCGCACCAGCAGCGCTGCACCATACCCGGTGAGGCTGACGCCGCGCGGCTCTCGTTCGAACAGCGGCAGCCCGAGCGTCGCCTCCAGGGTGCGGATGCTGCGGCTCAGGCCTGACTGGCTGATGTTAAGCGCCTCGGCGGCGCGAGCCATGTTCTCGTGTCGGGCGATCGCCAGGAAATGCTGCAATTGCTGCAGCTCCATCGCCGGTCAGCGTCCTTGTCTGATAGGCAGGATCAGGACGGGCGCGCCATGCCGGCACGTTCCAGGATCTGATCCACGCTGCGATCGCGTGCGGCGATTGGCGCGCCGATCACCTTGTTCACAAACCGTTCGCGCAGCCGATCGATTTCGCCGCGCGTTGCCGCATCGGCGACATAATCGTCGATTGCGGCGGCGGTGATGCCGGTATGCTCCGCCAGCAGCTGTTCGGTGATGGCCATGCGATCGCGCATCGTCCAGGTTTCCTGAACGAGCGCGACCAGGATGCGCGCCAGATCGTCGACGTTGCTCGCGTCGAGATACTGGTACGGTTCATTTCCGTCGCTCATTTCGCCTCCGGCTTGCGTGCTCGCGTGATCCAGGGATAGCCGTCGTTGCCGATCGCATAAGATTCGACCGCCTCAAATCCGGCCGCGGCCAATTGGTCATCAAGGCTGCTGTGAAGCACTGCGGAAAAAAACGGCTCGGCGCGATGATCGGTATCCCAGTCGAGAATGACTGACTGGAACAGATCTACCCCGCGGAATGGCGGTGGATCGGTAATCACGATGTCGCCGCCTGGCTTGAGAATGCGGAACATCTCCACGAACAGCTGCTGATTGATCTTGGGCGGAAGCTCATGGTGCAGCGCATAGGTTATCACACCGTCGAAGCTGTCGTCGGCCTCGCCACAATTGAGCGCGTCGCGCTGCTTGAGATGGACCGTAAGGCCCTGACGCTCCGCCATCTTGTGGCCATTGCGGAGCAACAGCGGGGACAAGTCGCAACCATGCAGCTCGGCATCGGGAAACACGGTATGCACCGCACGGAAGGTAGTGGCTCCACCACAGCCCGGTTCATAGATCTTGTCGTAATGCGGCTTGGGAAACTGCCTTACCGTATCGATCCGCTGCTGCGTGATGTCGGCACCGACGCCCACTGCTGCATATCCGCCCTTGCTGAAGACATGCGGGCCGATGCCGAAGGCGAACAGCGGGCCGTACAGATCATAGCCGTCCCAGCCGCCTGGTTCGAGATGCCATTCGACGGCACTATAATATTTGGGAATTTCCAGCGTGTCGGCCAGCTCGAGAGTGCCGCCGGCGCCCGGTCCGATCGGCGCCTCCATAAATGCCTGGAATTTCTCGCGGCGCTCCTCGATCGCCGGGATGCCGGTGCTGTAGTTCTCTTCTGCCACGTAACGCTGGAAGAATCGCTCCAGCCGATACTCGGGCTTGGTTTCGGCGATCGACTTGGCCTGGGCGATACGCGGGCGGGCCCCCGCGCCAGTAACATCTGCGGCATGTTCCATGCTCAACTTCCGGGCCTGCGCGTCGGCCTCGAATGCGGCACGCGCCCGGGGCCGGATCTGGCCGGACGAAAACAACTGCAGCCCACCCAGGAACTCGCAGCTCGCGCGGCCATGTTGCGTCAGGCCGAAACCGGGCTTCATCCGGGGATCGAGATCGGGAGAATCAAGCTTCGTCAGGAAGGTCATCGCCGGTATCCTAATTTGCGGACGGTTCGGGGTGCACCGTCCTGATCGATGGTCATTGTCCTGCGTTCCGAAAAGCTTCGCAAGAGCCTTGACTGCATCGTTCGCGACGCATCATGCAAGGCAGGGAAGGGTGCATCCCGCGATAATAGCGCAAGCGACATCGGCACGCGCCGTGCCGTCACCGTTTGTCCACTGGGCGGATGTTCGGCGCCCGGCGTTGCGGATCGCCCGGCCTTGCAGATTGACAAGCGGGCAATCAATCGACGGTCTTGGCGGCATCCCGCACCTGCGCCGCCGCCACCCGTCCGGCGATCTTGCCCAGCGTGGTCGCCGTCACCAGCCCGTTGCCGGCGATATAGCCTTTCGCGCCGGGACCGGAAATGCCGCGCGCGGCGCCCCCGCCAGCGAAGAGATTGGGGAACGGCTTGCCGGCCCGATCGAGCACCCTGGCATCACCGTTGACGGCCAGGCCGCCCTGGGTGTGGAGCAATGCCCCGTTGACCTTTACTGCCCGATAGGGCGCGACCAGTCCGGGCAGGCCGGCAAAATCGCGCCCGAACGGATCGGTCGCGCGCCCGGCGGCAAATTCGGCAATATCGTCCAGCGCGCGCCGGATCGCCGCCTCCGGTAGCCGGGTACGAAGTGCCAGCGTGACCAGATCTTCCGCCGCGACGATCGCGCCGGCCCGCCAGGCTTCCTGATAATCCTCGAACTGGTTCAGGATCTCGCCGATCCGGGCATCGAAGATGGTCCAGGCAAAGTGTCCGGGCTGGTCCTGCACATGGGCGGCGGCGCTCGAGTAGCCGATCGATTCGTCGTAGAAGCGCTCCCCCTCGGCGTTGAGCTGAAAGCCGCCCTGGATGATCGTTGGCCAGTTGACGATGATGCCATGACCAGCCGCCAGATTGCCATGCCCCTGATAGGCATCCAGATCAGCCGTTGCGGCATCCAGCGCCTGACCCCAAATCAGCGCATCGCCGCGGTTGCCCGGATGGCCATGATAGACCGCATGCGCGATCTCCGGTATCGTGTCGCCTACCAGCGCAGCGTTGCCGCCGAACCCCGAACAGGCGAGGATCAGGGCTTCGCAACCGATCTCCTCCATCCCGCCGTCAGGCCGACGCACCGCGATGCCGATCACCCGTCGATCGGCATCTACGAACAAGGTCTCGACCGTCGCGCCGGTCATCAGCATCACGTCGGCAGCTTGCGCTGCGGCGAGCAGCCCGGCGATCAATTCGCTGCCGGTGCGATTGGGCGTACCGAACATGCGCCGCACGCTGTGCCCGGCATAAGTAAATCCGGCAAGCAACGACAAGGGGACGCCATGGCGTTGCAGCCAGGCCACCGTTTCGGCCGATTCCCCGGCAATCCGCTGCACCACCGCAGGATCGGTGGCACCGGCCTTTGCCAGGATGTCGGCGGTAAAGCTGGCGGCACTGTCTTCGATCCCCTCGGCGCGCTGTTCGGGTGTTCCCGCCGCCGGGATAAGCCCGGTCGACATGCCGGTCGAGCCGGATGGGCTGACATCGCGTTCGACGACCAATACGTCCACACCCGCTTCGCGCGCGGCGAGCCCGGCGGTCAATCCGCAGCCGCCACCGCCGATTACGATCACGGGAAGCGCCGTTTCGAATGTCCGGGCACTGACGGTGCAGATCATGATATTCTCCCTATGTAGGATGATGATCGGCAATGATCGGTCGTCCGGGAAGGAGCGATGGCATGATGTCCGCACAGCGAACAGATGCCGCAGTGGCGGATACGGATCGTCGCGTTCGGCGCGATAGGGAACGGTGACTTATCCGGATCGCCGGATACAACCGGTTTGACTATCGCCGGAAGATCGCCGCTCGCGTCGGTCGCCGGCCAAGGAGGGTGCATATGCACGCTGAACCAAATCTATACGATTACTGGCCCTATCACGATCGTCCCAAAATCGTCTGGCCGGGCGGCAAGAAGATCGCGTTCTGGATCGCACCCAATATCGAAGTCTATGAATATGCTCCGCCGGTGAATCCGTCGCGGGCCGGCTGGCCGCGACCCGCGCCCGATGTGGTGGGCTATTCGCAACGCGACTGGGGCAATCGCGTCGGCCACTGGCGGATGATGGAATTGTTCGACAAATATGCGCTGCGCGGATCGATCTCGCTGTCCACCGCGCTGATCGATCACCATCCCGAAATCATCGAGGCATGTGTCGCGCGCAACTGGGAATTCTTCAGCCACGGCATCTACAATACTCGTTACTCCTATGGCCTGACCGAGGCGCAGGAACGCGCAGTGATCGAGGATGCGATCCGCTCGGTCCAGGCGGCCACCGGGCAGCGGCTGCGCGGCTATCTCGCTCCGGCGCTCACCCATACCGAGCGCACGCTCGACCTGATCGCGGAATATGATTTCTGGTATAGCTGCGACCTGTTTCAAGACGATCAGCCGCAACCGATCAAGACCCGCGCCGGCAGCCTGATTTCGATGCCCTATTCGCTCGAGGTGAACGACGTCATTACCTATGGCGCGCTCGGGGTCGATCCTTGGCGCTATGCCGATATGTTGATCCGCCATTTCGACCAGTTGCTGGCCGAGGGCGAGGACAGCGGCACGGTGATGTGCATCCCCCTCCACGCCTATCTGGTCAGCCAGCCGCATCGCATCCGCCCGTTCGAAGCGGCGCTCAAACATATCGCCGCCCATGCCGGTGACGTGTGGTTCGCCACTGCGGTCGAGATCGCAGGATATTACCGCGAACATCACCGGGATGGCACGATCGCCGACATCGCGGCGCGCGGTCACGCCACCGGCGGCACCGGCTTTGCCGCATGCGAGCGTGCGGCATGACCGACGGCAACGATTATCTGGTCTATCCGCGGCGCGCTTACGGCTCCGACCAGGATCGCACAATTTGGGCGCTGGCCAAGGATCGCGTGTCGGTGCCGTGGCCGGGCGGCCAGGCACTGGCCTGCATGATCGTCGTGCCGATCGAGCATCATATGCTCAATCCCTCGGGCAAGCCGTTCAAACATCCCGGCGCGATGGTGACGCCTTACCCCGATCTGCGTCATTACACCTCGCGCGATTACGGTAATCGCGTCGGCGTGTTCCGGATTCTCAAGGCTTTGGCGGCGGCGGGACTGAAGGCGTGCTTGCCGGTGAATGCGTATGAACTGCAACGCTTGCGACCGGTCATCGATCTTGCACTAGCCGCCGGGCACGAGATTGCCGCCTATGGCTTGTCGACCGACCATATCCATTGGTCCGGGCTCGACCCTGCGGTGGAAGAACAATGGGTTTCAGAAGCGCGGGCATTGTTCACCGCCGCCGGGCTGGCACCGCGAACCTGGATGAGCCCCGCGCGCCAGCAATCCTTCGCCACTCTCGACATTGTGGCGAAGCACGGGTTCGACATCTGCCTGGATTGGGAAAGCGACGAAGCGCCAATCGCCCTGAATACGACGTCCGGGCCGATCCATGCCATTCCCGTGTCCAACGAACTCGACGACCGCACGCTGCTGATCGATCGCCGACAGTCGGAGGATAGCTGGGCCGGTCAGATCCTGGAGGCAAAGGACTATCTCACCGCCGACCATGTTGCCGGACGGGTGCTGGCATTTACCCTCACCCCTTATGTCGCGGGCCAGCCGTTTCGCCAGCACGCGTTGAGACAGGTATTGCGGGCGCTGGCCAGCGACGGCGCGGTGTGGAACGCCACTGCCGAGCAGATCGTGGAGGCAATTGGCCGACCTCAAGCCGCGGCGGGCTGAACGCGGGGAGGGCGCATTCTATCCGATCCACGACCTATCAGAAGATGGCCGGTTGCCGCCGGGATCGGTTGACCGCCAAATGAATATGCGATCTGTCGATGACCATTGCCGCGCCTTGATCGTATGACGTGGCGGATTTGTGGACTTGAACACCCCATGCAAACTTCTCTTTCACGGCGATCCGCGCCGGCCCGAAACTTCCAGTGACGAGCCCCTTGGCCGTCGAGATTGGTGCAGGTCGCAAGGACGCGACTGGGCTGGCGCTGCTGACCCTGGCGCATGAACTATGGGTGGTGAAGGATCGCCAGATGGTCACAGAGGCGCTGCTCGCCGATCACGGCTTGCTCGGCGCCATCGACACGTATCAACCGACCGCCGAACTCGCCGCAGTTATCGCGCTTGAGCGCGACCGGTTCATCGGCGCAATTACCACCATCCTGCTGACCGGATCGCCGGCCTGAACAGAAAAGGAGCATGCGCTATGGATATCGGACTCGAACAACGGGGCCGGGCCTCGATCGATTTCCTGGTTTCGTTCGGCCGCCACGCCGCAGCATGCGATGCGCGCATCGCCGCAGACATCGCGCAAGCCGGCCTGACCGAGGACATGCTAGCCGAGGATCTCGATGAACGCCTGGAACAGCTTGAAACCGCGCTACGGGATTCGCGAGCGCTAGCGGCGCGTGATCTTTTTGCCGAATGGGCGTCTGCCCATCACGGCATTATCGCCCGCGATGCCTTCGAGGCGCTGCGCCCCGCCATTGAGCCGGGTTTGAAGGCGTTGGCCAATGGCCGGACAAAAATTTCCACCTTCCCGCACTTTACCCGTCCGGAATATCTCGATGGGGTGTGGATCCACCGCACCCATGGCGGTTGGGACGGACATGAATATCAGGGTTTCATCCATGCCGAATTCATCCACCAGCGCTATCTGACGGCGGTTTTTGGCGGGGGCATCTTCAATATCCGACGGGCCGTGATAGATCACCTACCCCGCCGCGACTACAAGCGCATTTTCGAGATCGGCGTGTCTTCGGGCTTTCACACCCTCGGCTTGGCTGACGCCTTTCCCGACGCGGAAATTTCGGGCTGTGACGTCAGTCGGCCGATGCTGGAACAGGCGCAGCGCGTCGCAAATGCGAACGGGCTCAAGTGGAACCTGTTTGTCGGGCGCGGCGAGGATACAAGGTTGCCGGCAGGATCGTTCGACCTGGTGAGTTCGTTCATCGTGCTGCATGAAGTTCCGGCCGCAATCAACGCTGCATTGTTCCAGGAGGCATTCCGTCTGCTCGAACCCGGCGGCGCGGTCATCATGACCGATGTTCCGCCGTACCATAGCCTCGACCGGCTGAAGTCTTGGAAATTCGACCGCAACGCGCTGGACGCCGGCGAGCCCTATTGGCGGGAAGCGGGGCTGGTCGATACCGTCCAGGTTGCGCGGGATGCCGGCTTTGTCAACGTTCGCGCCTTCAAGGAGCCAAGCGGCGGCCATTACTGGGTGACGACCGGCGAAAAGCCGCCTGAATATCGCTGTCCGGCCAGCTACTGAAAACTCGGCTAGAGCAAGATGCGATAAGGAAGAATCGCATCTTGCTCTAAATTCTTTGTTTTCGCGTGATTTAAGAACAAAAAC
>CAZZYX010000124.1:0-9567 GCA_964658485.1 uncultured Acetobacteraceae bacterium | reverse complement strand
CCATCATAATGGCCGCAGGTCATCATCAGCGCGTTGATGCGCCGGGCGCGCTGCGGCGACACCACCGACAGCCCATTTTCCGGATTGCGGCCCCCCGCCATCAGGTAGCGCCCCGCCAGCGCCAGTTGCCGGCAATTCATCGCCAGCGCGCAATGATGGACATACAGCCCCAGCGTGCGATCGACGTCATGATTGAGATTGCCGAACGAGCGCATGTAATTCGCCAGTGCCAGATTGCGAAAGCCATGCAATTGCTCGCTGCGCGCGACATGCTCGTCAATGACGATGGTCTCGTCGCCGGTGATCGCCCGGACGAAACGCAACATCTCGCCGATTGCCTCGCGCGGCTGATGCCGGCCCAGCAGGATATCGCAGACGACGATGGCCCCGGCATTGATGAATGGATTGCGCGGAATGCCAAGCTCGGTTTCCAGCTGGACGATCGAATTGAAGGCGCTGCCCGACGGTTCGCGGCTAACCCGCTGCCACAGGGCGTCGCCCACCGTACCCAGCGCCATGGTCAGGCTGAACACCTTGGAGATGCTCTGGACCGAGAACGCCATATCCGCATCGCCCGCGACATGGCAGGTGCCGTCCGCCATCACGATCGCCATGCCGAAATGCTGCGGCGAGACTTTGGCAAGCGGCGGAATGTAATCCGCCACCTTGCCGCGATCCGCTGCCTGCGCCATTTCGGCGGCGATCTCGGCGATTATCGTGTCCAGATCCGGCGCGTCTCGCAAATCGCGATCCTCCAACTTTGCCGCACCACTCTACAGCGCGGTTTATGACAGAAAAATGTCGCACCCGCGGTCTCGCCCGGCCTTGACATAGTTCTGTCATAGGCGCGGTGCATGACCACTGGCTACCCTGGCCCACGACGGCCGGACAACGGAGGACGGTACCCCGCCATGTTCGGCAAATTACGCGTACCCTGGCCCCAGATGCTGCTACTTGTGCTGACCGTGACCGGGTTGGTTCGCGGCAATATCCCCTTGCGCGTGGTCGCGATCGTCGCGGTGGTGTGGATGCTGACGCTATGGCTGGACTGGGTGCGCCCGGATCGTCCGGCGACACCGTTCAAGATCCCCGAACGGACCGACCCGGACGCAGTTGCGCGGGCGGCGATGACAGCAGTGATCGAGCAAGTCGAAGTGCCGTTGTTGCTGGCGCATGGCCACAATATCCTGGTCGCCAATGCTTCGGCTCAGGCCGCGCTGGGGCCATATGTCGTCGGCCAGGACGCCCGCATCGCCTTGCGCCATCCCGATGCGGTGAGTCTGCTGCACGAGGCGGAAGGTGGCAGCACCACGGTGCGCGGGCTGACCGGTGCACGCAGCCTGTGGCAATTGACCCGCCGCCGCATCGAGATCGGCGAATGGGCGAATTACTGGCTGATCGAACTGCGCGACCGCAATGCCGAGGCCGATATCAGTCGCGCACATACCGATTTCGTCGCCAACGCCAGCCACGAACTACGCACGCCGCTGTCGTCGATCATCGGCTATGTCGAGACGCTGGCGGAATCGCCCGGCAAGCTCGGTGCCGATATCACCGCACGCTTCCTGGGCACGGTCCTGCGTGAGGCACAGCGTATGCAAAGCCTGGTGGCCGACCTGATGTCGCTGTCGCAGTTGGAGGCGGAAAAGCATGATGCACCGGTCGACCGCATCGCCATCGCCGCATTGGCGAGCCGGGTAGTGAACGAATTCGCCTATGGCGACAGCGACGCCAGCGTGGTGCTGGCCGCGCCCGACCAGGCGATCGCGGTAACCGGCGATACCAAGCAGCTGGAACAATTGCTGCGCAACCTGATCGAAAACGCACTGAAATATGGCGATGCCAAAAATGGCGATACAAGCCGGGCGGTAGAGGTTGGCATCGTCGAGGACCAGCGCGGCTATGCGCTGCTGACGGTGACCGACCATGGCGCCGGGATTTCCGCCGATCACCTGCCGCACCTGACGCGCCGCTTCTATCGCGCCGATCCCGGTCGCAGTCGCGCCGCCGGGGGCACCGGGCTGGGGCTGGCCATCGTCAAGCACATCGTCGAACGCCATCGCGGCAAGCTCGATATCGCCAGCACGCTGGGCGAAGGCACGACGGTCAGCGTCCGCCTGCCGATAACCAGCCTGCGGAGGCCGATGTAGCGTTGCCATGTCATCGTTTTGTCATGCAAAACCGGCACAGCGCCTGATAGTGGCAGTCTACATCGGCGGCGCTTGGCGGATTAGCTTGCAGCTGGCCGCGCGGGTTGCATAATCGCTCACAGGGGTGTCGCAGCGAGTTGGCGGCCGAGGAAGGAATACGACGATGGTTGCGCAACATACGGTCAAGGCCTTCGATGAAGACATTATTCGGCTGCGTGGCCTGATTGCGGAGATGGGCGGACTGGCCGAACTGGCAATCAGCGAGGCCATGGAAGCACTGGTCAAAGGATCCTCGAATCAAGCCGCGGCGGTCGTCAGCCGTGACAAGCGCATCGACGCGCTAGAGCAGGAGGTCGATCGGCTGACGGTCCGCATTTTCGCGTTGCGCGCACCGATGGCCGACGATCTTCGCGAAGTAATCGCCGCGCTGAAGATTTCCGGCATGCTCGAACGGATCGGCGATTACGCCAAGAACATTGCCAAGCGCGCCGACAGCGTGACCGATCGCGAGGCGTTCGAGCCGCTGACGCTGATCCCGGCAATGGCCGATATCGCCGCGGAAATGGTGCATGATGTATTGACCGCCTACGCCGCTCGCGATCCGGCATTGGCGGTCGAGGTCATCGAGCGCGATGACAAGGTCGACGCCTTTTACGAAAGCATCTTCCGCAATCTGGTGTCGCACATGATGGAAAATCCCAGGACCATCACCAGCGTCGCGCATCTGCTGTTCGTGGCGCGCAACCTGGAACGGATCGGCGACCACGCCACCAATATCGCGGAGATGGTTTATTTTTCCGCCACTGCCGAATATCTGGGCGATCGGTCCGAACGCAAGCATAGCTGACTGGATAAATCGATGCCCGCACCCCGTCTGTTACTGGTCGAGGACGATCCGGCGCTTGCCGAACTGCTGGAATTCCGCTTTCGCGCCGAGGGCTACAATATTTCGGTCACCTCGGATGGCGACGAAGCGCTGCTGCGCGCCAGCGAGCATGTGCCGGATCTGGTCGTGCTGGACTGGATGATCGACGGCACCAGCGGGATCGAGGTGTGCCGCCGCCTGCGGCGCAACAAGGCCACCGCGCATGTCCCGATCGTGATGCTGACCGCGCGAGGCGCCGAGGATGACTTGATTCGTGGGCTGGAAACCGGTGCCGACGACTACATGACCAAGCCGTTCAGCCCCCGCGAACTGATCGCGCGCGTAGCCGCGATCATGCGTCGCATCCGCCCGGCGCTGGCAGGCGAGACCCTGGCGGTGGGCGACCTGTCGCTCGATGCCACCGCTCATCGGGTATCGCGGCGCGGCCAGACGCTGGCGCTGGGTCCGACCGAGTTCCGGCTGCTGCGCTTTTTCATGGAGCATCCCAGCCGGGTGTTTTCGCGCGGGCAATTGCTCGACGCGGTGTGGGGCACCGAAAGCGACATCGAATTACGCACCGTCGATGTCCACATTCGCCGCCTGCGCAAAGCGATCGAACTGGTCGATGCTCCCGATCCGGTACGCACGGTGCGCTCGGCCGGTTACGCGCTGGAGGCAGTCTAACTCGAGTCCCGCTTGCGGGAGGGGAATCAGGTACGTCAGGTTCCGTCCGGGTTCGGTCCGCGTCCTTCCGCGAGTGCAATCCCGACATGGCTGCGGCTGCGCGAATAGAGAAAATAGACGACCAGGCCGATGCCGCCCCACCCGAACAGCACCAGTTTGGATGCCATGTCGAGCGCGAGATACAGCACGACGCAACCGATGACGGTGACCGGGCCGACCACCCACACGATCGGCGTCCGGAAGGGACGCTTGCGCGCCGGGTCCTTGATGCGCAGCGCCATCACCGCGATCGCAACCATCGCAAACGCGAACAGAGTGCCCGAATTGGAATAATCCGCCAGGCTTCCCACCGGCAGCACGCCGGCAAAGACCAGGGCAAACGCACCGGTCACCGCGGTCACCACATATGGTGTATTGTAGCGGGGATGGACCTTGGCAAAGGCGGCGGGCAACAGCCCGTCACGCGCCATCACGAAGAAGACGCGGGTCTGGCCGAACATCATCATCAGCACCACCGACGGCAGGGCTATAACCGCCGCCAGGCCGACGAACCAGCCGACCGTCGGCCAGCCGATCGTCTGGAGCACCAGCACCAGCGCATGCTTGGAACACACCAGCGGCTCTACCGCACCCCCGGTGACGATCGCGGAGCAACGCCCGGCCATTTCCGGCGAACCCGAAGCGACGTAATGGCCCGCCGACGACAGCACCGGCTGCGCGCCGACCGTGCCGATCGCGCCCGCCGCGACGGCGATGTAGATAACCGTGCAGATGGTCAGGCTGGCAATTAGCCCGATCGGCACGTTGCGCTGCGGATTGATGGTTTCCTCGGCTGCGGTCGAAACCGCATCGAACCCGACATAGGCGAAGAAAATCGAAGCCGCCGCCCCGATCACACCGGTCCCCCCGGTCAAATTGCCAAGACCGGTCGGCATGAACGGGTGAAAATAATGGCTGTGCATCAGCGGCAGCGTCAAGAAGATGAATACGGCCAGCGCCACCAGCTTGACCGCGACCAGCACCGCGTTGAACCTGGCACTTTCCGAGGTGCCCTTGATGAGCAGCGCCGTCACCCCCAGGATGATGAATACTGCGGGCAGGTTGATGAAACCGCCGGTGTGCACGGCATTGACCAGGTCGGGCGTGGACGGCGCGCCGAACGCCAGCGCGACATGCGCCATCAGCGCGTCGGCATTGCTGATCGCACTGGGGAAATGCACCCCGGCGTCAGCCAGCGCGCCGACGACATGGTTGGACCAGCCCACCGCGACCGCACTGGCGCCCAGCGCATATTCCAGGACCAGCGCCCACCCGACCATCCACGCCATCATCTCGCCCAGCACGGCATAGGTGTAGGTATAGGCCGAGCCCGCCACCGGCACCATCGAGGCAAGTTCGGAATAACACAGCGCCGCCACTGCACAGACGAAACCGGCGATCATGAAGCTGAATATCATGCCCGGTCCGGCTTTTTGCGCAGCCACCGCAGTCAACACGAAAATGCCGGTACCGATCACCGCGCCCACCCCCAGCAACGTCAGCTGGATCGGCCCCAGCGAGCGTTGCAGACTGTGTTTTTCCGCCGTCGCCAAAATCGCGTCGAGCGGCTTTATCCGTGCAAACATTTATGGTCTTTCAAACTCGGCACATTCCTTGGAAGCTAGCGGAGTCGTCTACATTGGCAAGAGCCAAAGCCACGGCTTTCTACGATCATGCCCGGTGGCGAAAAAACGGTACCCGCTTTTTCCAAACTTGCCTAGACAGAGCCATGTCCACGACGTTCCAGCTCGACACCGCAACCAGCAGGGCCAATCCGACACCGGCCCCAATGAAGCGGCTGACCGTGCCAGCGATCCGCCGCCGCAAGCAGAACGGGGTAACCGCCGAACCGATCGTCATGCTGACCGCCTATACCGCGCGGCAGGCGCAATTGCTTGATACGCATTGCGATATGCTGCTGGTCGGCGATTCGCTGGGGCAGGTAATTTACGGCCTGCCCTCCAGCGTGCCGGTAACGCTCGACATGATGGCGGCGCATGGCGCGGCGGTGGTGCGCGGCAGCTATCATGCGGTGGTCGTCGTCGACCTGCCTTTCGGCACTTACGAGGAATCGCCGGGGCAGGCATTCACCACGTCCGCCCGGCTGCTCAAGGAAACCGGCTGTGCCGGGGTCAAGCTGGAAGGTGGCGCGGCAATGGCCGAAACCGTGGCATTCCTGACGCAGCGGGGTATCCCGGTGATCGGCCATGTCGGGCTGACCCCCCAAGCAGTCAATATCCTGGGCGGTTATGGCGTGCGCGGACGCAGCGACGCCGAAGCAACGAAAATCGTCAGCGATGCCCACGCCTTGGCCGAGGCCGGCGCGTTTGCCATCGTTGTCGAGGGGGTAATCGAACCCATCGCCATCGCGGTCACGCGGGCGGTGGAATGCCCTGTTATCGGCATCGGTGCGTCTGCACAATGCGACGGGCAAGTGTTGGTCGCAGAGGATATGCTGGGCATGTTCGATCGCGTGCCGCGCTTCGTAAAGCGCTATGAAGAGATCGCGCAGGTTATTGCCGGCGCGGCGGAACGCTACGCTGCGGAAGTCCGGGCGCGGACTTTTCCTGGCCGCGAGCAGACCTACCAGCCGAAATAAAGGGTTTATAATTGCTCCGTAGTTTCTGGCGCCATTTCGCAGGCTCGACCCTGCTTGCCATCGTCGGCCTGGGCCTTGCGGCGCTGTATGGCTGGCACGACACCGGCTCGGTGGAAGCGACCCTGGCGACGCTGTGGGTGGTCGCGGTGCTGGCGGTACTCGAAATCTCGCTGTCGTTCGACAATGCCGTGGTCAATGCCGCTGTGCTCGCCGAGATGGAACCGATCTGGCAACAGCGGTTCCTGACCTGGGGAATGGTGTTTGCGGTATTCGCGACGCGGATCGTGTTTCCACTGGCGATCGTCGGCCTGACTGCCGGACTGGGGCCGGTCGATGCGGTGCGGCTGTCGCTGGCAGACCCGGCGCGTTACGAAGCCATCGTCAGTCACGCGCATGTTGCGATAGCCGGTTTTGGCGGGGCGTTCCTGACCCTGGTCGGGCTGAACTTCTTTGTCGATGCGGACAAGGACAGCCATTGGCTGGGCTGGGCCGAGCAGCCCCTGCAACGCCTGGCCAGCATCGAGGCCGGCGAGATCGCGCTATTGCTGGCGCTGCTGCTGGCAATCGCACAGACCCTGCCCGCAGCCGAAGCGATGCAGTTTCTCGGTGCCGGGCTGGTTGGTGTTATCGCCTTCATCGCGGTGGAAGCCCTCGGCAGCGCCATGAAAGCATACGAAGGCCAACGCGCGGTCACCGGCGCCGTGGTGCGCGCGGGGTTCGGCGCCTTCGTCTACCTCAATGTGCTGGACGCCTCGTTCAGCCTCGATGGCGTGATCGGGGCCTTCGCACTGACCCGGAACATGGTGGTTATCGCCATCGGCCTATCGATCGGCGCCATCTTCGTCCGGTCGCTGACCGTGCTGATGGTCAAGAAAAGCACTTTGGCCCAATATCGCTATCTCGAGCACGGTGCGTTCTGGGCAATCATCGCGCTGGGCCTGATTATGCTGACCTCGGCCCGGATTGAGGTGCCCCAGGCGGTGACCGGACTGATCGGCGCCGCGCTGATCGGCGCTGCCCTATGGTCATCGGTGCGCAAACCCCGCCAATGACCGCGGCGATCCGTTATCGCAACGAGATCGACGGCCTGCGGGCCATCGCCGTAGGCGCGGTTATCCTGGACCATTTCGACCCCGCAATCCTGCCGAGCGGCTATCTCGGGGTCGATATCTTCTTCGTGATCTCGGGCTATGTCATCACCCTGTCGCTGTGCGGACGCGAATTCGGAAGCTTGCGGGACTTCCTGCTCGGCTTCTACGCGCGGCGGTTCAAGCGCCTGGTGCCGGCGCTGATCCTATGCGTGGGAGTGACTGCCGGGCTGACCAGCCTGTTTGATTCCGAACCTGCCGAATCCCTCAAAACTGGATTTTTCGCGCTATTCGGCCTGTCGAACCTGTACCTGCTGCGCATTGCCAATGATTATTTCGGCGGCCCATCACAACTGAACAGCTTCACTCATACCTGGTCGCTAGGGGTCGAGGAACAGTTTTACCTGCTGTTTCCGCTCATCCTGTGGTTGTTCCTGCGGCAGCAGGGCAGCCCCCGGATCCGGATATTCTGCGTAGCGATCGTGGCTGCGGCAGCGCTTTCACTCGCGCTTTTCGCCGTGATCGGCACCCGCCAGCCGATGGCCTCGTTCTATCTCATGCCGCTCAGGTTCTGGGAACTGGCGGCCGGATGCCTGATCGCGATGATCCATGACCAGCGCGAACGCCCGGACGGGACTCGCAGGCAATGGCTCGAAAACGGCATCGTCATCCTGATCCTGGTGACGCTGATGTTTCCCCCGCAACTGGCATTATTCGCAAACATTGCGGTTGTGACAGGGACCGCCGCAGCACTTGCCGCGCTGTCGCAAGGCTCGTTGGCCAATCGCGTGTTGACGGGCAAGGTGGCGGCCTATCTGGGTAAAAGGTCTTACTCGCTGTACCTGTGGCACTGGCCGGTGCTGGTCATCAGTCGATACACGGGCGGCCTGGATGGGTGGTCGGTGCCCATTGCGGTGTCGCTGATCTTCGCCATTGCCCATGTCTCCTACCGCTATGTCGAAAGCCCGCTGCGAGCCCGGCCATGGGCTGCCTCCAATGGCCGGACCATACTGTGGGGGGGCGCCGCAACCTGCGCCGCCGCCGGTTTCGTGGCGGTGCTCGCCGTGCCCCTCGCCGGGCGGCTCTATGTCGGCAAGCCAGCGCAACTGGTCGCGCGAAATGTCGAATCGCTGTCCTACCCGTATCGAATTGCCGGAACATCATATGCTTGGGCCGGCGCCCGATGCATACTCTCCACCAACGCCGACGCCGGCAAAGCCATGCCGCTCGATGCCTGTACCCTTGGTCGGTTCAATCAGGCGAAGCGCCGGGTCATGGTTTTCGGCAATTCGTTTTCCGCCGCTTTCGTCCATGGTTTCGACGCGCTGGTAACAGAGGACGATTATGCGGTCACGGTCACCAGTTCCTGGGGCGCATCTCCGATCGGCGGCGTCCCAAACACGACCGCATGGTCGCGAAGCAACGCCTACTATTGGGGCACAGTGGTCCCGCAAATGGCGTCGCGGCTGCGACCCGGCGACTGGGTAGTGCTCATGAGCGACCTGTCCGACCTCGCGCCACGCCAACCGACGGCGGGATCTATCAAAGGCCTGAAACTGTACGAACAAGGGTTGCGCCAGTTAGCAACCAAGCTGGCAAAAACCCGCGTCCGGCTCGCCGTTCTCGACGTGAACCCATTCATCAGGGATTCGGGCTGCCGCCCCGAAACCGCCCTGCCCCAATGGTTCGCGCCTTCCGGCGGCCCCTGCACATTCTTTACCAAGGCGCACACGCTGGCCCGCCGTCGGCAGGTCGATGCCATGCTGCTCCGGCTCCAGCAGGAGCGACAGCTTGTGGTTATCGACACGATCGACGTGTTCTGCCCAAGCCAGACCTGTACCTTCCTCGGCAACAATGGTCAGGTACTTTACCGCGACGAATTCTCCCACCCTTCCGTCGAAGCAGCACGCGCCGCCGCTCCGTCGATCCGCCGGGTCCTTGGGAAAAATAGCGCCGGCATTTGAAATGGAGGGTAGTGGGAATCGAATCACTCCGTAACTACTTGTAATTAGGCAGATGCTGCAATGCAGCAAAAATTGAGGCCCCGCACAATGCCCCAGTCCCCTTTCGTAAATAGGGTTTGAAGCATAAACATGGACGGCTAGCTGGACTACTTTCACAATTCCATCATACGCCTGCAGA
>CAZZYX010000123.1:0-9608 GCA_964658485.1 uncultured Acetobacteraceae bacterium | reverse complement strand
ATATAACTTGTAACGTATCGTATTATTCCAGACGAAATCGCTTCCGGCAAATAGCGGATCGCCGGATCAGGTCCGGGAGAAAACCGTTATGTCGGCACCGATGGGGCTGCGCCTCGGTTCCACGGCAGGCCATTACTGCCCTACCGCGCGTCCTTCGCCGCGCGGGTCGGCAGCGCCGGCCAGAACGCCGTTGACCACCTCCACCGCATTGGCCTTGAACATACCCTCGCGCACCTGGATATCGTTATGGCCCAGCGCCTTGAGCGCGGGTGCCATCGCCGCCAGGCTGGTGCCTTGTTCGACGATCACGGTATCGCCGCCGGGGGCGAAGATCACCGGCAGCGCAATGGCATCCTGGGCCGAGAGGTTCCAGTCGATCACGCCGATGATCGCACGCACCACCTGGGCCGGGATGGTGGCGCCTCCGGCCGCGCCGATCGCCAGCCGCAGGTGGCCATCCGGGCCGTAGACCAGCGTCGGGCTCATCGCGCTGCGCGGGCGCTTTCCGGGTTCGACGCGATTGGCGACGGTTTTTCCGTCGCGTAGCGGGACCAGGCTGAAATCGGTCAGCTCGTTGTTGAGGAAATAGCCGTTGACCATCAGCCCGGACCCGAATGGGCTCTCGATGGTGGAGGTCATCGAGACCACTTCGCCGTGCCGGTCGACCGCCACGAAGTGCGAGGTGGACGGCACGTCCGCGGTCAGCGTATCGGCGCGCGCCAGCGGCGCCCCCGGTGGCGATCCCGCCGCGACGGTGGGCATGGTATGGTCCGCTGCAATCAACTGCGAGCGCGCGGCGAGATAAGGGGTGCTGAGCAGGCCGGCCACCGGCACGTCGATGAAATCGCTATCGGCGAGATAGCGGTCGCGATCGGCATAGGTCAGCCGCATGGCTTCGGCGATAAGATGCCAGCTGACCGCATTGTCCTTGCCCAGGGTGTGCAGGTCGAAGCGTTCGAGTAGGCCGAGAATACCGAACACGGTCGTCGCGCCCGAACTCGACGGCCCCATGCCGCACAGGCGATAATGGCGATAAAAGGCGCAGACCGGCGGACGCGGCCGGGCATGGTAGCCGGCCAGGTCGGCAGTGGTCAGCGGTGCGGCGTTGCGCGGCGCGGTACTGACCGAGGCGGCGATGGCCCGCGCGTTGGCGCCGGTGTAGAACGCGCCGGGACCAACCGCGGCAAGCTGTTCGAGGAAGCGGGCCAGTGCCGGATCACGGACGATAGTGCCCGCGGGTAGGGGCGTGCCGTCGGATTGGTAATACAGTGCCCGGGCGGCCGGAGAAAGCGCACCGGTTTCGGCAAAGCGGCCCAGGAAGTTGTGCAGCCGGGGCGAAATCACGAAGCCATCGCGCGCAAGACCGATCGCCGGCGCGAACAAGGCGCGCCATGGCAAGCGGCCAAGCCGGGCATGCACCTGCGCCATCAGCGAGACATTGCCGGGAATGCCCACGCTGCGACCGCCGGGGACCGCCTGGACAAACCCCAGCGGCTGGCCGTTGACGTAGAACCACGCGCCGGTTGCGGCCATCGGCGCGGTTTCGCGCCCGTCGATGCTGGTGATATGGCCCTTGCCATCGTCCATCAGCGCATAGCCGCCGCCGCCGATGCCCGAGCTTTGCGGCTCGACGACGTTCAGCGCCAGCAACGTCGCCATTGCCGCGTCAGCCGCGCTACCGCCCCGGCGCAGGATTTGCGCCCCCGCCCCCGCCGCGCGCGGATCGGCGGCGCTAACCATGCCTTGCGGATAGACTGCGGCGGCTGCCGTGGTCGAGCGGTGTGGTCGAGCGTGGAGTGGCTGACCTGCCAGCAGCAGGGGGAACAGGGCGATGGTCAACGATATGATGCGCATATCGGGCAGGTTATTCGCTTCCCACCGCCTCTGCAATGGTGGTGAACCCGTCGCGTCGCATCAGCATCTCCAGCCCCTGGGTGATGGTGCGTGCGATCCCCGGTCCTTCGTAAATCATCGCGGTGTAAAGTTGCACCAGGCTGGCCCCGGCGCGAATGCGGGCCCAGGCGTCGGCGGGGGTGGCGATACCACCAACCCCGATCAGGGGTATCGCGCCGCCGGTGGCGCTGCGAAAATTGCGCAGCCGCGCCAGCGCCAGGTCGCGCAGCGGCTCGCCCGACAATCCGCCGGCTTCACCCGCAGCCGCGGAGCGCAAACCGGGGCGCGAAATCGTGGTATTGGCCACGATCAGCCCATCCAGCTTGCGGTCCATGGCAATGCGCGCGATGGCATCGATATCGGCAGGTGCCAGATCCGGCGCGACCTTCAGGAAAACCGGTATCTGGCCAGGCGATCTGGCCGCCAGCACGCCATCGAGCAATGCCGCCAAAGCGCTTTCGTCCTGCAAGGCCCGAAGCCCCGGCGTATTCGGGCTGCTGACATTGACCGCGAGATAGGTGGCGAGTGGAGCCATCAGCCGGGTCATGGTGGCATAATCGCCGGCCCGGTCGGCGGCATCCTTGTTAGCGCCGATGTTGATGCCGACGATACCATTGGCCGGCCGCGCGGAAAGGCGGCGCACCGCCGCCGCCGCGCCGCGATTATTGAAGCCCATGCGGTTGATGACGGCACGATCCTGGATCAGCCGGAACAGGCGTGGTCGCAGGTTGCCGGTTTGCGGCAAGGGAGTGATCGAACCCACCTCGACAAAGCCGAACCCGGTGCGCAGCAACGCGTCCGGCACCTCGCCATCCTTGTCAAATCCGGCAGCCATCCCCAGCGGGTTGGGAAAGTCGATGCCGGCAATGCGAATCGCCAAAGCCCCGGCCGGGACAGCCTCGCGTTTTGGCCATGGCAACCGCAAGGCGGCGATTGCCAGGCGATGCGCGGCTTCGGCATCGAGCCGGAACAGAATATTGCGCAGCGGTCCATACAGCATGATTACGCGCTATGGCCGCGATTGCTCAGGCTGTCGACCGAGGTTTCAGGCGCCACGTAGCCGAATTCGCGCGTGGATAGTTCTTATCGCGATGGCGTCTTTATACAATTTGTCACAACCGGATCTGCTATCGAGGAGGTGCGACCCGAAGGGCTCGTGGCGCAACGCGCAATGAGTTCCTTAACTTAAGGGCGGCTACCTGGTGTAGCCGCCCTTTTTTTTTAATGTGGACCGTGATCAGTGTGTCGGTGCCTTTTCCGGCGCGACGGTGATATGCACGGTGTCTCCCGATTGGCCGGGGAAGCGAGTGAACATCGCTTCGACCAGGTTAGGCACGAGATAGGGAAGGTGGTTCGACGTGGAAGCGGCCTGCGCCTTGCCCTCGAACAGGCGCTTGCCGGTGGCGTGATCGTCGATTTTCAGCGAAATTTCGCTGGTGTAGATGGTGTAGCTGTCGATCCCGCCGAACCACGGATCGTTCCAGCCGAAGCCCCACGCTCCGCCGCCGCCGTAAAAGCCGCCGCGACCGCGATAAAAGCCGCCGCCGCCGCGCCATGGTCCCCAAAACGGATCCCCGTAAAAGCCGGTCGAGCTGGTGTAGGAATGGCCGTTATCGACGCCATATTTGAAACGGACCAACATGCCGGCGGTGTCGGGACTGGGTGCCTCGACATAGCCGAGCCGGATCAGTTGACCCGCCACCAGCCGCGAATACTGCCCAAACTCGATTCCGCCCTGCAGGCCGGGGTCGTCGGCGACCACCGCGAAACTCTGACCCGGCGGCGGCAACTGCGACTGGAAGCGGGTGACGTTGGCGTCGAAATTGGTCGCGCAGGCCGCCAGCGCAGTCAGCATAAACCCGGCAAACGCCAGCCGAAGCCAGTTCAGCGGGTTGAACTGCCAATTACGAGTGGATGCGCGCCCAGCGATCATTCTTCTTTTCCTCTATGATTCGCGCAGCCTGCGCGCGATCCACGCGTAAGCCAAGCATTGTGTTGTAACATGCTTGATTCAGGCTGAACCGTTGTTGAATAACGTCGATCCGGGCCAGCGAATCGAGCCGTCAGCGCAACAAGCCCAGGGCGGAATAGGCGGCGTCCAGCGTCGGCGCCGCCAGCGCCCGCGCCTTGACCGCTCCGGCGTGCAGGATGGCATCAAGCGCGCCGCGATCCTGTCGCAGTTCGACGAAACGCGCATTGATGGGCGCCAGTTTTTCCACCAGCAAATCGCCCAGCGCGGGCTTGAACGCGCCAAATCCCTGCCCGGCAAATTGCGCCAGCACCGCAGCGACACTCTGCCCGGCCATCGCCGCATAGATGCTCACCAGGTTGGTCGCCTCGGCGCGGCCCGCCAGCCCGGCAGCTTCGCCCGGCAGGCTGTCGGCGTCGGATTTGGCCTTGCGCACCTTGGCCATGATCGCGTCCGCGTCGTCGCTCAGATTGATCCGGCTCATGTCCGACGGGTCGGACTTGCTCATCTTGGCGCTGCCGTCGCGCAGGCTCATGATGCGGGCGGCGCCGGGCGGGATGATCGGCTGGGGCAGGGTGAAAATTTCCTTCCCGGCGCCGAAGTCGTTGTTGAATTTCTGGGCGATATCGCGCGCCAGTTCGAGATGCTGCTTCTGGTCCTCGCCTACCGGGACATGCGTGGCTTGATACAGCAGCACATCCGCCGCCTGCAGCACCGGATAGGTAAACAGCGCCGAGGATACGCTGTCGCGGTTCTTGCCCGCTTTGTCCTTGAACTGGGTCATGCGACTGAGCCAGCCGAAGCGGGCGGTTCCGTTGAGCAGCCATTGCAGTTCCGCGTGGGCGGGCACCCGCGCCTGGTTGAACAGGATCGAACGTTCCGGATCGATGCCGCAGGCGATCAGCGCGGCAGTCATTTCGCGCGTGTTGGCGGTCAGTTCGGCGGGGACATGCGGCTGGCTGATCGCGTGCAAATCGGCCAGGAAATACAGGCTGTCACCACCGCTCGCGGTCACCTCGTCCTGCATCCTCACCCAATTGCGGATCGCCCCCAGGTAATTGCCCAGGTGTAGATTGCCGGTCGGCTGGATTCCGGAAACGATGCGCATGGGGTTGGTTCTTTAAAAAAAAGGCTAAAGCCTGGCCGGACGGCGCCGCAACAGCAATTGCAGGTCGTCCCTGGAAAAGGCCCCGAGCAGGATCGCGGCCAGCCCATAGACTGCTCCGCCCGCCCCGACCAGCACGCCCATCGTGAGTATCCGCGCCAGCCAGCCGGCATGGACGTAAGGCATCAGCCGGCCCTGGCAGAAATACAGCACCACGCCCATCGCCAACGCCGCCAGCACCAGCCGCGGCGCGCGGTGCAACAGGCGCGCGTCGGGCACGAAATGCTCGCGCCGACGCAGCGTGACATACAGCATGGCGACGTTGACAGTCGATGCGATGGCCGTAGCCAGCGGCGGCCCCATATGCGCGATCGTCGGGATCAGGATCAGATTGCCGACCAGGTTGACCAGCATCGACAGCATCGCATAGCGCACCGGCGTCCTGGTATCCTGCCGCGCGTAATAGCCCGGCGTCAGCACCTTGACCAAGACATAACTCGGCAAACCAAGCGAAAACGCCGCCAGCGCCTGCGCGGTCGCATGGCTGTCATTGGCATGATAGCGGCCATAGCCGAACAACGCGGCGACGATCGGCTCGCCGCAGATCACCAGTGCCACCGTCGCCGGCAAGGCCAGCAACAGCGCCAGTTCCAGCCCGCGATTCTGCGTTGCCATCGCCTCGACCTGCAGGCCCGCACCGAGTTGGCGCGAGATCGTCGGCAGCAGCACCGTACCCAGGCCGATCCCGATCAGCCCCAGCGGCAACTGGTTCAGCCGGTCGGCCATATAGATATAGGTCACCGAACCGTGGCTGAGCAGCCCGGCGGCCAGCGCGGTGGAAATGACCAGGTTGATCTGCACCGCCCCCGCGCCTGCCGCCGCCGGCCAGATCAGCGTCAACAAGCGTTTTACCTCGGGCGTCAGGCGCGGGCGGCGCAGTTTCAGGCTGACCCCGGCGCTGCGGCAGGCCCACGCCAGCCACAGGAACTGGAACAGGCCGGACAGGCTGACCGCCAGCGACTGGTTGCGTGCGGTGACCAGTGGGTCATGGTTGTGGAACAGCAGCAGCGCCGCAATCAGCGTGACGTTGAGCAGGATCGGCGCTGCCGCATTCACCCAGAACCGGTGCATCGAATTGAGAATGCCACCCAGCAGCGAGGTCAGGCTGATGAAGAGCAGATAGGGGATCTGCATCCGCGAATAGCTGACCGCCGTGGCAAATTGCTGCGCGCTGATATCGTGAAATCTGCCTGACAGCGCCAGCGTGACCGGCCAGGCGAACAGTTCCAGCAGCGCGGTCATCACCAGCAGCACCGGCAACAGGATCGCCAGCGCCAGTTCCGCGAAATCCAGCCCATCGCGCAGGCCCCGCCCCTGGGGATCGCCGACCCGCTGGTTGAACATCGGCACGAACGCCGAGGCGAAAGCGCCCTCGGCAAACAGCGCGCGGAACATGTTAGGCAGGCGAAACGCCACGAGAAACGCGTCCGAGGCAAAGCCCGCGCCGACCAGCCGCACGAACAGCGAATCGCGCACCAGCCCCAGCACGCGGCTGACCAGCGTCAGCCCGCCGATCGTGCCGGTGGCCTTGAGCAGGTTCATGGGTTTCAGGCGAGGGGGATCAGGCGTTGCCCATCGGTGCGCCGACGCCGCCCTGCTCCGCCTGCGTGGCCAATTGCTGCACATAGATCGCGTTGAAATCGATAGGATCGAGCAACATCGGCGGGAAACCGGCATTGCGCACCGCGTCCGCGATCACCTGGCGCGCAAACGGAAACAGCAGGCGCGGCGCTTCTGCGTACATGAAGGCGTGCATCTGCGGTTCGTCGAGATTGCGCATGCCGACCAGCCCGGCATAGGTCAGGTCGACGATATAGGAGACGCCGGCATCGGCCTTCGCATTGAGCTGGATCTTGAGCTGCACTTCATGGACGTCGGCCTGGATCGGACGCGCGGCGATATTGAACTGCACGTCGAGCTGCGGCGGGTCCTGCCATTGGAAACAGTCGGGCGCGTTCGGGTTTTCGACCGACAGATCCTTGACGTATTGGGAGATGATGCCGGCGGCAGGCGCCGTATCCTCGCCATTGCCCAGGTTCAGACTGGAGGTGACGTTGCCTTCGTCGGCCATGATCGTGCTTTCTTTCGCTGTGGCCCGCGATACGCGCAGGAAGATCAGTCATTGGTAAGATCGCCGCGCGCCTAGCATCCGGGCGGCGCATCGGCAAATGTTCTTGGCGAGCTCCAGGTTCCGGGCGCGGCCGGCCGCCTGGCCGGGATGTCCCACCCGTTCGGTCCATACCGTGTCTATTCTGCGGCAGACCGCCAATAAAATATGTACGGACGGGCTTGCCGACCGTTGTTCATTTGTGTTCGCATCCTATTTGATGCAATGTAAGCAATCCGTCATAGGCGACGGCAGCTATTGGAAACCGGATAAGTGACCGTGGAAATCGTCATTTTGGCCATGATCGCGGCCTTTCTCGGGCTAAGGCTCTATGCGGTGCTGGGGCGCCGTGCCGATCATGGTGATGAACCGGTGAAAAGCCGCTTTGACTCGCCCCCGGCGGTCAAAGGGCCCACCAGTAAACAGCCTGCACCCGCGCAGGTTCGCTTGCCCGAACGGAACGCGACCTCTGTCGTGGTCCGGGCCGCGGCAACGCCGGCGATGGAGCCGGCCATCGAGCGGGGTCTTCGCGATATAACCGGCGGCGATCGACGGTTCGATGTGCAGGTATTCCTGGATGGCGCGCGCAGCGCTTATCGCATGATATTGGAAGCGTTCTGGCGCGGCGACAAGGATGAACTCAACCAGTTGTGCGATGCGCACGTCGCTCAAGGGTTTATTGCGGAGATCGACGCTCGCATTGCTGCCGGCGAAACACTCGACAACCGGCTGGTCCGGATCGAGGACATAACCATCGTTGCTGCGAGTTACGTCGCGCCCATTGCGCGCATCACGCTGCGGCTTACCGCTGATATTGCCGCAGTTACGCGCGACGGTCAGGGTACGATGATCGCGGGTTCGCTAGACGACGCGGTGATCGTGCAGGATGTCTGGACGTTCAGCCGCAATGTCGGCGCGTCCAACCCGGATTGGTTGCTGGACGAGACCGACGACGGCTAGGCCGTCGGGCGCCGTTTAGCGCGTCCATTGTCAGCCGTCCGATCGCCTAAATGCATGCCGAAATGCAGGGATATCACCAGCCTGATGCGAGTTGATGTTTTCGCACCGGTCGCAGGTCTACGTCAAAACTCCAAGGTTGCGCTGTTTGCGTCGCTTATGGCGGCCACCGCGCTATTGGCGGCATGCGGACAGGTGATCCCCCAAAATGGCGTAGTGCCGTTACCGCCGTCCCCGATAGCCAGCAACCCGGCCCCGGTATCTGCGGTGACGACCGGCATAGCGCCAGGCCCCGATCTGGCGAGTTTAGGCCTTACTGCGGCAACGGCGGCACCGGCCTTGGCGGCTTTTCGCGAAAGCTGCCCGCGCCTGCTGGCGCGACCCGATAACAGCGGCTTGACCCGACCTGCGGATTGGCAGGCGGCATGCGGCGCAGCGACCAATTGGCCGGCCAGCGATGCCGCCGCATTTTTCACCGGGCGGTTCGAAACGGTCGCCGTGGGTACCGCCGCGACCTATGTAACCGGCTATTTCGAACCGCAGATCGCCGGCACGCGCGATCATCGACCCGGCTTCGATGTGCCGGTCTATGGCATCCCGGCCGATTTGGTGCACGCTCGCCCCGGTGATGCGCCGCTCAAGCCGAACGGGCAGACGCCGTTCGGGCGCTATGACGAAACCGGGCATTTCGTGCCGTATCACGAACGAGCCGAGATCGAGAACGGTGCGCTGGCCGGGCAGGGGCTGGAAATTGCCTGGGCCGCCGATCCGGTCGAATTCTTCTTCCTGCAGATCCAGGGTTCGGGCCAATTGGTGGCCCCCGATGGCAGCGTCATGCGGATCGGCTATGCCGCCGACAATGGCCAGAATTATACCGGCATCGGGCTGGTCATGCGCGATGCGGGCCTGATCGGCACGGGACCGGGGCAATACCCCGGCTCGATGCAGGGGATCATGCAATATCTGCGCGAACATCCCGATGTCGGGCCAGCGTTGATGAACCGGAACAAAAGCTGGGTGTTCTTTCGAGAAATCATCGGGGACGGCCCGATCGGCGCTTTGGGCGTGCCGGTACGCGGGCATGTCAGCCTGGCCGCCGATCCCTTGTTCGTGCCGCTCGGCGCACCGGTGTTCCTGTCGCTCGATCGCAACAATGTCAGCGGATTGTGGGTGGCGCAGGATACCGGTGGCGCGATCAAGGGCGCCAATCGCTTCGACAGCTTCTGGGGCAGCGGCCCCGAGGCACGGCTCGTCGCCGGCGGCATGGCTGCGCGCGGGAGCGCCTGGGTATTGGTTCCAAAAGGAACGCTGGCCCGGCAAAGAGCGCTCGGGCATGCGCGGTGAGGCCGCCGGGGCGCCGTTTATCGCCTGAAGAAGCGGAACTGTGGGCCCGCGTGGCCAGCACCGTGCTCCCGTTCGAGAAGCCGCGCCCGGCGATCCAGGCGCCGGCCCCGGCAACACCGTTGCCGCCCGGCTCCCAGCCGTCGCAGACACCGCCGCCACCCGGCAAGCAACCC
>CAZZYX010000122.1:1532-9657 GCA_964658485.1 uncultured Acetobacteraceae bacterium | reverse complement strand
CCTTGCCAATAGCGCGGGATAGCGTGAGAGGCCCCACCCCAACCCCTCCCCTGAAGGGGAGGGGCTTTTAGTGTCAAATGCGCCATCAGAAATACCCCTCCTGCTTCTTCTTTTCCATTCCCGCGCCGCCGGCATCCTTGTCGATGGCGCGGCCCTGGCGTTCGCTGGTGGTGGTCAGCAACGTTTCCTGGATGATCTCGGGCAGCGTGCCCGCAAAGCTTTCGACCGCGCCGGTCAGCGGATAGCAGCCCAAAGTACGGAAACGGATCGAGCGCATCACCGGCACTTCGCCGGGTTCCAGCCGAAAACGATCGTCATCGACCATCAGCACCATTCCGTCGCGCTCCACCGTCGGGCGCACCCCGGCAAAATACAGCGGCACGATCGGAATATCGTTGAGGTGGATATATTGCCACACGTCCAGCTCGGTCCAGTTCGAGATCGGAAACACCCGGATGCTTTCGCCCTTGGCTTTCCTGGCGTTGTACAGGTTCCACAATTCGGGGCGCTGGTTCTTGGGGTCCCAGCCATGGGTTGCCGTGCGGAATGAAAAGATTCGTTCCTTGGCACGGCTCTTTTCCTCGTCGCGCCGCGCGCCACCGAATGCAGAATCAAACCCGTATTTGTCCAGCGCCTGCTTCAGCCCCTCGGTCTTCCACATGTCGGTATGCAGCGCACCATGGTCGAACGGATTGATGCCCTTGGCCATCGCCTCGGGATTTTTATAGACCAGCAGTTCCATGCCGGAAATCTCGGCCATCCTGTCGCGCAGCTTGTACATCTCCTGGAATTTCCAGGTGGTATCCACATGCAGCAGCGGGAATGGCGGCGGCGACGGATAAAACGCCAGTCTCGCCAGATGCAGCATGACGGCGCTGTCCTTGCCGACCGAATACAGCATCACCGGCTTGTCCGCCTCGGCGACGACTTCGCGAATGATGTGAATGGCTTCGGCTTCGAGCCGTTCGAGATGAGTCAGGGTTTTGCGCATATCTTCCATCGTTTTGCCGAATCGGCTTGTCAGCAGCATGGTCAATTCGCAACCAAGCTATTCTTGTTAATGAAGAAGCGTAAGGCAGCGCCTTGATGCCAGGAGCCCCGATCGCCGGCGATCAACCGCGTTGCGCTGCGATCAGGAATTCGACATTGCCTTCCGGCCCGGTAATCGGGCTTTCGACAATGCCCATGACGCGCCAGCCGGCCTGCTCCAGCCACTCGCGCACTTCGCCGCAGACCCGCGCGTGCAATGCGGGGTCGCGGACCACCCCGCCCTTGCCGACTTCCCCGCGCCCGACCTCGAATTGCGGCTTGATCAGGGCAACCAACCGGCACGCCGGCGCGGCGAGGCGCAGCGGCACCTCCAGCACTTTCGCCAGCCCGATGAAGCTGGCATCGCATACCACCCAGTTACATGGCGCGGTGATATCGGCTGTCGTGAGCACCCGCGCGCTGGTCTGCTCCAGCACGGTCAGGCGCGGGTCCTGGCGCAGCTTCCACGCCAGCTGGTTGGTGCCTGAATCGACCGCAAACACATGCGCCGCCCCATGCGCCAACAGCACATCGCTAAATCCCCCAGTCGAGCTGCCGATATCCATCGCCACCGCGCCTGCCGGATCGAGCGCGAAATGCGCCAGCGCATGCGCCAGCTTGACCCCGCCGCGCGATACCCACGGATGATCGCGCCCGCGCACGTCGAGCGGGGCATCGACAGCCAGCGTCTGGCCGGACTTGGCGATCCTGACCTCGCCGCAATAGACCAGCCCGGCCAGCACCAGCGCCTGCGCCCGGTTGCGGCTTTCCACCAGTCCGCGATCGACCAGCAATTGGTCCACCCGCAATTTAGCGGGACGCCGGGCGGGAACATCAGTCATGGTTATGCTCTTCGGGGCTTATCGGGAAAATGTCACGGGGCAACGGGCGCGGGGTTGTGCGGCTGCGCGCCTGATCCCATAGCGCGACGATGAAGGCAAATCGCCCACCCTTTTTCTTCCGTATAGCAGGCGGCGGCATGACGGCGGCATCGCTGCTGCTGTGTTCCTGCGTTGGCCCGGTGCAAACCCCCGTCGTTGCAACCCGGACGCTGGCGCCAATACCGCCGCCGCCGCCGCCGCAGTCGCCGCCGCCCACCGAATGGCACGACATGCCGGCCACGGTGGGCGTCTGGCGCTGGGGCCGGGAAGGTAGCCTGAGCATCGCCCGGTTTGGTACGCCGGCTGCGACGCTGCTGAGCCTGGCCTGCAATCCACGGACCGGCACGGTTTCGCTAGCCCGCGAAGATCGGGCGAGTACGGCCGTGACCATGGCGATCTTTACCACGACGCTGACCCGGACGCTGGCGCTCCGGCCCGCCGCCGAAGGCTTCGCTACCGCCAGCCTGGCAGCCCACGACCCGCTGCTCGATGCCATGGCGTTTTCGCGCGGCCGCTTTGCGGTGGAGGTGCCTGGACTCGCACCGCTATACCTGCCGAGTTGGCCCGAAGTCGGCCGCGTAATCGAGGATTGCCGTCGAGCAGACGGTGTTCAATAACCCAGCCGGATAACGCTCGGCGACATCGGCGACTGGCCGGGAATCGGAGCGCAAACCCCGATACTGACAACAAAATAATTTCTTGCAAGACTTGTTGTGCAGCGCGGAATCGCTAAGTTGCAACGCCAAGGCAGCCCGACATCGCGTCGACTGCCCCGCCCGCGCAAGCGGGAACTTTGGCTCAACAGCGCGAAAGGAGGTGATCCGATGTCTCATGGTTCAGTAGAGAGGTCGGCATTCCGTTACGTTAGGCATTATCGCTGAGTTCTTCTTAAGCGATAGAGGCTTCGTAAGCGGCACTTCCGGCCGCTGACCATGTGAAGGGCCGTTCCCGGAACCGGGGGCGGCCCTTCTCATTTGCATCCAGAATATCATTTGTTACGGCGCCGACGTGTCGATAATCAACAGTCTTATATTTTTATATCTTTTTAATTGCAAAAAAAGCAATAATAGATCAAAATAGACTTTTCCGAATGGGAGCCGTGCCATGGCGAGCTTCGCCGCAACCAACGTCGCTTTTAGCTGCATGCCGCATCTCGCGCCGACCCCGGCGGATGTCCGCGCGCAGGTATTGCAGGCGCCGGGTTTCGGTACCTATTTCTCCGATCACATGGTCAGCATGGAATGGGACGAGAATCGCGGCTGGCATGATGCCGTGATCGGCCCGCGCGGCCCGGTCACGCTCGATCCGGCAGCGGCGGTGCTGCATTACGCGCAGGAAATCTTCGAGGGGTTGAAAGCCTACAGCCAGGCCGATGGCGGCATCGCCCTGTTCCGCCCGACCGCCAATGCGGCGCGTTTCAATGCTTCCGCCCGGCGCCTGGCCATGCCTGAATTGCCCGAAGAGCTATTCGTCGAAGCGGTCCGCCAACTGGTGCTGGCCGACCGCGAGTGGCTGCCCACGCTTGCCGGCGGCTCCTTATATCTGCGTCCGTTCATGATCGCGACCGAGGCTTTTCTCGGCGTGCGCCCCGCTAAAAAGTATAAATTCCTGGTTATCGCCTCGCCCGCCGGCAATTATTTCAAGTCCGGCGCCCCCGCGGTCTCGATCTGGGTCAGCCAATATACCCGTGCCGCGCCCGGCGGCACCGGCGCGGCGAAATGCGGCGGCAATTACGCCGCCAGCCTGGTCCCGCAAGCCGAAGCCATCGCCCGCGGCCACGATCAGGTGGTCTTCCTGGATGCCGCCGAACACCGCTGGATCGAGGAACTGGGCGGCATGAACCTCTATTTCGCCTTTCGTGACGGCAGCCTGATCACGCCGCCATTGACCGGGACGATCCTGCCCGGCATCACCCGCGACAGCCTGCTGACGCTGGCTCGCGAGCAAGGCCTGAACGTGCGCGAAGAACGCTATTCGATTGACCAATGGCGTGCCGATGCCGCGAGCGGCGAGCTGATCGAATGCTTCGCCTGCGGCACCGCGGCCGTCGTAACGGCGGTGGGCAAGGTATGCAGCGTCGATGGCGATTTCACCATCGGTTCGGGCGGTCCCGGCCAATTGACGAGCAGCCTCAAGGACCGCCTGGTCGCAATCCAGCGCGGCGAGGCACCCGATGCGCATGGCTGGGTGATACGGCTCGATTGACGAGCTGGGGGTGAATGCCTCCCCGATGCCCTTTGCGACAGGAGAGAGGCTTGCCCCGGCGGCGTCGCGGCCATAGGCTGGCCGGATCGGGGCGCCGACCGGGATAGCCGGTCTGGCCAACCCTTCCTTGACCAATCCGCAGGAGCAGCAATGCCTGACGAATATACCCCAAGCTCGGTCTGGACGTGGGACGCGCCCAGTGGCGGCACCTTCGCCCATATCAACCGGCCGATTGCAGGCGCCACCCATGACCAGGCACTGCCCGTGGGCGAGCACGCGTTTCAGCTGTATTCGCTGGCCACGCCCAACGGACAAAAGGCCGGCATCATGTTCGAGGAACTGCTGGCTGCGGGGCATGGCGATGCCGAATACGACGCCTGGATGATCGATATCGGCCAGGGTCAACAGTTTTCCAGTGGCTTCGTCGCCATTAATCCCAACTCCAAGATCCCGGCCCTGCTGGATCGCAGCGGGCCGGAACCGATCCGGGTGTTCGAATCGGGGGCGATCCTGCTGCATCTCGCAGAAAAATTCGGCGCTTTCATTCCAACCACCGCAGCGGGCCGCGCCGAATGCCTGAGTTGGCTGATGTGGCAAATGGGCAGCGCCCCATTTATCGGCGGCGGCTTTGGGCATTTCTACGCCTATGCCCCGGTCAAGATCGAATATGCCATCAACCGCTATGCCATGGAAACGAAACGGCTGTTCGACGTGGCCGACCGCCGCCTGGCGGAAAGCCGGTTCCTGGCCGGCGACGACTATTCGATCGCCGACATCGCCGCCTTCACCTGGCTGAGCGGGCTGTATCGCGGTGACGCCTATGGCGAGGCAGGTAAATTCCTGTCGACGCACGATTATACCCATGTCGGCCGCTGGGTGGCCGAAATCGACGCCCGCCCGGCGGTACAGCGCGGACGTCAGGTCAATAACCGCAAGGGCTTGCTCGAACGCCACAGCGCCGCGGATTTCGCCAGCCCGGCGCTGACCGACGCAGCCGGCAAGTGACTGATATGTAATTGGCGGCGACCGAAGGCTGCATCGTCACTCGGATAGGCCGGCGACCACGCACCCCCTTCCCTTCCCGCGCCGCCTCGTCTAAGCGCGCACCCAATCGCCATCGCGCATCAGCGTGAACCGGCCATTGGGGCGTCGCCAAGTGGTAAGGCACCGGTTTTTGGTACCGGCATTCGGAGGTTCGAATCCTCCCGCCCCAGCCAACATACATAAGTTCGGCGTCAGCCGGCCCAACCCGCTTTGGGTCGTCAATTTCATCTACCTCCACACTGGCCGGGTTCGTCCATGTTGCTTCCGTCATCGACGCCTTAGGTCGCTGACGTCGTTTTCGATCGCGTCATAGAGTTGCTTGAGCTTCGCTTCCGCCTCGGGCGCGCGCCGTTCAGGTTGGGCCACAACCACGGCCACGGGCCTCATATTGGCAGGATGGAGGACAGCGGCAGGCCGCCGGGAGCAATTGGTCAAGGAGGTACAGCATGGACCCGGGCACGGCGCTCGGGTCGAGCTCGCAGCCGCACCGCACCTGCCGAACGTCCCCTTTCGGACGTCGCCGTCTGAACCAGTTCCTAAAAGACATACTGGAGCGCCATGGAGAGGGATCGGATGCTACCGCCGAAGGTGAAGGGGCTGCGGTTGCTGGTGAACGACAGCGTGTCGGCCGCAATCAGGTTGGGTAGCGATACGCCGCCCAGATTGGCGCTTTCGCCGGTCGCGATATGGCGCTTCTCATACTGGACCCACTGGAAGGATCCGGTGAGGATCACGCCGGATTTGGTCTGATCCTTGCGCATGTCGTAGCGCAGGCCGGTCGAGAAAATGTGGCGGTTGGAATCATAGGTAAGGATATCGACCGCGTCGCTCGGGAATATGCTCTGGTTGAAGGCATAGCCCGCCATCAGCGTCACGTGGGGGCTGAGCTGCTGCTGCACGCCGAAATGGACATTGGACGTGTCATGCGCCTTGTAGTTGACCTCAAGCTCGTTGATGAAGCCGAGTAACGGGGTACTGAACTTGATCTGTGCGGGCGATCCGAAGCCGACCGCATCGGACCAGAAGGTCCGCTGGTAATCGATCGAAACCAGAGTGGCCGGCGTAATCTGCGCGGCGATGCCGAACTGGAGATGGCCCGGCATGTCGAGGCGCAGGCTGAACGGGCTGGTCTGGGTAACTCCGCCAACCACGAGGCTGGCCTCGCCATGGAACGTGTTCTTGGTGCGCGTCCGGCCCATCAAGCCGAGCGTCACGGTATCGCTCAGCTTGTATTGCAGGCCGAAGACGCCGGCAACGGAATCGAACGCTGTCTCCATGTCGTTCGGCGGCAGGCCGATATGGAAGTTGCGATTGGTGTTAAGCGAGATCGAGCCGATGATCGGGCTGGTGGGCGTCGTCGGGATGATGGTGTTGGCGCCGCCGAGCGCGGCGGGCAGCGCCGCGCCGAAGCTGTCCGGGATCAGCGTCTGCGTGGTCAGGTGCCGGAAGGCGGTGATGCTCGCCGACGCGCCGATCGACAGCCGGTCCGTCAGCTTGATCCCGATCGTCGGCGCCACGTCCAGGATGAATAGCGACTGGTCCGACATGTCGTAACGGTGGATGCCGTCCTTATTGCTCCAGTCCGCGGTGATCGCGAACGGCGCTCCGACACCGATGCCGACCGACACATTCTTCATGATCGGCGTATAGAAGGCGAGCGTCGGCGCGACGGCATATTTGCCCTTGGTATTGGTCTTGGGAATGTCGTGATTGCCGTCGCTGTCGATGAGATCGAGATGGGTGGTGTCGATCCCGCGTAGGTTCACGCCGATCAGCGGGCGCTTGAGATCGGCGATCGCCGAGGGGTTCTCGTAATAGCTGCCGAGGCTGGGCGCGAGCGCCGTGCAGGCGCCCCCGACGGCGACGCAATTTTCATCGACACCCATCGACTGGATATACTGGGCCCTGGCTGGAATAGCCGCAAACAGTGCGCTGGTTCCGACTAAAGCAATGATCCCTGCACGCATTTCCTTTCCCCTTGTATCGTTCTCACTTCAACAAAATCGATCGAAGAACACCCGATCGAGATCCACATGATTGCCGGCCACGAAGCGCTGGAGCACGGCATCGATCATCGTCGGCGGCCCAGCCATGTAGACATCCGCTCCGGTAAGGTCGGGCAGGTCCTCGACCGCGGCATCGCCGACCAGCCCGGGCCGTGCGTGCGCCGGGCTGTCCTCGCGCACCACGAGGTGCGTCCTGACGCGGTCGCCGACCGACGAAAGGCGGGTGAATTCTTCCAGGAAGCAGATGTCGCGAGGGCTGTTCACCCCGAAATAGAGATGGACATCCCGGTTGCAGCCCGCTGCCGCCGCCTGCGCTATCGACCAGATCGGGGCCAGGCCCGATCCGCCCGCGATACCGACGACCGGACGCTCGCAGTCGCGGCGATAATAGGCCCCGCCATACGGACCTTCGACCAAGACCGTGTCTCCGATGAGATGGCGATGGGCAAGCTGGCCCGAGACGGCGCCGCCGGGCTTGACCTTGACGATCAGCTCCAGGCATTTTCCGTCCTCGTCGACATTGGCCATCGAATAGGCCCTGCGACCGATCCCCTCGATATCCACAAGGACGAATTGCCCCGGCAGAAAGGGCATGCGATCTTCCGGCACGAGCGTCATGTGGATCATGTCGTGGGTCAGCGCCCTGGCCGCGGCGACACCGGCCCGGGTCGCGAGCGGACGCGGAATCCCGACGGACTCGCGTAGCCGGGCGTTGATCGTCACATCGGTCAGCGGACGCGACTGGCACATCAGGATGATATTGCCCTTGCGCCGGTCGCGCTCGGAAATGCCCGGCGCATCGGGCCAGAGCGTCTCGACCTCGCCCTCGACAAGCTTGCAGCGGCATGAGCCGCAGGCGCCGGATGCGCATTCATAGGGCAGGTTGAGCCCCGCGCGCAGGCCGGCCATCAGCAATGTCTGGTTCGGGCGGCAGGCAAAAGCCTCCCCCGACGGTGCGAC
>CAZZYX010000122.1:0-1522 GCA_964658485.1 uncultured Acetobacteraceae bacterium | reverse complement strand
GGTGGCTATCACCGTCGCACCGCTCGTTAGTGCATCCATGGTTTTACCAGGCGGCGCGGTTTACGCGTCGCTCCCCAAATCAGCTTCCCGGATCAACGCGATCCATTCGCTGCGCACCCGTGACCGCATCGCATCGGCGATACCCGCCGACGCAGGCTTGCCCTTGCCGAACAGCGTCTTTTCCTCGCGGACCGAATAGGTTTCCGCGCACGCCGCATTGACATAGCGGGTCAGGAGATTGGCTCCGGCCTCGACGATCGTCTCGACCACGCCGCGATATTCCGCGACGAGCGTGCGCATCGCCGTCTTGCCTTCGGGCGAGCGTTCGCCGACGAACTTTGCGATCGCGACCACCCAGCGATTGGCGCGCACGGTATCGACATAGAGATTCTCGGCGATCAACGCGTCGGCTGCGGCGCCGAGCGCGCGTGCGATGCAGGCAAACTGCTGCAGGAACAAATTGTCCAGCACCGGCCGGACGCACAGTTCGTAGCCGACGAAAGCCCGGTCGAAATCATAGACGACAAGCAGTTCCTCGATAATCTTGCGGATCGGCTGCCAGCCATTGTCGTTTTCCCAGACGGCGCGTTCACCCGTGCCGAAGCCGCGCATCGGATGGGCATTGTCGAGTTGCCGCGTCCGATAGGCGATCCGCTGGACGCGGCGAAGCGCATCCGCGGTCTCGAAAGTCGCGCAATTGCCGACATAGGCGGATGGCGCAAGCTGCTGGATGTAAGCCGACAGCATCTGCTGGCCGTGACCGAGATAGCGACAGGGCGTCATCGCGGTCTGCAGGAAATTCAGCGCCATGTCGTCGAGCCGGCCATCGGCTTTCTTCACCTCGGTGAAGTTGCGCAGCAGCTCGTCGACATAGGTCTCCTGCTCATCCTGGAGCTGGCAATATTTGCGATAGGTCATCTCGTCGGGGTCGCGGAAGTCGTCCCAGGCGGTGACGCCGAACAGCTTCGTGTCGCGATGGTCCTTGAGCCACACATTGCCGGGAACATCCGGTCCCATCTCGAGCGGCGTGCCGCCATCGGGCTTGTAGGTATGGTTCATATTGTGCGTGACAATCTCGTATTCGCTGGGCTTGCGCCCGAGATTGCCGAGGCTGGACCAGGTTTTTGCCCGGTTCCGGCCGATGCGTGTTACGGCTCCGCTCATCATCCTCTCCTTGTCCGGCGCCTGCGCCCGGTTCGCTTCAGTTGCTGTGATACCAGTTGATCTCTGCATCGGTGGTCTTGATGCGCCCGGCGAAACTCGGCATTTCGATTTCGATCCGCGGCAGCGGGAAGGCGCGCCCGAGATGGCGCTCCATCGACTTGCGCGTCAGGCGGCAGGTACCGAGCGTGTTGATGCGCACGTAGTCGCCGCGATCGATCACGAAGATCTGCTTATCGGGGTTGTCTTCCGCGATGGCGTCCATCGCGGCATCCGCGATCTCGCCGGTGCGCAGGATCGGGCCACAGCCTTCCTCCCCGATCTGGGTGACCTCGATGATCCTGCCTTCTGTCGTCTCCAT
>CAZZYX010000121.1:0-9910 GCA_964658485.1 uncultured Acetobacteraceae bacterium | reverse complement strand
GCCCGGAACCCAGATGCCCGCCGGTCTGACCGACCGAGCCGATCATCTCGGCGCGCACTTCATCGGCCAGGGTCCGCAATTCGGGCAAGGACATACCGCGCATGTCCGCCGGGCTGGCGACGCGGTCGAGCAAAGGGGTTTGGAGGGGTAACGGCGTCAGGGGCGTATCATTCATGACAAATGTCTTACACCGACCATTCCTGCCTGTCACCAGCAGCGTCCGGCACCGCTAAAGATCGCGAATGGCTGCGCTTTATCGATCACATAGCGGCGAACGATCACCGCTTCCCACCGCCTTCGCTCCGGCCTATAGGCGCGATGCCATGGCGATCTCCCAGACCCTTGCTCTCCCCACCGACTGGCGCGATTTCTTCGCGCTGACCAAGCCGCGCGTGATGAGCCTGGTGATCTTCACCGGGCTGTGCGGCCTGCTCGCCGCGCCGCAGACGATCGATCCGGTGCTGGGATTCACCACCATTTTCTGCATCGCCATCGGTGCGGGCGGCGCAGCGGCGCTGAACCAGTGGTGGGAAGCCGATCTCGACGCCGGGATGAAGCGCACTCTGTCGCGCCCACTGCCTGCGGGCCGGATGGAGCGGCACAGCGCGCGCGATTTCGGGGTAGCGCTATCGGTGACTTCGGTGCTGGTGCTCGGGCTGGCGATCGGCTGGCTGACCGCGGTCATCCTGGCCGTGTCGATCGTCTATTATGCGGTGGTCTACACCATCTGGCTCAAGCCACGCACCCCGCAGAACATCGTCATCGGCGGCGGTGCCGGGGCGTTTCCGCCGCTGATCGGCTGGGTCGCGGCGACCGGGCATGTCACGCTGATGCCGGTGCTGCTGTTTGCAATCATCTTCATGTGGACGCCGCCGCATTTCTGGGCGCTCGCGCTGTTTGTCCAGTCCGATTATGCCAAGGTCGGCATTCCGATGATGCCGGTGGTCGCGGGTGAAAAATCGACGCGCCGCCAGATCCTGGTTTATACGGTCTTGCTGGTGCCACTGAGCATCCTGCCATGGTGGATCGGCGGGACCGGGGCGATCTATGGCGTGGCTGCGGCGGCGCTGTCGACGTTGTTCCTGCTGTGTGCGATCCCGGTCGGCCTGCGCGTCCGCGCCGGCGTCGATGACGCAATGAAGCCGGAGCGGCGGATGTTTAAATTTTCGATCCTGTATCTATTTCTGCTGTTCGGCGCGTTGGTCGCCGACCGCTGGTGGCCGATAGTGCAAAGGTAAAGTCGATGGCAGACCGCGATTCCAAAGCTCCCTTCGTCCTCCCCGACTTCGATCCCGAAGCAACGCGCAGACGGGTGATCCGCCAGCGCAATATCGCGCTGGGGTTGGCCCTGGCGTTCTTCGTCGTGTTGTTTTTCGCCATCACGGTGGTCAAGATGAAACATATCCAGATGCCGCATAAACCGCCGCAAACCGCCGCTGCGACGCACGTCATGGAGGGCATGAATGGTCAATAAAAACCATCGCGTCGGGCTGATGGGCGCCGGCTTTGTCGCATTCATGGTGGCGCTGTCGTTCGCGTCGGTACCGCTGTACCGGATGTTCTGCCAGCAGACCGGCTATGGCGGCACCCCTGCCCGCGTGACCGAAGCTGAGGCCGCGACCGTTCAGGCGCTGGCGGGCAAGACCATTTCGGTGCGCTTCGACGCCAATGTCGAGGCGGGCATGCCGTGGCGCTTTCGCCCCGAGGTATCTACCCAGACCGTGCAGATCGGCGCTCGTAAACTGGCGTTTTTCGACGCGATGAACCCGACCGACCACGCCATTACCGGGCAGGCGAGCTATAATATCGAACCCGGAGAGGTGGCGCATTACTTCACCAAGATCCAGTGCTTCTGCTTTTCCCGCCAGGTGCTGCAACCCCACCAGAGCGCACGCATGCCGGTCACCTATTTCGTCGATCCGAAAATCCTGACCGACCCCGATGCCAGGGATGTTCAGCAGATCACCCTGAGCTATACCTTCCACCGGGTTCCCGACGGAGCATGAGCAGACAAAACGCCGCATAAGCCTCTGGACCACGGGCAATGGGCCGGTTAAGGGGCGGGATATAGATTTTTCCGTTCAATCCGGGGACCCAAGCGATCATGGCCGGCACCAAGAACCACGATTACCACATCCTGCCGCCTGACATCATTCCGCTGGCAGTGTCGATGTCGGCGTTGACTTTCACGTCGGGAATGGTGCTATACATGCACGGCAACCCGCTGGGCAAATTCGTAGCCGGAGCCGGCATGGCGGTGCTGCTGGCGGTGGTTTCGCAATGGTTCGCCAAGATTGTCGCCGAATCCAAGGCAGGCCATCACACCCCGGTGGTGCAGTTGCACCAGCGCTACGGGATGATCCTGTTCATCGCTTCGGAAGTGATGTTTTTTGTCGGCTGGTTCTGGGCGTTTTTCGATTTCTCGCTGTTCCCCTCGGAGATCGCCACGGTCGTCGGCGGCCATTGGCCGCCCAAGGGCATGGAGGCGGTACTCGACGCCTTCGACCTGCCGCTGATCAACACGCTGATCCTGCTATGCTCGGGCACCACGGTAACCTGGGCGCATCACTGCCTGCTCCATGGCGACCGCAAGGGCATGAAGACCGGACTATGGTGCACGATCCTGCTGGGCCTGCTGTTCACCAGCTTGCAGGCATACGAATATATCCATGCGCCGTTCGGCTTCGGCAAGAACACCTACGGCTCGTCGTTCTACATGGCGACCGGGTTCCATGGTTTCCACGTCATCATCGGCACGGTCTTTCTGATCGTGTGCCTGAAACGGGCCTACAACGGTGATTTCACGCCTCGCCAGCATTTTGGTTTCGAAGCTGCGGCATGGTACTGGCACTTCGTCGACGTGGTCTGGCTGTTCCTGTTCTCGGCAATCTATGTCTGGGGCAACTGGGGCTTTCCCACCGATTGAGATCGCTCGACCATGCCTGATGCCGAGCCGAGTCCCATCCCGCCGCAGCCGGAGGGGCAGCCGGGGATTGCCCGCGTTGCCTTTCTTGGTGTTTGCCCGCGCTGCGGCATCGGTAAATTATTTGCGGGAGTGGCCGATTTTGCTCCCGCCTGCACGATGTGCGGACTGGACTTCACCCATTTCAACGTCGGCGACGGCCCTGCTGCGTTCCTGACCCTGATCGATGGCCTGGCGATCGTGCTGCTGGCGCTGTGGATGCATTTTAGTTTGCGCGCACCGATGTGGCTGATCGGTCTGGTCCTGGTGCCGGTGACCGCCGCATTGGTTATCTGGGGGCTGCGGGTGGGCAAGGCCGCGCTGCTTGGTGCCGAATTCCAGCGCCGCGCCGGGGAATTTCAGAGCCATGATCCCGATGTCGGCGCAGCCGATGGTCCGCATGTATCATGATTCGCAGGCTACCCCTGTTGCCAACGCTGGTGGTGCTGGTGGCAGTCGCGATCATGATGCGGCTGGGCTTCTGGCAAATCGCCCGGCTGCACCAGAAAGAAGCGCTGCTCGCGCGGTATTCCGCTGCCGTCCATGAACCGGCACCCGTACCGTGGCCGACCAATGACGCCAGCGCGACACTCTCGCTTTACCGGCGCAGCCAACTGACCTGCGAACGGGTTACCGGCGTCACCGCCTTATCCGGTCGCAACGCTGCCGGCGCGCCTGGCTGGGCGCATTTCGTAACCTGTGATCGGCTCGGCGGCGGCTCCGCCAGGCTGGTGCTGGGCTGGTCGAATGCACCCACGCCGGTAAGCTGGCCGGGCGGCACGGTGAACGGGGTCATTGCCCCTGGCCCGCGCCTGGTCGCCGACCCGCCGCTTGCCGGCCTGGCCGCCAACGCCGCACCCGACCCGCGCGATATCCCAAACAACCATCTTTCCTATGCCGCGCAGTGGTTCCTGTTTGCCGGCACGGCGCTGATTATTTATGCGATTGCGGTCCGCAAGCATCTGCGGCGACAGCGATAGCGGCAAGACCTCGCTTGACGGCGCGGGTAGCTGGCGTGAGCATGATCCGACCGGTCAGTGCGGTTTCAGGCGTTTCTTTTCGGTCACGTCGATCTGCACGACGCGGCCCTCGTGGACGGTGAGCGAGACCGTGCCGTAACGCAGATTCTCCAGGGCTTCGCGGACGCTGGCAATACTTTCCTCGATCTGAGTCGCGGCTTCGGAGCCGGGCGGTGGCGGGGCGGAATTCCGGCTCATGCAAGTTCACCCTGAAGGCTGGTGGAAACGGAAATGCTGGTATCGGCCGGGAATGTCCGCGCAGTGGCCGGCCGGATCAGGATGGTATCGCCTGGCTCGGGCGCTATCTGGCCCGGCGCACAGTCGATCTCGATCAGGCGGCCGCCGGTCGCCAGTCGCCCCTCGATCCGCCACTGCGGTCCCTTGCGGAAACGGTTGCTGACGTGGACTTCGGCGCTGGCGAGGCCATTTTCCGCAGCATCGTTGGCAATAATCGCGATTTCATGCGGGCGGACATGTAAATCGCCTTCGCCCTGGCCGAACAGGGCGGCAGGCAGGAGGTTGGTTTCGCCAACGAAATGCGAAACGAACGGCGTCGCCGGCGTCGCGTAAATCTCGTCGGGTGTGCCGATCTGCTCGATCCGGCCCTGGTTCATCACCACCACGCGGTCGGCCAGTTCCAGTGCTTCCTCCTGATCGTGAGTGACGAACACCGAGGTCAGCCCCATCTGGCGATGGAGATCGCGCAGGACGCGGCGCAGATCCTTGCGGACCTGTGCATCGAGCGCGCCGAAGGGTTCATCGAGCAACAGCAGCTTTGGCGCCACCGCCAATGCGCGTGCCAGGGCCACGCGTTGGCGCTGGCCACCCGATAATTGCGCGGGATAGCGGTCGCCCAGCCCGCCGAGCTGGACCAGGCGCAACAGCTCGTCGGCACGCGCGCGGATAGCGCGGCGCGACATGCTGGGTTTAGCGCGGCGCACGGTCAGGCCGAACGCGACGTTGTCGGCGACGCTCATGTGCCGGAACAGAGCGTAGTGCTGGAACACGAAACCGACGCCGCGCTCCGCGACCGTGAGGCGGGAGACATCGGTGCCGTCCAGCCGGACTTCGCCGCCGTCCTGGAACTCCAGCCCGGCGATGATCCGCAACAGCGTGGTCTTGCCCGAGCCGGATGGACCGAGCAGCGCGATGAATTCGCCGGGCTCGATGTGCAGGTCGATACCGTGCAGCGCCGGATATTGGCCGAAGCGCTTGGTGATGTCAGTCAGTTCGATCAAGGTTTTGCTCCTCGCGTGAGGTGGCTGGAATTCAGGTCGAAGCGCCATTCGAGCACGGTCTTGGCGATCAGGGTCACCAGCGCCAGTCCGGCGAGCAGAGAGGCCACGGCAAAAGCGCCGACATAATCATATTCGTTGTAGAGTATTTCGACATGCAACGGCAGGGTGTTGGTTTCCCCGCGAATATGGCCCGACACGACCGATACCGCGCCGAATTCGCCCATGGCCCGCGCATTGCACAGCAGCACGCCGTACAGCAGGCCCCAGCGGATGTTGGGCAGCGTGACGTGCCAGAACGTCTGCCAGCCGTTGGCGCCCAGCGAGATCGCCGCTTCTTCCTCGTCGGTGCCCTGTTCCTCCATCAGCGGGATGAGTTCGCGCGCGACGAATGGAAAGGTGATGAACATGGTTGCCAGCACGATCCCCGGCACCGCGAAGATGATCTTGACATCATGGTCCGCCAGCCACGGCCCGAGCAGGCCCTGCGCGCCGAACAGTAGCACGAAAATCAGTCCCGATACGACCGGGGACACCGAGAACGGCAGGTCGATCAGCGTCGTCAGCAGGCTCTTGCCCGGAAAGCGGAACTTGGTGATGGCCCAGCTGGCCGCTACTCCGAACACCATGTTCACCGGCACGGTGATTGCCGCCACCAGCAACGTCAGCTTGATCGCCGAGATGGCGTCCGGGGTGTCGATGGCATCGCGGAACGGGCCGATCCCCGCCTTCAGCGCCTGGACGAACACCGCCAGCAGCGGCAGCGCCAGAAACAGCGCCAGGAATACCAGCGCCAGCGCGATCAGCACCGCCCGCGCGAGGCGGCTTTCGGTGATGGCGCCGGTGCTCATGCTTCCCTCCGGCGGGCGGCGGCCTGGATCAAATTGATGACCAGCAGCACCGCAAACGAGGCCAGCATCATCACCACCGCGATCGCAGTCGCACCGGCATAATTGAATTGTTCGAGCTGGGCGACGATCAGCAGCGGGGCAATTTCGGTCCGCCCCGGCATGTTGCCGGAAATGAAGATCACCGAGCCATATTCGCCGACACCGCGTGCGAACGCGAGCGCGAAGCCGGTGAGCAGTGCCGGCCCGATCGCCGGCAGGATGACGCGGGTAAAGGTTTCGGCGCGACTGGCCCCCAGCGTCGCGGCGGCTTCTTCGACTTCGCGGCCGAGGTCCGCCAGCACCGGCTCGACCGAGCGGACCACGAACGGCAGGCCGATGAAGATCAGCGCGATGGTGATACCGATCGGGGTGAACGCCACCTTGATCCCCAGCGGGGTGAGCCATTGCCCGACCCAGCCAGTCGGCACGTAGAGACTGGTCAGGGCAATACCGGCGACCGCCGTCGGCAACGCGAAGGGCAGGTCGACTACAGCGCCGATGATGCGCTTACCGGGAAAATCGTAGCGCACCAGCACCCAGGCGACGAGCAGGCCGAATCCCGCATTGACCAGTGCTGCCGTCGCCGCCGTACCGAAGCTGAGGCGATAGGCCTGCAACGCGCGGTGCGAAAAGCCGACACGGACGAATTCATGCCAGCCCATCCCGGCGGTCTTGAGGAAGATAGCGGCCAGCGGGATCAGCACGATCAGCGTCAGCCAACCGATGCTGAAGCCCATGGTCAGGCGGAAGCCGGGTAGCACCGATGGCTGGCGCCAGCGTCGTCGCGGCGATACCGCCGCAGGGTAAGTGGTCGTCGTCATCTGCAGTGGTCTGCTCGATCAGGAGGAACGTAGAAAGCGGAGTGCTGGTATTCCGGTCATCCCCAGCCCGTTTGCCCCGAGTTTGTCGGCTGCAGCCTCGTTTAGAAGAGCAGCCCGTCGACAAGCTCGGAGTAGACGGGGGCGGGGAGATTTCGGCAGGGTACGCTGGCGCCTAGTGGTTGGTGATCTGGTCGAACACACCGCCGTCGGCAAAGTAGGTCTGCTGGGCCTTGCGCCAGCCGCCGAAATTGCCATCGATGGTGGTGATGGCGAGATGCGGGAACCGGCTGGCGTATTTGGCCGCGGTCGCCGGATCGCTCGGTCGATAGAAGTTCTGGGCGATGATCGCCTGGGCCTCCGGCGTGTACAGGAATTGCAGATAGGCCCTGGCGATCGGGGTGACGCCGTGCTTGTCCGAATTCCTGGTGACGACTGCGACCGGCGGCTCGGCGCGGATCGAAATCGATGGCACGACGATCTCGAACTCGCCCTTGCCCAGCTTGTTCACCGCCAGGAACGCTTCGTTTTCCCAGGCCAGCAACACGTCGCCGATGCCGCGTTCGACAAAGGTCGTGGTCGAGCCGCGAGCGCCGCTGTCGAGCACCGCCACATGGCTGTAGAGCTTGGCGACGTAATCCCTGGCAGCGGCTTCGGAATGGCCCGCCTTGCGGCCATAGGACCAGGCGGCGAGGAAATTCCAGCGCGCGCCGCCACCGGTCTTGGGATTGGCGGTGATCACCTGGACGCCCGGCTTGATCAGGTCGCCCCAGTCATGGATGCCCTTGGGATTACCCTTGCGCACCAGGAAAACGATGGTCGAAACATAGGGCGAGCTGTTGTGCGGCAGGGCTTTCTGCCAGTCCGGGGCGAGCAGATGGGCCTTGTCCGAGAGCGCGTCGATATCGTAGGCCAGCGCCAGCGTCGCGACATCTGCGTCGAGACCGTCGATAATGGCTCGGCTTTGCGCGCCCGATCCGCCGTGACTCATGCGGAAGGTCACGTCCTGCCCGGTCTTTTTCTTCCAGTAGGCGGCAAAGGCCGGGTTGAGCGCCTGATACAATTCACGGGTGGGATCGTAGGAAACGTTAGTGATGACCGCCGGCGCCGGAGCGGCGATGGCCGGCGCCGGGGATAGCGAACCGGCGGTCAAAGCGGCAATGGCAATGGTCAGGAATGAGCGTCGCTTGAAAGCGGTGGCAGGCATGTATCGATTTCCCTGTTAAATGAAGTGGCTGCCGGGTAGGGTCAGCTGGCGTCGGGTCGTAAGGCGATTGCGCTCGCCGACGAGACTTCCTGTGCATGCGCGACGCAGGAAGCCTCGCCGACATGAGGCACCAGCAACCGATCGAGCAGAAACTGCCCGAACGGCCAGTCGGCGATACCGGAAACGGCATTGATGTGACCGATCGGCCCGGCATCGGCAAAGCCGACATGCCAGACATGAGCCAGCCGGCGTGCGGCGCGCATGGTGATGAAGGGATCGTTGCGGCTGGCGACCAGAATAGCGGGAAACGGCAGCGGAACGGCAGGCGCCGGCGCAAATCCACTCAGCCGAGGATCATGCGCGGCGGTATCGACATCGGGCGGCGCGACCAGCAAGGCACCGGCGACCAGCGTGGCGGCGTCCGCTTCGAGCAGCGCCCACCACGCCACTGCCAGGCACCCCAGGCTATGCGCCGCAAGCACCACCGGGCGGCGGTTCGAGCCGGTGCTCGCCGCGCGGATCGCCAGGTTGAGCTGATTTACCCAGCTGTTGCGATGCGGCTGGTCCCACTGGCCGAGTTCGACGCGGCGACAATCCCGGCGATCCTGTTCCCACCGCGTCTGCCAATGACCGGCGCCGCTATTACCCAGGCCGGGAACGGTCAGGATCAGCGGCGATTGCGACGGAAAAGCAATGTTATCAGTCATATCTGCCTTCCGTATGATGGGTCGAGAGCGAGTCGCTGCCGTTCCGCAACATAACTCTATCGCAGAGATAGACAATTCATTTCGCGACCAAGCGTGGCAGAATATCGATGAAATGAATAGAATGGCGAGCGAGCGTTTTACAGCCTGGCGAGAAGCTCCGCTTTCTTGTCGGCGAATTCTTCCGCAGAAATTATGTTGCGATTGTGCAGATCGGCAAGCCGCTCCAGCCGGGAAAATATTTCATCGTCGCCGCCAGCGGGCTTTGGCGGGGCGTCCGGAGCCGGGGTAACGGTGGGTATTGGCGGCGGCGATGGCGGTGCGAGGGTTATAGTCTGAAGATCGGACAGGCGCACCTCGCCCGATTGGCTGGTAAATCGCAACGACTGGTCATCCGACTGTTGCTGCGAAATGCCGCCGATGTGATGATCGGCGGTGTCGTAAACGGTGAGCTTGCCCTGCCGTTCGATCGCGAGACGGCGCGTTTGCGGAAAAATCGCATAGTGCAGGTCGTTCTGCGACCCGCTCGACGCCGGCCTGCCCAGCTCCGCCGGCCAGCGCTGGCTGTGCGGCTGCGACTGGGCCGGTGCGAACAATCCGGGGCTTTGCAGGGCATCCGCCAGGTCGCTGCACAGCGCCGCGACGCGCGCCTTCAGCCCGTTGTTGAACATGTCGCCGATCATGATCATGCCGCCCTGAGACCATTGGCCCATGCCGCCCAGATCCGGATGATTGAATTGCGCCTGCCTGCCGCCGCCGGCATTTAGCGCGGACAATAACTGGCTGGCAGCGTCGGTGCCTACGCCATGCCGGCCGGCGATCGCGGCGACTGTCTGTTGGCCTTCCTCAGTCAGAGCTTGCATTGAATTCCCCTGTAATTCGGTCTCTTCCGATACCACGCGGTTGGTGATCCGGCATGCACTTAATACGCCAGCGCCTGGGCTACGCGCTGGCGCAGGCGAGGCACGATCTCGGCTTCGAACCAGGGATTGCGCCGCATCCAGCCGGTCGATCGCCATGACGGGTGCGGCAAGGCCAGGATGTGCGGCGCCAGTGTGTCGGCCAAGGTGTCGGC
>CAZZYX010000120.1:0-9948 GCA_964658485.1 uncultured Acetobacteraceae bacterium | reverse complement strand
ATCAGGGCGGCCAGAACCAGGGCGGCCTGCACGAAAGCGACGTCGCGGCACTTGCAGCGGCAGTGCGCCGAACCCAGAAAACGGCAATGCCGTTCATGCTGAATGTCACTCCGCGCGGCTCCCGGCGCAACCTCGCCTTGCGCGGGCATCTTGCCGATCCGGCGGTGTCGCCGGGCGGCGCCGCGCTGGTATGGGCCTTTGACAGCAGCGAAACCGAAGCCGAAATGGTCCGACTGCGGGCCGAGGCCGAAGCTGCTCGGGTCGATTTCGCCGGATTGGTCGGCCTGATCGAGGCAGCACCGATCCCGATGTGGTTCCGTGGCCCGACCGGGCATTTGCGGCTGGTCAATTCAGCCTATGTGGCGGCGGTTAGCGGTGCCAGTGCCGACGAGGTGGTGGCGGCGGGCATCGAACTGGTCGAGCCGTCGGTCGGCAGCGCTCCGGCGGCGGTCGCCCTGGCAGCGGCCCGCCAGCAATCGCCGATCGAGCGACTGGTGACCGTGACCATTGGCGGCCAGCGGCGCGCGCTGCGGATCAGCGATTTTCCGTTGGGTCAGGAAGGCGTCGCCGGTTACGCCATCGACGTCGAGGACATGGAGCAGTTGTCCCGCTCGTTCCGCGCCTTTCGCGAGGCGCAGCGGGCGATGCTCGACCTGTTGTCGGCGGGGGTGGCGCAGTTCGATGCCGGGCGCCAGATGGCCTTTGCCAATCAGCATTTTCAGCGGATATTCGCACTGCAGCCGCCGGGCCTGGTCAATCCGCCCAGCTTCGAGCAAATCCTGGACATGGCGCGCGAAGCAGGCCGCCTGCCCGAAGCGCGCGATTTCCCGGCATGGCGCCGCGAGCGCACGGCGTGGTTCACCGCCGACACCGCCGCCGAAGAGGCCTGGCCGTTGTCGGACGGCACTCATTTGCGGGTCGTTGCCCAGCCGCTGCCCGATGGCGGACTGCTGCTGATCGTCGAGGATCGCACCGAGCAACTGAACCTGTCGGCGATGCGCGACACGCTGCTGCGGACCCGCACCGCGACCTTCGACAGCCTGTTCGAGGCGCTGGCGGTATTCGCCCCGGATGGCCGCTTGCAACTATGGAACCGGCGCTTTGCCGCGGCCTGGGGGCTGGATTCGGAATTGCTCGATACCCATCCCCGGATCGAGGCGCTGCTCGAACGCATCGCCACCTGCCTGGCTAACCCCGCGCAGGTGCGCAGCCTCGGCGATGTCGTGCGCTCGGCCACGCTGCATCGCAAACAGACCGGCGGCCGGGTGGCCCTCGCCGATGGCCGCACGCTGGAATTCGCCGGGGTGCCGCTGCCCGATGGCAACGGCATGCTGACCGTACTCGATATCACCGATTCGCAGACCGCCCAGGATACGCTGCGGCAACGCAATACCGCGCTGATCGAGGCGGATGCGATGAAGACGCGTTTCCTCGCCAACATGAGTTATGAATTTCGGACGCCGCTGACCTCGATCGGCGGTTTTGCGGAGTTGCTGCAAAGCGGGCTGGGCGGCGATCTCAGCCCGTCGGGGCGCGAATATGTGGAAGCGATCCTGACCTCGGTGTTGCGATTGTCGGAGCAGATCGAGGATGTACTCGATCTGTCGCAAAGCGAAGCGGGGATGATGCCGATGGCGCGCAAGGACATCGAACTGCTGCCGTTCCTGACCGGACTGGTCAATGAACGGGCAGAACGCCTGGAAAGGGGCAAATTGACGCTCGACCTGCGCGGCAGCAAAAGCGCGGGCAGCATCAGCGGCGATTCGCGGCGGCTGGCCCGAGCGGTGGGCCATCTGGTCGACAATGCTATCGCGGCCACGCCGCCGGGGGGCCGGATTCTCGTCGAACTGTCGCGGCGGCGCGCCAAGGGCCAGAACTGGGCGCGCATCGTCGTCTCGGACAATGGCACCGGCATGGCCCCGGCGCTATTGGCCGGGGCGCTCGACGGCCTGGCGCCGTCGGTCGATGGCAAGAAAGTGGAGCGTCGTCACGGGCTGGGCCTGCCCCTGGCGCGGCAGTTGATCGAGGCGCATGGTGGCCATCTCCAATTGATGTCCGAACTGGGCGAGGGGACCACGGCGATCGTCGATCTGCCATGAGTGCGGCGGCGGTCGCGTTGCCCGATCTTGCCGCGACCACGCGCCTGGCGGAACAAATCGCCGCGGCGCTCCGGCCGGGCGATGTCATCGCGCTGAGTGGCACGCTGGGCGCGGGTAAGACCACCCTGGCGCGGGCCATTCTGGTCGCGCTCGGCCACATCGGCGAAGTGCCGTCGCCCAGTTTTTCGATCATCGAATTATACGAGCCGCCGGGCGTGCGCCTGCCGGTGGTCCATGCCGATTTCTACCGCCTGGCGGACCCGGCGGAAGTCGCGGAAATCGGGTTGGACGATTACCGGCAGGACGCCGCGCTGATCGCCGAATGGCCTGAAAAAGCGGGCGGTTTTGCCCATGAGGCGGCTTGCCTGTCGATCACGCTGGAAGTTTCGTCTGAAACTGTTGGCGAAAGGCGGTATGCCATTGTCGAAGCAGGCCCGGACTGGCTAATGCGTGAGCCATGGATGGGACTGTAAGCACGAACCTGCCCCACGGCATCGAACCGTTCCTGGCGGCTGCCGGCTGGGCTGATGCGGCGATCGAGCCACTGGCGGGGGATGCCTCTTTTCGCCGTTATTTCCGCCTCCGCCGGGGCATGGCTACGGCGATGTTGATGGACGCGCCGCCACCGCATGAAGACCCGGTGCCGTTCCTGCGGGTGGCGCAATGGCTGACCGACAATGCGATGAGCGCGCCCGATATCCTGCATCGCGACGAGGCGCGCGGACTGGTGCTGCTGGAGGATTTCGGCACCGTGCGGATGCGCGATTATCTCGATGAATGGCCAGCCGACGAACATCGCGTCTATGCCGCCGCGGTGGATGCGCTGGTGCAATTGCACCGGCTGCCGCCGGGGCCGTTCCCGGACTATGACATTGCCGTCTATCAGCGCGAGGTCGGGTTGCTGGTGGACTGGTTCTGCCCGGCGCGAGAATTGTATGTGGACGTCAATGGCTTTGCCCGTGCCTGGGAAGAGGTGCTGACGCCGCTGCTGGATCGCCAGCGTCCGGGGGTGACGGTTCTGCGCGATTATCATTCCGAAAATATCATGCTGCTCGATGGGCTGGATCGGCAGGGCTTGCTCGATTTTCAGGATGCGCTGGTCGGCCACCGCGCCTATGATCTGGTGTCGCTGCTGCAGGATGCCCGGCGCAACGTTTCTCCCGAACTGGAAGCAGAGATGTTCGACCGCTATTGCGCTGCCGCCGATGTCGATGCGCCGGCGTTTCTGGCCGATTACGCGCGGCTGGGAGCACAGCGCAATGCCAAGATCATCGGTATTTTCGTGCGGCTGTGGCGGCGCGACGGCAAGGCGCGGTACCTGGCGCTGATCGCGCGGGTGTGGGCGTTGCTGGAACGAGACCTGGCGCACCCCGCGCTGGCGCCGGTGGCGCGCTGGTTCGATGGCAATATCCCGGACCAGTTGCGCCGTGACCTGGGTGGCGCATTTCCGGCATGACCAGCGCAGCAACGGCACGAAACGATATGCTCGCCAGCGATACCGCAATGGTGCTGGCGGCGGGGCTGGGCAAGCGGATGCGGCCGCTCACGGCATCGCGACCCAAGCCGATGGTGGTGGTGGCGGGCAAGCCGCTGATCGATCACGCGCTGGACCGTCTGGCGGAGGCCGGCGTCGCGCGGGCGGTGGTCAATGTGCATTACATGGCCGACGCCATGGAAGCGCATGTCCAGCAACGCGCCGCGCCCGCCGTGCAAATCTCCGACGAGCGTGACCAGTTGCTCGAGACCGGCGGGGGGCTGGTCAAGGCGTTGCCGTGGCTGCCCGATCCATTCTTTTGCCTCAATAGCGACACCATCTGGCTCGATGGTCCGCGCAATCTGTTTCGTGAATTGTCGTTGGCGTGGCGGCCCGACGAGATGGACGCGCTGCTGCTGGTGGTCCGCCACAGCAACGCTCACAATTACGTCGGCAACGGCGATTTTCATCTCGACCCGCTCGGCGTCATCCAGCGTCGGCGGCCCGACCGGGTAGCGCCCTTCATTTTTACCGGTATCCAGTTGGTGTCGCACCGATTGCTGCGCGATCCGCCCGCGGGGGCGTTTTCGACCAATCTGCTGTGGACCCGCGCCATTGCCGAACGGCGGCTGTACGGGCTGGTCCATACCGGCGAATGGTTCGAGGTCGGTACCCCCCGCGACATCTCGCCGACCGAGGACTGGCTGGCGCGTGCCTGATATGCTTGCAGCCGAGCCAGGCGTGAGCGACCAGCCTGTGCCAGCGAAAATCCCTGCGCCACGGGTTTATGCCATCGCCGCCCATCGCGGCTTTGCCGATGCGCTCGTTGCCGGGCTGATCCCGCGCTATGGCGACCGCGAGGTCGGGCTGGCGCGGCTGACGCTGCTGCTGCCCAGCCAGCGCGCGGCGCGTACCATCACCGAGGCTTTGATCCGCGTCTCCGGCGGCGGCATGCTGCTGCCCCGGCTGGTGGTGGTGGGCGATCTCGACCTGGACGACGCGCTGGGGACGCTGTTCGACCCGATCGATGATACAGTGGAGGACATTCCTCCCGCCGCCGAGCCGACGCGCCGCTGGCTGCGGCTGGCCGAGCATCTGCGCACGGTCAATGGCGATGCCGCGCCGCGCGGGACGGCGCTGCTGCGGCAGGCGCGGGCATTGGCCCAGACCCTGGATCGCCTGGTGGTGGAAGGGATCGCACCGACCCAGTTGCTGGCCGAGGATGTCATCGGCATCGTCGGCGATCAATCCGCGCATTGGCAACGCAGCAGCGCCGCGTTTCTGAAGGTCTGTGCTTATTGGCAGGCGGAACTGGCACAGCGCGGCGAGGTCGATGCGCCGACGCGGCGTAATCGCCTGCTCGACCAGGCCGCGCGCGGGTGGACGCAGTCGCCTCCCGCCCATGCCATCGTCGCTGCCGGCGTGACCAGCGCTTCTCCGGCGATCGCGCGGTTGCTGCGGGTGGTTGCCGGCCTGCCACAGGGTGCGGTGATCCTGCCCGATCTCGACCTGGCGCTCGATGACGAGGTATGGGACTTGCTGGGCCGCGCCGGCATGCCCGAAGCGCCGGGAGAGCCGCCGTTCGGGCGTGACGATGCCGTCACCCATCCGCAATATCATTTGAAATTGCTGCTTCACCGCATGGGCATCGCCCGCGATGAGGTGCGGCCATGGCACCGCGCGGGGCTGGGCGCGGCACCACCGGCGCGCAGTCGTGCCATTTCCAGCCTGTTCCTGCCGCCGCTGGCCTGCGCCCGCTGGGTCGACTTGCCCGAGCCGCAGCGGCGGCTGGCGGGGGTGCGGCTGATGACGAGCGAACACCCCGGCGCCGAAGCGGCAGCCATCGCCATCCTCATTCGCGAGGCGCTGGAGCAACCCGAGCGCCGGGTGGCGCTGGTCACTCCCGATCGCGGGCTGGCGGGCCGGGTGGTGGCGCAATTGCGGCGCTGGCAGATCGATGCCGACGATAGCGCCGGACGGCCATTGCCGCAGACTGCTGCCGGGCGGGTGCTGTTGCTGCTGGCCGAGGTGATGGGCGAAACGGCGGCGCCGGTGCCGCTGATCGCGCTGTTGTCTCATCCCCTGGTGCACGCCGACGACGGACGACCGGCCTGGCTGGAACAGGTGCGCGAACTTGACCTGGCGTTGCGCGGACCACGCCCGGCGCCGGGCCTGGCGGCGTTGCGGAAACTGGCAAATCTCACTCTCAAAAACCCTCCCCCGGGCAAGGATGCCGCTCTCCAACGCCCGGCGCTGGCGGCATGGTGGGGTGGCGTTGAGCCGATCCTGACACCGCTGATGCCGGCGGCGGACGAGGCCCCGCTGGCCGACCTCATCGACCGGCTCGTCACCGCCGCCGAAGCCTTATGCGGCGATGGCATATGGGCCAGGGCCGATGGTCGCGCGCTGGCGGGCTTTGTCGAAAACCTGCGCGATACCGCCAGGGACGTCGGCACGCTGCTGCTTCCGCAGGAACTCGGCGCATTGCTGCGTGCGGAGATGGACATGATTGCGGTCCGCCCGCCATGGGGCGGCCATCCCCGCCTGGCGATCTACGGCCTGCTCGAAGCGCGGATGAGCCGCGCCGATCTGGTGATATGCGCCGGGTTGACCGAAGGCAGTTGGCCGGGAGCGCCAGCGCCCGATCCCCTGTTGCCGCCGGCGGTGCTGCGCCATCTCGGGGTTCCGGGTGCGGATTTCCGCATCGGCCTGGCCGCGCATGATCTGGCCGGAGCGATGGGCGCGCCCGAGGTCGTCCTGAGCTGGGCGCGGCGCGACGAGGCGGGGCCGGTGATCCCGTCGCGCTTCGTGCTGCGGGTAACGGCGATGCTGGGTGCCGAACTGGCCGACAAGCACCGCGAACGCGATGCGCAAATGCTCGCCGTCGCGCTTGCCGATGCACCCCCGGCGCCGGCTTATCCCCGCCCCCAGCCGCGCCCCAGCGCCGCGCAGCGGCAAGTCGATATTTCCGCGACCGGGCTGGATCGATTGCGCAGCGATCCCTATCAATTCTATGCCAATGCGATTTTGCGGCTGTCCGCGCTCGACGGCCTAGATGCCGAGCCGAGCGCCGCGCTCAAGGGCAGTGCGGCGCATGATATCCTCGACAGATGGCACAAATCCGGCGGCGGCCCGGCGGACCTGCGCATTATCGCCCGCGAGGTGCTGGATGGCATGAGCGCTCATCCCCTGATGCGCGCGCTGTGGCGGCCGCGGCTGCTGGCGGCGCTAGATTGGATCGGCGCGGAAGTGGCGTCGCTGCGCGGCGAAGGACGACAAATCGTGGAAACGGAGTGCCAGGGCGAAATGCAGTTCGACGGCGTGCGCGTGCATGGCCGCGCTGATCGCATCGACCGGCTGGCGGACGGCACCCTTGCCATCATCGACTACAAGACCGGGATGCCGCCGTCCGCGCGGATGGTCGAGGCGGGCTTTTCGCTGCAACTGGGCACGCTGGGGTTGATCGCGCAGGCCGGTGGCTTTCCGAAAATCGCAGGTGAACCGCGCCGTTTCGAATATTGGTCGCTCGCCAGGAAAAAGGATCAGTTCGGCTATTGGACCGAGCCGATCCTGGAGGGCAAAAAGAAATCGGGGGTGTTGCGCGACGAATTTCTCGCCATCACCGCCGATTTCCTGCGCGAGGCCATCGACGCCTGGATCAAGGGCGACACGCCGTTCACGGCGCGGCTCAATCTCGATATCGGCGGCTATAACGACTATGACCAGTTGATGCGGCTGGAGGAATGGCTGTGGCGGCTGGAACGCCGGGGAGAGCCGGTTTGAGCGCTGCATCCCGCCTGTTCCCGCTTGCCGGCAACCAGCGTTTCGCGGTGGACCCGCGCGACAGCGTGTGGCTGTCCGCGTCGGCCGGTACCGGCAAGACGCAAGTGCTGTCCGCGCGGGTGTTGCGGCTGCTGCTCGACGGGGTGCGGCCCGATCAGATCCTGTGCCTGACCTTCACCAAGGCCGGCGCTACCGAAATGGCGACCCGGATCAACGATACGCTGGCGCGGTGGGTGCGATTGGGCGACACCCAACTGGCCGAGGACTTGCGCGCGATCGGCGCGGACATCGGTGCCGGTGCACGTTCCCATGCGCGGACATTGTTTGCCGCCGTGCTCGATTGCCCCGGCGGCGGGCTGCGCATCGACACCATCCATGCCTTTGCGCAATGGTTGCTGGCGGCATTTCCCGAGGAAGCCGGGCTGATCCCCGGCGCTCGCCCGATGGAGGATCGCGAGCGGACGATTCTGGCCCGGCAAGTGTTGGCCGATCTGTTGGTGAGCGCCGAAACACGCGGCGACACCGCATCGGGGGACGCGCTGGCGGCGTTGTCGTTGCGACTGGGGCCGGACGCGGTGGAAAACTGGCTGCTGCGTTGCGCGGCGGCTTACGATGCGTGGTTCGGGCTTGGAGCGTGGCAGCCGCCGATGGGCGCGGCGGTGCATCGCCTGTTGGGATTGCCCGCGGACGCCCATGCCGCCGGGCTGGCGCGCCATTGCGCCGACGAGGCCTTCGACACGCTGTCGTTGCGCCGCTGCCTGGCCGCAAATCGCCAGTGGTCGACAAAAACCGGACAGGATCGCGCCGAGATCATCGCGTGGTGGCTGGAACAGGAAGCCGAGCACCGCCATGCGCGGATCGACGATCTTTATTCCGTGTTCTTCACCCAGAAAGGCGAGCCGCGCGCGGCCAATTCATACCTCAAGTTTCACGCCGCCTATCCCGAGGATGTCGAGCGCATCGGCACCTGTATCGATGCGATCCGGGCGCGGCGCGCGTTGCTGGAACTTGCCGGGTGGCTGGCCCCGGCGCTCGAACTGGGGCGGGCGTTTGCGCTGGCATGGGACGAGGCCAAGGCGCGCGAAGGGCTGATCGACTTCGACGACCAGATCCGTCGCGCCGCCGACCTGCTGCATAATTCGGATATGGCGGGATGGATTCGCTACAAGCTCGACCGGCGGTTCGATCATATCCTGGTGGATGAAGCGCAGGATACCAATGGCGCGCAATGGCGGATCATCACCGCGCTGACCGGGGATTTTTTCACGGGCGAAGGCGCGCGCGGCGATGTCGTGCGCACGCTGTTCGTGGTTGGCGATTACAAGCAGGCGATCTTCGGCTTCCAGGGCACCAGCCCGGAGAATTTTCGTGTCGCGCAGGATTTGTTTCGCACGCGCCTGGCGGCGGCCGCCAGGAATGCCGGCGAATTGCGCGATGGTCCGGAATTGCGCGAATTACGCGAACTGGGGCTGGACCGCAGTTTTCGCACCGCGCGCGACGTGCTGGAGTTTGTCGACCGCGCGATTGGCCATATCGGCCATGAAGCTTTCGGACTGGCACAGCCGCCCGAGCCGCATGTCGGCGAGGACCGGCCCGGCTATGTCGCGTTCTGGCGACCGGTCGGGCTGAAAGTCGATGAGGCGACCGGCGAGGATCTGTCCGATGACCTTGCGGATGCGGATGCGGACGACGAGGCCGGGCAGAGCTGGCTGGGCCAGTCCGAGCGCAAGCTGGCCGAGCAGGTCGCGCGGCAGGTCAAGCTATGGCTGGTCGATGGTTTTCCGCTGGTCAAGGGACGGAAGCCCGGCGACCCGCCGCGCCGCGCCACCGCCGGCGATATCATGGTACTGGTGCGCAAGCGCGGCGCGCTGGCGGCGCTATTGGTGGCGCGGCTGCATGCTGCCGGGGTGCCGGTGGCGGGGGTCGATCGGCTGCGGCTGGGCGCGCCGCTCGCCGTGCGGGACCTGGTGGCGGCCTTGCGCTTTGCCGCGCAGCCGCTGGACGATCTCAACCTTGCCGCGCTGCTGGTCTCGCCGCTGATCGGCTGGAGCCAGGAACAATTGCTGGCGCATGGCTGGCGGCCCAAGGGCATGCATTTGTGGATGCATTTGCGGGGGCGTTCCGGGGTAGAAGCGTCCGGACCCGACGTGGCGATGGCCATGGCGCAACTGACCGACCTGCTGGCAATCGCCGATTACGAGCCGGTGCAGGCGCTGCTGCACTGGCTGCTGGTCGGGCCGTGGGACGGGCGGCGGCGGCTGGTGGCGCGACTGGGGAAAGAAGCTAACGATCCCATCGATGAATTGTTGAACGCGGCTAACGCCTTTGCCGCCGCCGCAACGCCCAGCCTGGTTGGGTTTCTGGCGTGGTTCGACGCCGGCGACGGCGAATTGAAGCGCGAGCCGGGCGCCGCCGCCGATCTCGTGCGGGTGATGACCGTCCATGGCGCCAAAGGCTTGCAGGCGCCGATCGTGATCCTGGCCGATGCCACCGGCAACCCCGATATGTCGCGCGGGTCTGATCTGGCGCTGATCGATCCGGCTAGCGAATTGGCGGAAACCGCGCGCAAGATTCCCCTGCCGGGATTGCGCA
>CAZZYX010000119.1:0-9965 GCA_964658485.1 uncultured Acetobacteraceae bacterium | reverse complement strand
GGCATTCGCGTCGCGGCGCGGGGCGGGGGGGTATTGACCCCGGAAATGATCATCGCCCGTAATTTGCTGCGCGATATCGAACTGTTCCTGCCGATGGCCTTTGTCGCCATGGCAGGGTTTGGAGCTGGCGGAGCGGCCGGGCTGGCGGCGGCGGGCTGGTTTGCGTTATTCGCGTTTTTCCCGTTCTTCAATCGCGATCGGCTGCGTGCCGGCGACCTGATCGCCGGAACCTGGGTGGTTGAAACGCACAAGCAACGATTGCTGCCGGTGATGAGCTTGACCCAACCGGCCACGGTGCCAGCGCCCAATGCAGCACCCGATGCCGCACCCGCTTCTGGCGCCTATCGCTTCGGCGAGGCCGAACTCGCCATTTACGGCGAGCATGAATTACAGGTGCTGGAACGCGTGCTCCGCGATAACCGGGCCGATACGCTGGCCGCCGTAGCCGACGCGATCTGTCTCAAGATCGGTTTGACCGCGCCAGGCGCCGATGAGACGAGGCTATTCCTGCAGGCTTTCTACACGCAACTGCGCGCCCGGCTGGAAAGCGGCATGCGTTTCGGCAAGCGCAAGGCGGACAAGTTCGCGCGCTAAGGCATTATGCGTCTTGGTGTTTGCGGCGGCGCGACGTTAGGCCTATAGGGCAGGCATGTCCTCGATCAGACCATGGCGCGACATCACGCGCCGCAGCAGCCGGAAAATCATGGTGGGCAAAGTGCCCGTGGGGGGCGACTCCCCGATCACCGTGCAGACCATGACCAACACGCTGACCTCCGACGCCAGCGCTACCATCGGCCAGATTCGCCGCTGCGAAGACGCGGGCGCCGACCTGATCCGGGTGTCGTGTCCCGATGTCGAAAGCACTGCGGCGCTGCGCCAGATCGTTCGCGCGGCGCAGGTGCCGATCATCGCCGACATTCATTTCCACTACAAGCGCGCGCTGGAAGCCGCCGATGCCGGCGCCGCCTGCCTGCGGATCAACCCCGGCAACATCGGCTCGTCGGAGCGGGTGGCCGAAGTGGTGCGCGCCGCCAAGGCTAACGGCTGCGCGATCCGGATCGGCGTCAACGCCGGCAGCCTGGAGCGGGATTTGTTAGAAAAATACGGCGAACCGTGCCCGGAAGCGCTGATCGAAAGCGCGTTGGATCACATCAAGCTGCTGCAGGATCACGATTTCCACGAATACAAGGTGGCGGTGAAAGCCAGCGACACCTTCCTCGCCGTGGCCGCCTATATGGGGCTGGCCGACGCTGTCGATTGTCCGTTGCATCTGGGCATTACCGAAGCTGGCGGGCTGATCGGCGGTACCGTCAAGAGCGCGATCGGCATCGGCAACCTGCTGTGGGCGGGGATCGGCGACACCATCCGGGTCTCGCTCTCCGCCGAGCCGGAACAGGAAGTGAAAGTCGGCTTCGAAATCCTCAAATCGCTGGGCCTGCGCACGCGCGGCGTGCGCGTGGTATCCTGCCCAAGCTGCGCCCGGCAGGGTTTCGACGTGATCCGCACGGTCGAGGCGCTGGAAAGCCGGCTCAGCCATATCAAGACGCCGCTATCGCTGTCGGTGCTGGGCTGTGTCGTCAACGGCCCTGGCGAAGCGCGCGAAACCGACATCGGCATCACCGGCGGGGGCAATGGCAAGCACATGGTCTACCTGTCCGGGGTGACCGACCACCATGTTCGCAGCGAGGCCATGCTGGACCACATCGTCGCGCTGGTGGAAGCCAAAGCCGCCGAACTGGAAGCCGCCAGCACCGATGCAGGCCATGTCACCGTGGCGGCGGCATAACATTTCGGGTTAACGAGCGGATCCGGGCTTTGTCCCGGATCGCAAGCATGTCAGGCGACGTCGGCGCGCATCGTAACCTGGCCCAGATGGTCGCGTGTCCATAGCCGCGTGCTGTCATTGCCTGGTTTCAGGCACAGGCTGAACGGGGCATCGTCGAGCAGCGGTCGCTGGGCGCGGAAACTGAACCGCTGCGGCTGAAGCTGGGGGTTTTGGGCCAGCCAATGATGCATCAGCATCGTCGCCAGCAGCGGCCCGTGGACGACGAGGCCGGCATAGCCTTCCACATCGCGCGCGTAGTCCCGGTCGTAATGGATACGATGTGCATTGAACGTAAGTGCCGAGAAACGGAACAGCAGCACCGGATCGGGGATCACGAGCAGTTCTGCGTCACCGTGTTCCACTATGGCATCGGCAACCGGCGGCAGAGGCCCGGCGCCGCGCACGGGATCCTCGCGATAGACCAGATCCTGCTCCTCGACGACCACCACCGCCCCTTCGGCACTGACCGTGTGCTGGATCGTCACGAACACCAGATGCCCGCTTGCGCCGGTTTTTTCTGCCACCTTGAGGATCGTCGACTGGCGAACGAGCGGAGTGTCCATCGGTAGTCGCGCGTGAAATACCAGCCTTCCTCCGGCCCACATCCGGCGTGGCAGATCGATTGGCGGCAGGAAGCCGCCACGTTTCGGGTGGCCGTCGCGATCGATGCCGGATTGCGGCGCCGCCGGCAGAAAGCACAGCCAATGGGCCAGCGCGGGCGCAAACCCCGCCGGGTCGGAGCTTTCCCGGTCGAGCGTGGCGTAGAGTCGGGCGACGGTCGCGGTGGACAGGCGGTCGAAACTTTCCTCCTTGCGCCCGATCCAGTCGGCCCATGTGCTCATCACGATCTCCCCGCGAATCAACGGCATGAGCCGCGACGTCAGCGATCATTATCCGGATCGGTCGAGCAACGCCATCAAGTCCCAATGCCCGACCCCGAACTGTGGATGCCCTGAACACGATTTCAGTTTCGAGTGAGTTTCGGTTCAGTTTAGCGGTCTATCTCCACATCAAAGAAATATGGGAGATCGTCGGAATGCTACTCGAAAAAACTGTCACGGGGCTTGCCATGGCGCTGGCAGCGATGCTTCCGAATGGTGCGGTTGCCGAGACCAAGGTCAAAAACTGGACGCCGCCGGCATATCGAATCTTCGCGCAAACTTTGTCCGACGATATCATGGCTCGTCACCCCGAACTGTGGAGCGTGACGTTTCACGGCGTCCCGCCAGGAATGGACAAGGTATATACCATGTTCGCCGGTTCATATCCGGAACGCATCGGCGACCCGGACGATCCCGATGATGTCGATGTCATCGTGAAAGGCATTTCGTCGGTCGATCCGCGCTGGAACCGGCATGATTCGCGAGCAAAATTCGTTCTGCAGATACCGCTTCGGGACAAGGCGGGAGCAAACATCGGTTTGCTCGTTCTGGCCTACAAGATCGGTCCCGAGATGCACATGAGCGAGCGCGACTATTTCTCGGCAGGCAGCATGCTGCGCGACCAGCTGGAAGAAAAAATTGCGAGCCACGACGCGCTTTTTGAAAAGGTGCCTTAAGCCTTGGTTGGTGGAGGTCTAGGGACCGACGCTCATAGAAGCTTCTCCTGACGGATACGCACACCCACCGGGTTGCGTGACCGACTGGGTGAGAATGTCCAAGCCCCTCAGACGTTCTCACCCAGCTTTTTCATCAGATCGAACCGGCTGCAATAGCCGGCAGCGACACCGTAACCCGCAAACCGGATCGATCACTCCGGTTGCGAGCGGTGATTGTGCCGGCGTGCAACAACACGATGCTGCGCGAGATTGCCAGGCCTAGGCCGTTGCCGCGTATGCGCATGTCGGCGGTGCCGAATTGCGCAAACCGGTCGAAGATGCGCTCGAGCTTTTCGTTCTCGAGGCCTGGCCCTTCATCGAGCATTTCCACCAACCAGCGATCGTCGTCGAATAGCGATGACATCCGGATGGTGCCGCCGGGCGGGGTCACTTCCAAAGCGTTAGTCAGGAGGTTCAACCAGACCTGGCGGAGCCAGCGCTCTTCGAATGCGATCGTGCCGTCACCTTCAATCTTCAGGTGGAATTGACGTTGATGATGTTCCGCCAGCGCCAGCGCATCCTGTTCGAAGCTGCGCAGCATCGGCTCTGGAGAGGCGTGCGTCAGCTCCAGCGGGATGGCCCCAACCTCGGCCCGCGAGAGAAACAACATCTCTTCGATAATCTGGTTGAGACGGCTGACTTCCTCGAGTTGGACGAGGATCGCATCGATGCTCGATTGGGGAAGGGTTTCGTCTTCCAGCAATTTTTCCGCATGCAGTCTGATCAACGACAGGGGTGTCTTCAATTCATGGCTCGCCTCGGCCGCAAAACGCTTGATCTGAGCGAACGAACTCTCGAGCCGACCAAACATCTGGTTGAGCAGCCGCGTCAGGTCGGCCAACTCGTCTTGATAGGCCGGTACCGGGATGCGTTCGGACAGATTGTCCGAACTGATCCGTTGGGCGGTCTCGCGGATGAACAGCAACGGGCGCAGCACCAGCCGGCTGAGGCCCAGGCCAATCGCGGCGCTGGCAAACAGCATCGTCAGCAGCAGTCCGGCACAGATCTTGGCATAGGAATTCATGCTCGATCGTACTTGCGCCATCGGCGTGGCAATCGTCACGTCAAAGGGCTTCATGACGAATTCTTCGACCCTGATCTCGCCGATCCCCGGCATATCGGCATTGTAGATGTGCTTTCCCTTCACATCGGGGATCAGCTGATGGTTGAGGTTGCGCGAGGTGAACACCATGCCCGAGCGCGGCTCGTCGACATTGATGAAGAACAACGCCGCGCCGGCATCGGCGGTGTCGTGGATACGATCGTCGATCGCGCGAGGGGGAAGCAAATAATAGTCGGGACCCATGCGGTTGCGCAATTGCGCGAACTCGGCGGCGTTCAATGCGTCGAGACCATGCACCAGGCGGTGATTGAGCATGAGATAGCCGGTGACGAACAGCGCCGCCGCGCTCGCCGTGGCGGCGGCCGCGTAGTACAGCGTCAGGCGAGCGCCGATCGATTGTATATGCCACAACAACGTTCGGGCGGCCTCAGCTGGCGGTCATTGCATCTGGTATCCGATGCCGCGAACCGTCTTGAAACGGGGCTTTCCGCCCCCGTCGAGCTTGGCGCGCAGCCGGCTCATGTAAACATCGAGCAAGTTGGTATCGATCTCGTAATGGGAAGACCAGATCTTCTCGGTGATGAGCGTGCGCGTGAGCACCCTGCCGACGTTCTGCATGAAGATCTCGAGCAAGGCAAACTCCCGGCTGGTCATATCCACCTGTTGGCCATCGAGATGCACGACATGGCCGATGAGGTCCATGCGCAGGCCGTTGTGTTCCAGCATCGATTGTTTGACTGATGCCTGCCGCCGCAACAGCGCACGAACATGAGCCAGCAGTTCCTGGACGCTGAACGGTTTGGGCAGATAGTCGTCGGCACCAAGGTCGAGCCCCCGGATGCGATCTTCGACGGTGTCGCGGGCACTGAGAATCAGCACGGGTTCAAGAAACCCTGCGGCCCGCCATTCGGTCAGCAAATCGAGCCCGTCGCCATCGGGCAAGCCGAGATCGAGCACGATCGCATCATAGGACGACTCGCTGATCGCATCGTTTGCAGCCGAGCAACTGCCGGCGACCGTGACTGTATAGCTGCGTTCCATCAGGCTTTGCCGCAGGAAGTCTGCGAGGCGTACCTGATCCTCCACCACTAGTATTTTCATTTTTCCTCCCCGTATCCGACGTTGGCACGTGAAGCGCGCGCGTAAACGTAAATCAACAGATCCGCGGTTCTAGCCTGAATTTTTTTTCAGGTGCAATTCAGATTTCCATCAGGACATTACATTAATTCGCCATCCGTCACGAATAAGAGACATGGGAGAGTTTATGCGCGGATGGTTGTTTGGCGGAGCGGCTTTTGTCGCCCTGCATGGTGCGGCGCAGGCTCAAGAGCAGGCGCCACCGCCTGGACCTTCCTACGCGCAGCATTTGGTCGATGAAGAATTGGCTGCACATCCCGAAGTCGCGGTGATGGCAATCCATGCCGTTCCGGCGGGCTCCAAACAAAACATCATCGTCGCCAGCAATATCGGGCGCATCGGCAAGCCGGCCGACGCCGACGATCTCCAGGTCATCGCCACGGGCAAGCCGCTGCTCGCGTACAACAAGGCCGGGGACCACTACGAAGTCCAGTTGCCGCTGTATGATGCCTCGCGGCGCCTGCTGGGATCTGTCGGCGTCGTGTTCTCCTATCACTCGGGTGCCGATACCGCGGCGATGCAGGTGACGGCCACTGCGATTCGCGACCAGCTTTCCCGCCGGATATCGCACCAGAAGAACCTGACCGAGCCTTTCCGTTTCGACACCGTCACGCCGGTCGACACTTATGGCCAGCATCTGGTCGACACCCTTTTCGATGCCCATCCCGAGCTGGCCATCCTGTGCCTGCACACCATTCCGCCGGGCCAACCCGATACCAAGATGACTATCTCGGGATGCACGATCGGCCGCATCGGCAAAGCTCCCGACGAAGACGACCTTGGCGTTGTCCGCACCGGCCAGGAGCGGCTGGAAATGAACGAGACCGGCGATCGGTTCGAAGACGAGATGCAGCTGCATGACCCGCACGGCCGGACCATCGGCGTGCTGGGAACCGTCTATGCTTACAAGCCCGGCGACGACAAGGTGGCGCTGCGGGCTCGCGCTCACGCGTTGCTGGCCGAGTTCGAGAGCAAGTTCACCAGCGTGGAGCAGCTGCTCAGCACCCCCACCGGCTTGAGCGCGGCCGGAGCCGGCGCTTCACCGCTGACCATAACCGGCCATGTCGATCTGCCGGGTTATGAGGGTGATTTCGACCATTACGCAGTCGACATGCCCGGCAACCGCCTGTTCCTGGCTGCAGAAGACCACGGCACGCTCGAAGTGTTCAACCTCAAGACGCTCGAACATGAAAAGACCATAAAAGGTCCGATCGAGACTCCCCACTCGATCTTTTTCATGCCCGAGATTCACCGGATGCTGGTGACCGAAACCGGCAAGAGCATGTCGCACTACTTCGACACCGACAGCTACGCCTTCATCAAACCTCTTAAACTTACGCCGGGTGCCGACTCGATCGGCTACGACGCCCCGCGCGACCGGCTCTACATCGTGACGGGCGGCAAGGACGTGCCGATGAAGGACAGCTACCTCGAGCAGGTGGCGCCGCGCACTGGCAAGTTCATCAATCACCTCCATTTCGATGCCGATCATGTGGAAGCGATGGCGGTCGAGCAGCACGGCAAGCGGCTGTTTATCAACGTCACCGACAAGAATTACATTGCGGTGGTCGACAAGGAGACGTTGCAGGAAATCACCCGCTGGCCGATCCCGGCCACGCTTGGCGCCAATTGCTGCTTTGCCTTCGATGAAGCGCATCACCGCCTGTTCGTCGCCACCCGGGTGCCGGCGCACCTGCTGGTGCTCGATACGGACACCGGGGCCATACTCGCTACCTTCAAGGGTCCGGAGCACGTCGATGCGATGGAGTGGGATAACAAGCGCCAGCGTGCCTATGTGATCGGTGGCGAAGGCTGGATCCAGGTCATCCAGGAGCAGGATCCTGCGCACTTCACCGAATTGCCACGGCTCGTCACCGCCGCCGGTGCCAAGACCAGCATCCTGGTCCCCGATCTCAATGAAATGTTCGTGACGGTATCGCCCGGCGACACCAAGGCGATGGCCCGGATTCTTCGTATCTCGCTGGGTGATTGAGATGCGCAGGCTGATCCCGGCGGCACTGGCGCTGTGCTGCGTGGCGGCTGCGCCGCCGCCCGATCCCGAAGCGGCAAAGGCGCCGATCCCTGCGGGTTTCTACCACTTGTCTGCGGAGGCGCATTTGCCGGGCAAGGCTCCCGATTGGGATTACCTGGCCTATGATGCTGCTCGGGGACGCCTGTTCATCGCTCGGCGCGGCGACGGATTGTGGGTCTTCGATACCAAGGCGCAGCGCATGCTTCGCGCCATCGCCAACAGCGATGGCGCCGGAGCGACCTTGCTGCTGCCCGCCATCGGTCGCGGTTTCTCGACCAATGAAGACGGCTCGACCACGGTATTCGATCTCGCCAGCCTGGCGACGCTGCACCGGGTAAAGTTTGCCGATGACGGCGATGCGGCGAGCTACGATGCAGTGACCGGCCGCATCGCCTTTGTTTCGGGAGATAGTCAGCAGATCACTTTCGTCGATCCGCACAGCCTGGCCGTGACTGGCCGGGTTCACCTTGAAACCAAGAAGGCCGACGGTTCCGCCGCCGACGGCCGGGGCCATATCCTGGTCAATGAGCGTGACCGGGCGATGGTGGCGCAAATCGATGTGGCAACCGCCAGCGTCACCGCCGAGTGGCCGACGACAGGCTGCACGCAGCCGACCGGGATGGCCTTCGACAGTGCCAACCACCGCGCATTCATCGGGTGCAGGGGGCCAAAGCCGGTACTCGACGTCATCAACACCGATACCGGGGCGGTGGTGGCCACGCTCGATCTCGGGCGCGGCAACGACGGCGTCGTCTACGATGCTGCGCGCCGCCGGGTCATCACCACGAACGGCGTCGAGGCAAATATCGTCATCTACCACCAGCAGGATGCCGATCATTATGCGTTGGAACAGGCGATCGCGACGCGACCCGAGGCCCGGACCCTGGCTTACGATCAGGATGGTGGGCGCATTTTTACGGTAACCGCGCAAGGCGTCGTCAATCCGGCGCAGCACGTCAACTCGGGACCGTCCGCATTTTACCCGAACGCCTACTACGACGACAGTTTTGAAGTACTGACTTACACCACAAATTGACGCGGAAATAAATTTCAGAGTCACTCAGAAATTCCGGCAAAGTTCAGGTTCGATTTAACTTGATCTGAAAAAACGGAATTAGAAAAAAATTGGGGATAGGATTATGATTAAGGATCGCAACGGTCGGCTGTGCACGTTAATGGCCAGCTCCGCGCTAGCATTGATGTCGCATGCTGCATTTGCTCAACAAACCGATGCCGATCAGGCAAAAGAGATCGTCGTCACCGGCTCGGCGCTGCCCACCCATCCCGATGACGTTGCCGTTCCGGTCACGAACATCAGTTCCGACGATATCGCAAAATCGGGCGTCAGCACCGATGTGCTCGACATCCTCAGGAAATCGGTCCCGGCCTTTGCCGGACGCAGCAATACCGGTTCGAGCAATGCCGGTAACAACAACCAGCGCACCGCCGGTGGCTGCTCGCTCGAACTCAGGAATCTCGACACCCTGGTCCTGGTCAACGGTCGCCGCCTGGCGAACAGCGCAATCTCTGCCGTGAACGGCAAGGTCTTCGTCGATGTTTGCCAGATCGCGCCGGACTCTATCGACCATATCGAGGTCCTGACCGATGGTGCTTCGGCCATTTACGGTTCGGATGCGATCGGCGGCGTCGTCAACATCATCCTCAAGTCCAACTATCAGGGTGGCCAGGTCAATGTCCGCTATGGCGGCGCTTCCGGTTATAACGAACGCAGCCTGGGGATGACTTTCGGCTTCAATCCGTTCAAAAATACCAATATCACATTCTCGACGAGCTACTCCAAGTCGGATCCGCTATATCAGAACCAACGCTCGTTCTCGTCGCCGTTTTATTCGACGGGTACCGCGGTTCCCGGCGCTGTCGGCAGTTATCACCTGGCCAATGGCGTTTCCAGCCCCACGCTCGGCACCGGCTCTGCCAGTGCTGCCACCAATCCCCAATATGTCAGTGCCGGCGCGACGGTCCCGACCGCGCCGGGGACCGGCATCGGCGGAACCTATGACCTGTCACGTTTCAATACCCTGCTATTGGGCCAGGAACAGAAGTCGATCGGCATCAGCCTGAACAGCAGCCTGACCGAAAATGACTCGGTCCAGTTATTCGGCGATTTCGAATTCTCGCATAATAACAGCTCGACGCGGTTCGCGCCGGTCACGCTGGGCGTGACCGTTCCGGCCGGGGCGCCCTATAATCCCTTCACCACCGCTACCAGCGTAGTCTTCGGATCGACTTCGAACCCGAGCTCCTACTACAACACCTCGCAAAGCCTGCGCGGGACATTAGGCCTGAAGGG
>CAZZYX010000118.1:0-10103 GCA_964658485.1 uncultured Acetobacteraceae bacterium | reverse complement strand
GGCCCGAACCCGAAGCGCACCCCGGCATGCCCGCGACGATCACGACCGAATTGCCACGGCGGACGGACGTACTGCTGGTGCCCGATGCCGCGCTTGCCTTTGTGCCGGGTGGCAAGGCTGCTGCGCCATGCCGGTGCATCTATGTGCTGTCACGGCAGGGTACGCCCCGCCGCGTCGATATCGTCGCCGGCGCCAGCGATGGCAGCCGTACCGAAATACTATCGGGCGAGGTCGAACCGGGCACGAAGGTCATCATCGGCTGGCGCGGCGGGCCTGCCGCCCGGCAATAGGACATCTCATGGAAAAAATCAGCGCATATGGCTATCGTGCCGTCAAGCGGGCACCGGCATGAGGCGTCGCGACATCAACCGGCTGTTTCTCGCCATGGCCGGAGCCGCCGCCTGCCCGGCGGACTGGGCGCTGGCGGCGCCAGCCTCGCGATTCGGCCCCGCCCGGCCGTTTTCGTGGGCTACACTGATCGCCCGCGCGCAGCTAGCGGCGCGCCGGCCGTATGCAGCCCGGCAAGTCTCTGCGAAGGCCGTCCGCGATTTCGATACGCATGTCCGCCTGACCTACGGCAAGGCCGAAGCCTTGGCCGGGAACGTCCGCCTGTTTCCCACCCAACACGAAATTTCCCCGCTGCCGGTAGGGATCAACCTGCTCGAACATGGCGTGGCCAGGCCGCTGATCGATACCATGGGACTGTTCGGCACCGGCCAACGCGCCGACGTGGCTGGGTTCAGGGTGGTGGCGCCCGACGGCGGCGGCGACTGGCTGGCTTTCCTGGGCGCGTCCTACTTTCGCACCTGCGGCACCCAGGGGCAGTATGGTTTGTCGGCGCGCGGGCTGGCGGTGAACACCGGCTTGTCCAGCCCCGAGGAGTTTCCCGTCTTCACCGATTTCTGGATCGAGCGCCTGAGCGCCAGCCGGTTCATCGTTTATGCGCTGCTCGATAGCCCATCGCTGAGCGGCGCATTCGCCATCGACAGCCGGCAAGGCCCGGAGGCCATCGTCCAGGATGTGCGAGCTTCGCTGTTCCTGCGCCGGGATATCGCGCGGCTGGGGCTGGCCCCACAGACCAGCATGTTCCTGTTCGATCGCGCGCTGATCGGGTCCGGCCCGAAGCGCCGGGAGGCGATCCATGATTCCGAGGGCCTGGCGATCTGGAGCGGCACTGGCGAGCGTATCTGGCGGCCATTGCACCAGCCGCATGCCGCCACCATCCACGCTTTCCGTGCCGACCGTCCACGCGGTTTCGGTCTGATGCAACGAGACCGGGTGGCCGCGCATTATCACTTCGACGGTTCCTATTATGAAAAACGCCCATCCTTGTGGGTGGAACCGCATGGCGATTGGGGTACAGGCGCAGTGATGCTCTACGAGATGGCCTCGGTATCGGAAAACGTCGATAATATCGGGGCGTTCTGGGTCGGCGATATCGCCGCGCGCGCCGGCCAGCGACGCGATTTTAGCTATCGCCTGACCTGGGGGTCGAACGATCCCAGCACCAATGGCAACGCCCGTTGCACCGACATCGTCGCCGGGCCGGCGGTTTCCGGCACGGCGGGACCCCGGAGATATACCATCGATTTTGCCGGTGCCGCGCTAGCCGGGCTGGATCTCGCCAGCGGGGTCGAGGCGATGACCAACCTGCCCGCCGGGGCCGGGATCGCGCACGATGTCGGCCCGGTACCCGGCCTGCCGGCGACCTGGCGCGTGCAACTGGAGTTCCATTCCGGAAATCTCGCGCAGTCGGACCTGCGCGTATACCTGGGGCGTCACGGCACGGCCTTGAGCGAAACGGTGATCGTGGACATCGTGCCGTGACGGACCTGCCCCTGCTCCTGCCGGCGGAAGCGCCGCTCGAGATGCCGGTGCAGCGACTCGACGGCAACGCCCCGGCGTCGATCGAGGTGAAGACGCGGCCCTATGGCCTGCAGATCAAGCGCCTGCTGCTGATCGTCATCACCATGGTGATCAGCCTGGCCGCCTCGGCACAGCTTCGCGTGGCGTTTGACCGGGACGGACTCGATGTCTTCGAAGTGCTGCTGCTGCTGTTGTTCCTGCCGCTGTTCAGCCTGATTTCGTTCGGGTTCGTTACCTCGACCATCGGGTTCCTGACGCTGATGAGCGGTGAACACGCCGGCTTTACCGCCGTGCCCAGCCCGGCGTCGCAACTGGGCCACCGCTCGGCGGTGCTGATGCCGGTATATAATGAAAGCGTTGATGTCACTTTTGCCCGCGTTCGCGCGATGGCCAGTTCGATTCATGCCGCAGCCGGGGGCCAGTGGTTCGATTTCTTCGTACTCAGCGATTCCAGCCCCGCGCATGGCGCAGAGGAATTGGCGGCCTGGCGCCGGATCGCGGCCGATGCGCCGATCCCCGTCTATTATCGCCGGCGCGAACAGAATATCGCGCGCAAGCCGGGCAATATCGCCGAATGGGTGCGGCGGTTCGGCGCCGCCTACGAATGCATGGTCGTGCTGGATGCCGACAGCCTGATGAGCGGCGATGCCATCGTCGGCCTCGCATCAATCATGGAGCAGCGGCCCTCGCTCGGGCTGTTGCAGACCGTGCCGATGATCATCAATGCGACGACGCTGTTCCAGCGCTGGATGCAGTTCGCCAGCTATGCCTATGGCCCGGTCGCATCGGCTGGCCTGGTGTGGTGGTCGGGGTCCGAAGCCAATTTCTGGGGCCACAATGCGATCGTGCGGACCCGTGCCTTCGCGGAAAGCTGCGGCCTGCCCGAACTGCCCGGCCCACCACCATTCGGCGGTCATATCCAGAGCCACGACATCATCGAATCGGCACTGTTGCGTCGGCGCGGCTGGGCGGTGCACATGGTCCTGATCGAGGGCAGTCATGAAGAAATGCCGCCGACCTTCGTCGATTACGCGATTCGCGACCGGCGCTGGATGCAGGGGAACCTGCAGAACCTGCGGCTGATCCTGGCGCCGGGCCTGAGCCGGACCAACCGCACCCATCTGGCGATGGGAGTCGCGGCGTACCTGGCCTCGCCCGGCTGGCTGCTGCTGTTGCTGGTGACCACCGCCCAGGCGGTGCTTTCGCCGCGTGACGGCTTTGCCGGGACGGTTCCGCCCGATGTGCTGGCACTGACGCTGGTGGTCCTGTTCGCTCCGAAACTCATGGGCACGATCTGGATATTGAGCGACCCGGACCGCCGTCGCAGCTTTGGCGGCACCGGCGGGACGCTGAGGTCGGTGGCGGTGGAGGCGGTGCTCTCCATCCTGTTCGCGCCGGTGATGATGGTTGCCCAGAGCAAGGCGATGTGGTCGATACTGCTGGGCAAGCGCTCGGGCTGGGCCGCACAGGCACGCGAGGCGCACCAGCTCGCCGTGCGCGAGGCCTTGCCCTATGCGCGGGAGCATCTCGCGCTGGGCCTGCTGTTCGCGGCGGTGTTCCTGGTAAACCGGGTCATCGCGATCTGGCTGTGCCCGATCACGGCGGGATTGCTGGCTTCGCCGTGGCTGATCAGCCTGACCTCGAGCAAGCGCTTGTCCGCCCGCGTCGCGGCGGTGGGCATATTGCAGGTTCCCCCGCCCGAAGCCGAACTTGCAGCGACAATCCCAAACTAGAGCGTGATGACAAAAAGTGGGAACGGTTTTTGTTCTTGAATCACGCGAAAACAAAGATTCTGGAGCAAGAAGCGATTCTATCTATCGCATCTTGCTCTAGAGCGATGCGCAATGAGCCCGGAAGCTGGTTGCGTCCGGCTGGAAAGCATTGCCGATAAGTTCCCGCCAATGCTTCAATGCCCGCTTATCGGTCACCGATCGCGCTTCGCTTGTCACGCCCCGCTACAGCGCAGACAGGCGAGGAATGGCCCACACGCTCTATGACAAACTCTGGGATTCGCATGTCGTGGCGCCACAGGCCGCCGACGACAGTCTGCTCTATATCGACCGGCAACTTCTGCACGAAGTATCCAGTCCGCAGGCGTTCGAGATGCTTCGCCAAAAAAACATTCGCACGCATCGGCCCGAAACCCAGCTCGCGGTTGCGGATCATGCCGTTCCCACGCGTAATCGCGTTGGCGGCATCGCGGACCCCCTGGCGAGAGCACAGGTGGCACGCCACGCAGCGAACTGCGCAACTTACGGGATTCGTTATTTCCCGGTCGATGATCTGCGCCAGGGTATCGTTCATGTCATCGGCCCCGAACAGGGCTTTACGATTCCCGGAATCACGCTGGTCTGCGGCGACAGCCACACCGCCACTCATGGTGCGTTCGGAGCATTGGCCTTCGGGATCGGCGCGAGCGAGGTGGGTTGCGTCCTGGCGACGCAGACGCTGCGCCAGCGCAAGGCAAAGACCATGCGCGTGATCGTGAACGGCGGTTTCGGTCCGCATGTCGGTGCCAAGGACCTGATCCTGTCGATCGTCGGGCGGCTGGGGGCAGCGGGCGCCGCCGGCCATGCGCTGGAATACGCCGGATCGACGGTGCGCGGCCTGTCGATGGAAGCGCGCATGACCTTGTGCAACATGAGTATCGAGGCCGGATCGCGCACCGGGCTGATCGCTCCCGACGAGACCTGTTTCGCGTATCTGAACGGGCGACCGCTGGCGCCCACGGGTGACGATTGGGATCGAGCGGTCGATTATTGGCGCACGCTTGCCAGCGACGACGATGCGCAATTCGATTCCGAAATGAGTTTCGACGCTGCGCTCATCGAGCCGCAGGTCAGCTGGGGGACGAGTCCCGATCAGGTCGGCGGCATCGGCGCAGCCGTCCCCGCGGCCGACAGCGACAGGATGCGCAAGACTCTGGACTATATGGGGCTGGCCGCAGGAACGCCGCTGGACGGCGTGACGATCGACAACGTCTTTATCGGATCCTGCACTAACGGCCGCATCGAGGATTTACGAGCCGCCGCCGCCGTGACCGCGGGTCGCCATGTCGCCAGTGGCGTGCGCGCGATCGTCGTGCCCGGCTCCGGCCTGGTGAAACGGCAGGCCGAGGCGGAAGGGCTGGCGACGATATTCACCCAGGCCGGGTTCGAATGGCGTGAGCCGGGATGTTCGCTGTGCGTCGCCATGAACGACGATCGGCTGCAACCGGGCGCGCGCTGCGCATCGACGTCGAACCGCAATTTCGAAGGTCGCCAGGGCATCGGCGCGCGCACTCACCTGATGAGCCCGGCAATGGCGGCGGCGGCGGCGGTCACGGGGCATCTGACCGATGTGCGCAAGTTGGGCCGCTGAGATGGAGAAATTCGAGCGGCTGGTGACGCGATGCGTCTTGCTCCGCGAGGACGATATCGACACGGATATCATATTTCCCGCGCGGTTCCTGTTGATCACGGAGAAAAAGGGGCTCGGCCGCTACGCGTTCTACGAAAGACGCAACCACGCCGATGGCCGGATGTCCGAAGATAATGGGCTGGGCCAAGGTGCCGGCATTCTGATCGCAGGCAGGAATTTCGGGTGTGGATCGAGCCGCGAACAGGCGGTGTGGGCGCTCCATGATCTGGGTATTCGCTGCATTATCGCGCCCAGCTTCGGCGAAATCTTCTATGGCAACTGCTTCCCGAACGGCATTCTGCCAATCGTCCTCGACGCTGTCCAAATGGCCCGCGTGCAGGCGGATGCCGGCCAGGAACTGACCGTCGATCTTGCCGAACGACGGATCGTGCGACCGGATGGCAGCGTCATTGCGTTCGATATCGCAGACTCGCGCCGGACACCGCTTTTGCATGGCTGGGACGAGGTGGATACCATCCTCGGCAGCCGACTGGCCGATATCGCCGCCTTCGAGCAGCGCCAGCAACAAACCCAGCCCTGGCTGTGGCAGCCGATCGAGAAGGAGAGACAGGAACACCATGGCTGATCCGATTATCCGTACCAAACTGGCAGCGGGCGAATTCATCATCGCACCCGGCATCCAGGATATGATCGCCGCGGTCATTGCCGACAAGGTCGGCTTCGACGTGGTCTATGGCACCGGTTACTGGCTCACCGCCTCCGCACTCGGCTTGCCCGATGCCGGGATCGCCAGCTACACCCAGATGCTCGATCGCATGGCGACGCTGGTCAGGACGTCGCGCGGGGCGGTGATCGCCGACGCCGACACCGGCTATGGCGGGCTGCTCAATGTTCACCATACGGTGCGCGGATACGAGGAGGCCGGGGTCACCGCGATCCAGATCGAAGATCAGGAGTTTCCCAAGAAATGCGGCCACACGCCGTTCAAGCGGGTGATCCCGATGCAGGATATGGTCGAAAAGGTTCGCGTCGCCTGTGCTGCGAGACGCGACGATACCAACACCCTGATCATCGCCCGCACCGACGCGCGCGCCAGCGAGGGGCTCGATGGGGCGATTGCGCGCGCCCGGGCCTATGCTGCGGCGGGCGCCGATGCGCTGTTCATCGAGGCCCTGACCAGCGAGGAAGAAATGCGCAGGGCCTGCGACGCGCTCGATCGCCCGATGCTCGCAAACATGTCCAATGGCGGTCTCACGCCCCCGTTCACCGTCGGCGAACTGCAGGACATCGGCTATGCCGTGGCGATTTATCCGGCATTGACCAGCCTGGTCGCGGCCAAGGCGATGGAAACCGCGCTGCGTGGCCTCAAGCAGGCTGGCATCGGCGAACCGACGGACATGCTGTTCGACTTCAAGGAATTCTGCTCCCTGATCGGGTTTGAAGACGTCTGGGCATTCGAGCGCCAATGGAGCCGGACCGGGTCGACCTGAGCTGCACATGGATAGCGAAGCTAACCGACATTGGGATCCAACATGACCGCCGATACCGAGACTTTCCCTGAAATACGCGATGCCGTGCGACGCCTATGCGCGGATTTCCCCGGCGAATACTGGCAGAAACTGGATCGCGAGCGCGCTTATCCGACGGTATTCGTGCAGGCGCTGACCGCCGGCGGCTTTCTGTCGGTGTTGATTCCGGAGGAATATGGCGGCTCGGGCCTGGGCTTGCAGGCGGCGGCCGCGATCCTGGAGGAAATCCATCGTTCGGGTGGCAATGGCGGCGCCTGCCATGCCCAGATGTACACCATGGGTACGGTGCTCAAGCATGGTTCCGAAGCCCAGAAGCAGGCCTATCTACCCAAGGTGGCGTCGGGCGAACTGCGCCTCCAGGCGTTCGGCGTCACCGAGCCGAGCGCGGGCACCGACACCACCCGCATCCGCACATTCGCCAGGAAGGTCGGCGATCGCTATATCGTCAACGGCCAGAAGATCTGGATCAGCCGCGCCGAGCATTCGGATCTGATGGTGTTGCTCGTCCGCACCACCGCGCGCGAGGCTTGTGCCAAGCCGTCCGACGGGATCAGCGTGCTGCTGGTCGATATGCGCACTGCCGCCGGCAACGGCCTTACCATCCGTCCGATCCGAACGATGCTCAATCATGCGACGACCGAGCTGTTCTTCGATGACCTCGAGGTGCCGGTGGCAAACCTGATCGGCGAGGAAGGCAAGGGGTTTCGCTACATCCTGTCAGGCATGAACGCCGAGCGCATCCTGATCGCCGCCGAGTGTATCGGAGATGGCCGCTTCTTCATCGATCGCGCTGCCGCCTACGCCCGTGACCGGATGGTGTTCGGTCGTGCAATCGGAGAAAACCAGGGGGTCCAGTTCCCCATCGCGCGTGCGCATGTTCAGCTTTCGGCGGCTTCCGAAATGGTCGACAAGGCGGCGCGGATGTTCGATGCGGGGCTGCCGGGCGGGACCGAGGCGAACATGGCCAAGATGCTGGCGTCCGAGGCGAGCTGGTATGCCGCGGATACCTGCGTGCAGACCCATGGCGGCTTCGGTTTCGCCGAGGAATACGACATCGAGCGCAAATTCCGCGAAACCCGACTATATCAGGTCGCCCCGATTTCCACCAACCTGATCCTCAGCCACGTTGCGACGCACGTACTCGGCCTGCCTAAAAGCTTCTGACATGGGCGGTCCGCTCGCTGGTCTGCTCCTCGTCTCGCTCGAAGCACGCCAACGCTTGTTCCAGAGTCTCGACGCAAAATCGGCTGCTTCATTTTCGGGATCGCGCGACTTCGTCCGGTTGTTCGTCAATGGCGGCGCTATAAAATTGATGGAAAAAAGGGCAGCGGGCTTTGCCGCAATGCAAGAGCATCGGGGGACGGTTAGAGATCGAGGATGAGCAGATCGCTGTGTGCTCGGGAGCAACAGGGCATGAACTGGTCCTGGGCGGCATGTTCGGCATCGGTGAAGAATAAGTCGCGGTGGTCGATTTCTCCGCCGAGGACGCGGGTGATGCATGTCCCGCAGACGCCTTGATGGCATGACGCGGGCAGCGCTACGCCATGTTCGAGCAGGACTTGCAGGACGGATTTGCTGGGCGGCACGTCCAGGATGAGCCCGCTGCTGGCCAGTTGCACGGCAAAGGCGCCATCCCCGCTGGTGCTGGCCGGGGTTGCGCCGAAATATTCCTTGTGCAGGCTATTGTCCGGCCAGCCTGCTGCCCTGGCGGAGCCGATGACATAATCGATGAAGCCGCCCGGTCCGCAAACGTAGATATGACAGCCGGGTCGCGGGCTGCCCAGGGCGGCGGCGGCATCGAAGCGCTGGCTTGCGGCACCGTCGTCGAAGTGGAACAGAACCTTGTCGGCGAACGGCGCCGTCGTCAGGCGTTCCCAAAATGCTGTCCGCGATTGCGAGCGGGTGCAGTAATGGAGAACGAACGCACTGCCGATCCTGGCAAGACGCTCGGCCATGCACAGCAGCGGGGTAATGCCGATACCGCCGGCAATCAGGATGGTTTCCTGCGCGGAAACCAGCGGGAAGTGATTGCGGGGCGCCGATATCGCGATCCGCGAGCCTTCCACGAGACGATCGTGCATCGCCAGCGAGCCACCGCGCGAGTTTGGATCGCGCAGCACCGCGATCTGGTAACGATGCGATTCGGTGGGATCGTTGCACAATGAATATTGGCGGACCAGCCCCGTCCCGTCGAGTTGCACATCGATATGGCTGCCTGCCGAGAATGGCGGCAGGGTGCCGCCATTCTCGGCGCTTAGCTCGAAACTCACGATGTCCTGTGCCTCTTGCCGTTTGGTCGCGACGGTCACTGTCAGGCTTGTCATGTCATCCTCTACCCGGTGCAAATCCAGCCCGGCTGGTCAGCGAAAGAATTCCGGCGTCATCTCGGGACCCCAGGGGGACACGGAACCGGGTCCCGCCATCGGCTTGGCAGCGCCTTCGTAATCCTCGTTGACCGCATCGCCGTCGGTCCAGTGCTCGATCTTGACCCCGTTAGGGTCACGCCAATAGTCGAACAGCTGGCTGCCCTCGACGTGCCGGCCGATGCCCCAGCTATGCGGGTAGCCGCGCTTGGCGAGGTATTCGTGACCGACCATCAGGTCGTCGAAATCGAGCACTTCGAAGGCGGCATGGTCGATACCCGGGGGCGCATCGGGCAGTCCGATGAGCGCCACGGTGTGGTGATCGGTATAGTCCTTGCCAAGATCGCAATGGAGAAATGCCATGACCGTATTGTCTTCCCCACCGGCAAAGAAGCGGTCGCTGATCTTCATGCCGAGCACGCTGGCATACCAGTCATGAGCGATCTGGAAATTGGGCGTGCGCAAGACGACATGGCCAAAGCGCAGGATCGTCGAGGGACCGGCGGGGAATCTCTGGGTATGGTTCTGTCGCGCGCGGCGGCCCTCGAAGTTGACCGGATGCGAAGGCCTGCGGGCTGCCGGGGCAACGTCGCTTTGGCCAAACAGGACATCGACCTTCAGCCCGGCAGGATCGACCAGCCGTACCACCCAGCCACCGCCAGGCTCGCTGTTTTCCTCGACCGGTTGCCCTGTCTGCAAGGCCAGCGCATGCAGGTCATCCAAGGATTTCGCCCAGAAGCCGACGCCCTCCGGACCCGGGAAAGGGGCCCGTTCGGACACATGGATGAAGGGCTGCGTTCCGCTTCCTTTCATGTAAAGTCGGTCAGCGGTCCGCAACGCGCGAAACATCCCGAAATCGACGAGAAACTTCTCCATCGCATCCAGGTCGGGCGTCGGCACCCGAACATAAGCAATGTCCTTAACGGCAATCATGATCGTAACTCCATATCTGCTGGGATTTGAACTGGCCTCAAGGCCGGCAGTA
>CAZZYX010000117.1:0-10107 GCA_964658485.1 uncultured Acetobacteraceae bacterium | reverse complement strand
CATGATCGTAACTCCATATCTGCTGGGATTTGAACTGGCCTCAAGGCCGGCAGTACCGTTCCCACGCAGCTGCCAAAGCCGACCCGATAACCATCGCCCTGACACCAGCCGGTCAGCTGAACCGTGTCGCCATCTTCCAAATACCCCCGTGTCGTATCGCCCGCGATGACGATCGGGCGTGTGCCATGGAAGGTCCGTTCAAGCAGGGATCCGGCCGAGGCCGGGGTGGGACCGCTGATCGTTCCCGACCCGCACAGATCGCCTATGCCAAGGTTGCAGCCGGCGATGGTATGGTGTGCCAGCTGCTGCGCGATCGTCCAGTACAGATAGCGATGATTGGTTCTGACGACCGTTCCGGACGCGTCGGATTGCGCGGTATGGATGCGCGCTTCCAGGGCAATGTCGAATGCCCGGCGGTCGGACGGGACGAGATAGTCGAGCGGAACCGGATCCTGCAGCGGCGCGGCGCAGCGAAACGGCGTCAGTGCGTCCAGGGTTACGATCCAGGGTGATATGCTCGTCGAAAAGCCTTTGGCGTTGAAGGGTCCAAGGGGTACCGATTCCCAGCGTTGATGATCGCGCGCGCTCCAATCGTTAAGCAGCACCATCCCGAAAATGTGATCTTCCGCCTCATCGACCGGGACGGGTTGCCCCAGTTTATTCATCGCACCCACCACAAATGCCATTTCGAGTTCGAAATCGAGAGCTGCGGTCGGCGCGAGGCATGCCCGTTCATCGCCTTCCCGGCGCAACTGCCCCAGCGGCCGAAGCACCGACGAGCCGCTGACGACGACTGAGGATGCACGACCGTTATAGGCGATCGGCAACTCGCGATACTGAGGCGGCAATTGCGCGTTCGGGCCGCGGAAGATGCGCCCGCCTGCCTCGGCATGTTCGAGCGAGGAGTAAAAATCAGTATATCCGCCGATATCGACAGGCAGATGCATGGTCGCATCGGACTGCGGCACGAATATTTCGTCGGGTAGCGCTGGACCATTTGCGGCAAGCAGCGCTGATAAGGCCAGCCGTGTGGCGCGCCAATGTTCGGGGCCGAGGGCGATAAAGTCGTTGAGTGCCGGTCTGCCAAACGTCGCGGTGGGATCGGCGAGAAAACCGGCGGCGGCCAATCGACCAAGATCGACGATTTGGTCGCCGATCGCCGTCCCGGCGCGGGGAGTCGTATCGAAGCGGTCCGAAAAAATGCCGAACGGCAGATTTTGTATCGGAAAGTCGGATGTCGGATCGTTTGCGCCGGCGACGCGGCTTTTCAGCTTCGGATCGTGGGAGACGTCGAGCGATCTCATTGGGCAGTGTCTTTGACGATCGCGGTTACATCGCATTGCATCAGCATGCGCGACGACAATGTCTGGCTGATAATGACGTGACGCGCAGGACGCGAGGCGGCATCGGGAAAAGCCTTGACCCACTCATCGTTGATGAGCGCCCGCGGGACATCGGGTTGCAGAAAGAACGTCATCTTGACGACATCTTCCAGGCCGCAGCCACCGGCGGCAAGGACCCGGCGCAGTAATGCGAACATCGCGGAACATTGTGCTTCCACCGTGTCGGCCATCTTGCCCGTGGCCTGATCGAGCCCAAATAGCGCGCCGCTCATCAGCGTGTTACCGACGATGCATGCCGCCGGCACCGGATTGTCGCCATGGCTGAAGCCCTCGATGATGATGCTACGCCGCATGTTCGATCGTCTCCTGATCCAGTTCGTAAGCAAGCAGGCCGTAGCCGGTGAGCAGCGGCGCATGGTAGTTGCGCTGGATGCGGCGCAACGTGCCACCTTGTGCGGCCAGCGCGCCGCGCATGGCCAGCCACAGCATCATCTCGACTGATTCCGCACCGCCGCGACGGATAAAATCATCGTGGCCAGCGCGCGCCAGTCGATGCGGTTCTGCCTCGAGCAGATCGAGGAAGCGATTGTCCCATTCGGGATTGACGAACCCGAAATTCTTGCCATGCAACTGATGCGACAATCCCCCCGTCGCCATGACGACGACGCGCACGTCCTCGTCGTAGGCTGCGATCGCGCGCCCGATCGATTCGCCTAGTCGCCAGCAACGTGCCGGGCTTGGCAAGGGTTCGACGATGACGTTGGCAGCGATCGGGACGACCCGGCATGGCCACGGCCGATCGAGCACCAGCGGCAGAATCGACATGACGCCGTGATCCAGCGCCATTTCCTGACACAAGGTCAGGTCGAACTCATCGGCGACAAGGTTGCGGGCGAGATGCGCGGCAAATGCTGCGTCGCCCGGAACGGGCGGGAACGGCCGGGCTCCCCTTCCTTCATCGGCAATGGCGAAGCTGTCACCCAGCCCGATCGCGAAGGTGGGATAGGTGTCGAGCTGAAAATTGTTGAGATGATCGTTGTAGACGATCACCAGTATATCGGCGTGTATCTCGCTCAACCACCGTTTCACGGGAATATAGCTGTCGAAAAACTGCTTCCATGTCGCCCGCTCCTGGTGGCCCTGGTCGAACGCGAAGGCAATCGAAGGCGCGTGCGAAGATCCGATCCCGCCGATTAAATGAGCCATTGTCAGACCTCTGTTTGCCCGAGCCGGCGCATCAGGAAAGCCTCCCGGGCCTCGCCTCGAGACTGGCTGCCGATACCGATGAGATCGGTGCCGAGCGACAGTCCGGCTTTGCCGATCGCGTAAATGGAAGCCCCGTATTCGAGCATTGCGTCATAATCACGCCGTTCGACCAGCTGTTGTTCTTCGCAAGTCAGCCCGTATTCGGTCATCAAGGCGGCGGCATCGTTCTTGAAGCGCGTCCGTTCCGCAGGAAACCGCATCGCGACGAGGAATTTGGACAACCGATAACCCCGCCGGGCACGGGCCCCGTCGAAGACCACGGTACCTGGAATATCGACGGTCGGGCCCAGCTCCGGATCGATCATGCAACGTCCGATCGTATCGCGATAAGCGACGCTGGACCTTTCACACCCAATTTCGTATCGCATCGGCAAACACCAAGCGAGGAACGATCATGCCGCGTGCAAAAATGATATCCGGAGACGACGATGGGGACGATATCGGCGCGGCTCGTCCGGCGGGAGCGAATAGCCGGATCAAGTCGGTAGCGCTGACTATCAGGATTCTCAACGAGATTGCCGATTCGGGCGGTCCGATCGGCGTCAGCGACCTGGCTCGGCGGCTGGGCGAGGCCAAGGCCCGTATCCACCGACATCTGCTCACCTTGCGCGATGCCGGGCTGCTCAGCCAGGGTGACGGCGACGACCGCTACCGGCTCGGCTGGGCATTGTTCGAACTCGGACAGGCGGCGGCGGCACAATTCGACATCGCCGCGATCGCCGAGCCGGCAATGCGACAGTTGCGCGATACCACCCGGCTGACGACCATCCTGTCGCAACGGACCGGAGACGAGATGATCGTCACGCAATCCTTCGACAGCGAGAGCATGATCGCGGTTACCGTGCGCAAGGGCCTGCGCGTGCCGGCTCACCGGTCGGCGATGGGGCGCATCATGCTCGCCTTTGCCAGCATCGAGGATCAGAAACGCATCCTTGCCAAGCCGTTGCCCGGAATCCTGCCGAGTACGACCATAGAGCGCGCCGCCGTTCGCGCGCGACTGCCGACGATCCAAGAGACGCTGTTCGAGTTGTCTCGGGCGGAAACCCAATTCGGAGTGGACGCGATCGCGGCACCCATCCTGGATTCGGACGACAAGCTGGTCGCGGTCGTGTCGATTCTCGGCACCGGAATGCAGGTCGGTGAGCCGGTGAAGCCGGAACTCATCACGCTGCTGCATAAATGTGCCGCGACGATTTCCGCTGCGCTGAACTCCACCGCCTATGACCGGCTGGCGGCGCGGGCCTGACCGGTTCATTCGCCGGCGCCCTGCACCAGGGCGGCGGCGGCGCGCCCGAACAGGGTCGCATCGTTGCTGATCATGACGAACGCAAAACCGCGCTCACGGGCACGCTTGGCGGCAGCGGCGTCGCCGACGGCGGTCCCGCACGGTACGCCGGCCGCGCTTGCCGCAGCCAGCAGCCCATCGACCAGCGCTTCGGTTTCGGGGTGCGTCGACGGCCGGCCGGTAACCAGCGCCAGATCGCCCAACCCGATGAACACCGCATTCACGCCTTCTACCGCAATGATCGCTGCGGCATCGCGCAGCGCATCGGGGTCTTCGAGCTGCATCACGCGCAGTACTTGGCCATCCCCTCTGGCAACATAGGCTGTAACGCTGTCGAGGCCCCAGCGCCCCGCGCGCGAGGTGATGCCCAGTCCGCGGCTGCCACGCGGGGAAAACAGCATGCTGTCGGTCACCGCCTGCGCTTCGTCGCGGGAGCGAACTCGCGGCACGAGCACCCCATCGACTCCGCTGTCCAGGATGCGCTGGACGTCGCTGCCGCTGCTGTCCGGCAGACGGACGAGCGCTGCCATGCCAAACCCCTGCGCCGCCACGATCGAACGATATGCCGTCTCGAACGTGAGCGGGGCATGTTCCATGTCGATGACCACGAAATCAAAGCCGGCATGCGCCAGCAGTTCTATCGTTTCGAGACTTGGAATTTTTACCCAGGTTCCCAAAAGGCAGGCACCCGGCACACTGACACGATCTAAAAAGCTGTCCATCATGCGATCGCAGGCTGGAGCGCCGGCGGCAGCGGATATTCGGCGGCGTTGTTGACGAGGCCCGGCTTGATCGAAAAATCGACCCGCGGCGGCGCGAAGATATCGACCAGCCGGGTCGGATCGTTGCCGATCGCCTGCGTCGTGTGGATCACTTTGGGCGGAATGATGACGATCGAGGGACTGCCGACTTCACCATGATCGTCTTCCCGCCACTGCGTCATGTCCGCGGTCCAGGGATAGCGGAAATGGTGGACATAGCGGCCCATCAGCGCCAGCGAACCCTGCTCGAAATCGTCATGATGATGCGGCGTCAGCTTGGTGACATCGCGCGGCCGCGTCTGCCTGGAAAAGATGTTGATCATCAGGTTCGTGCTGCGGAACAGCCGCATGCTGTTGCCCTCGCGCACATAATCGGCAAGTGCATATTGACGCAGGCGGAAGCCGTCCTCCGGGGTCGGCCAGGGTTCCAGCGCGGCCACGTCCGGTGCGCCTTGACCATAGGCATCGGCATTGTCCGCCAGCGCGGCCAGATCGCTGGCTAGGCTACTGAAGAAGCGGTAGACGTAGCCTGCGCCGGCGACCACGATCCGGCTGTCGCCCGGAGGCACGATCGTCAGGGTGTCGCCTGGCGATACGACCTCGTCAGGGCTGCCGTCCGTGCGCTTGGCGGTAAACGTGGCGCCGACGTCTTCGGGCAGCAGGACCATATACTCGTCGGGCTGTCCGGTGCGTTCGAGCACGGTCCCCGCCTCGACGCGGCTGGTGACGACGACGAAGTTGGCCGCGCGCGTTATCCAGTGAGCGGCACCGTCGGTTTCGACCTGCGCGGGTTTGTCATGGTAGCGGGCATAGCTTGCCGCTCGTGCAATGGCATTCATCGTTCTCTCCACCGTTCAATCATGCTGCATGTGGCAGCCAGTCGCCGAAGCTGCCGCCGTGAAACAGCAACGGTGCCCCCTCACCGGTTGCATATGCTTCGACGCGTCCCAGAAAAATATGGTGGTCGCCGCCATCGACGCCATGGAAAGCCGAGCATTCCAGACGCGCTATCGCACCGTCGAGCAAAGGCGCGCCGCCAAGGCCATCATGGCAGCTTACGCCCGCGAAACGTTCGGCCGGAAGTCCGCAAAACTGGCGGGCCAGATTGACCTGCGTCGATGCCAGGACGCTGATCGCCCAATGGCGCGCCGCGGCAAAGACCGGGAACGAAGCGGCGTCGCGCCGCAGGCACCAGGACACCAGCGGCGGCGTGAGAGACACCGATGCGAACGAATTTACGGTCAGGCCGATGGGCTGGCCATCGTCCGACCGGGTCGTCACGACCGCGACGCCGGTGGCGAACCGGCCCAGGACCCGGCGCAGTGCGATCGGGTCATGCATGACTTGGTCGTCGCTTGCGCCGACCGCTGGGGACATGGCATTCATGCCGCGTTCCGTTCTTCTGCGGAAAGCGCAAGGGCGGCCGCCTTTACCACTGCGGGAGCGGGCGCTGCCATCAGTTCGGGCAGGCTGTCGAGAAAGCTGTCGATCCGGCCGACGAGCGCGTCTTTGCCCGGATAGGCCGTGCCCAGCATGCCCGCAAGCCGGACCGGGTCACCGGTATAAAACCGCTCGTAAAGCTGCTGCCTTCCGGCGAACGAGGAGATCGACGCATCGTAGGCGAGCCGGCACAATTTGGCCCGATCCTCGGCCCCCTGGTTGACCGACTGGAGATATTCTGCCGCCATATCCCTGGCGTCGCCCTCGAACTCGGCGAGCGACGGCGCTCCGACCAGCCCGCTGGCGCCCAACAGCTGGATGATTTCCTGCATACGGTGAAACATCTGCGGAAAGCCGAGGCGGATGACCCATAGCGGCATCATGTCGGGCGCTACGGTGCCATAAGGGGTGACGATCGCGTTGGCTTCGCTCGACTCGATGCACGCCTTGACGGTCTGCACGGACAGCATGATCTCTGCGATCATGCCCTGGACGTGCAGGAAGCCGTCGATCTTCGTCGATTTGGCCAGCGCCAACGCCAGACCCAGCATGAACTCCGACTTGGCCAGCGCCTTGATCGCCGCCTGGTGTCCCGTCTGGTTGGACAGGAACGTGCGCGGATACAGGCCGTTGCTCAGTTCCGGATTGCGATGGAGGAAAACCCTTTCCCACGGCACCAGGACGTCGTTGAAGATGACCATGGCGTCGGTCTCGTCAAGGCGCAACGCCAGCGGGTGATCGTAGATCGATGCAGCAACCGGCACGACCGACGGCCTCGATATGAAGGTCATGCCGGGGGTCGCCGTCTCGACGCTGAAGCCGAACGAATAATCCAGCGCACCGGGAGTATTGGCGATATAGCTCGACGGCATCACGACGATCTCGTTGGAGAACGCCGCGAGCGTCGAGACCATCCGCGCACCACGGATGACGATGCCGGCATCGGTTTCCTTGACGATCTTGGCGGCCAGGTCCTTTTCCTGGTTCTCCACCGTCTTCGAACGATCGACCTGGGGATTGACCAGGACGTGAGTCATCACCGCATCGTTTTCGCGCGCCGTCTCGTAGAAACTGCGCATGTTGGCGCCGAACCGCTCATCGGCCTTGGCAAACTCCGCCGATGCCGACCCCATCGCGGCGATGTAGCAATTCATGAAATCCGGGCTGCGACCGAACATTCCCTGAGTAGCGTTCATCCATTCCGATATGGCACCGCGCCGCTTGACCAGATCGGCCTGGTTGCGCGGTTCGATGTAGGACAGGCCGACGCGATCCCCGGTGGCGGGCGACAGATACGTCATCCGTTCCTGCAGATCGGTACGGCTCTGCATGTCCAGCAGTCCCGCAACGGTTCTCGCCGCGCCGGAAAAACGACGATCTAGCGCCACGTTGGCGACGCGCTCGCCATCGATCCGGATATCGCGTCCGTCATCCAGCGACGCGAGATATTGTTGTCCTGTACGAATTCCCATGTCGAGTCCTTTAGCTGCGCCTACCTGTCCTTTTTAAACGCATTTACGATACGGCGTCAATCTCTGAGATACGATCTATTCCCATGGCGGCATTGAACTGGTCGCGTACCGCTGGCGGCTGCCCTTCGAGAATGAAGAAATAATCGCCATCTTCGCTGCGAAAGCGCGCATTGCGCTCGTGCCACTCCTCGCGCGAGCAGCCGCGCGCAATGCCGGACTGCAGATCCATGGGCCAGGCGATGCACTGGTTCTGAACCGGGTCCCGAACCAGTCCCTTGGGGTCCTCGCCCCGCGCGACCGCCTCGATGTCACGGTCAAGCTGACGGCGCATCATCATGATGCCGCGATCCGATGTGGCAAGATGCTCCTGCGTCCGATCGGAAATCGGCCCTTGCCCGGCGCAGGCGAGACTGTCCTGGTTGACGACGCGGATGTGCAGCAAATTCCCTTTGTCATCGGTGATCGGCGCCCACCAATGCGGGATATGCTCCTGCTTGTACGGGATCATGTCATTGGGCACGCGGGTCCAGTGCCAGATCAGCGACAGCGTGTTGTAGTCGTCGATCGGAATGCGCCACTCGAAATGCTCGGGCACGAAGATATTGGGCAGGATCGTGACGCGGCCTTCCCGCCACCGGAAATCCTCTTCGTCGGTGCTGGCCAGAATCCGCTTGTAGCGATAGCCGAATTCCCATTCATCGAAGCCGATTTTGGTGTGCGTCGGCGAATAGACGCGCTTGCCCTTCAGCGCTTCGGACCAATTGGCGTGAAGCCATTCGAAATGGACGGGATCCATGCCGTTCTCCTGGCACTGCAACCAGTTGCACGGCACCTCGGCGAGCACGATCTGGACGAAGCAGTTCTCCCAGGTGAAAGGCTCGAAATTGGGAATCAACGGTGCCGGAACGGGGCCAAGATAGGCCCAGACCATCCCGGCATGCGCTTGCGCCTGGTATGCGGTGGCCTGGATCGCCGCGCGCCCCTTGTTCTCGGGCAGGGTGGCATCTTCGAACGGCTGATGAAGGCAGCGCCCTTGCTGGTCGAACTGCCAACCGTGATAATTGCAGCGGATCCCGGTCTCCTCGACATAGCCAAAGGCAAGGTCTGCGCGGCGATGCGGGCAGTGGCGCTGGATGATGCCGTAATTGCCCGACAGATCCTTGTAGATCACCAGATCCTCGCCCATCAGGCGCAGCGGGTGGATGCTCTTCTCGTCGAACTGCGACACGGCCGCTACCGGATGCCAATACCGTCGCAGCAGTTCCCCCATGGGGGTGCCCTTGCCGACGCGGGTCAACCGATCGTTCATTTCCTGGGTCATCATGGCGTGGGGTCTCCTGCATTCGTATAGTAAGCGGGCGCTCCGGGAAGTCCTGGCGATCTCCACCGGAAAGGGTCGTGTTTCATGGCATCGCCAGTACGATTTTGCCGAATTTTCCGGGCGTCTGATAAGCGGCGTAGGCGGCCTCGGCCTCGTCCAGGGCGAACTCGGCCTGCACCGGCACTTTCAGTTTTCCCGCATCGAACAGCGGCAGCACGTGAGTCTCGAGCTTACGGGCCGCGTCGGCTTTCTGTTCCAGCGGCCGGGCGCGCAGCGAGGACGCAAAGATCGTCGCGCTCACTTTCATCGCCGCGCGGAAATCGAATACCGTCTCGCCGCCGCCGCCGGTGATGCCGATGATCGCGATGCGGCCGCGGCGGTTCAGCGCGCTGAGATTGGTCGCAAGGTTTGCGGCACCGACCAGCTCGAGGATCATGTCATACGGCCCATTCGCCTGTGTTTCGGCCGGATCGATCACCTCTGCCCCCAAGGCTGCGACCTGCGCCCGCACTGCCTCCGACCGCACGGTCGCCGTGACTCGGACTCCCGCTGCCACCGCCAGTTGCACCGCTGCCATGCCGACACCCCCGGCTGCGCCGTGGACGCATAGCCGTTCTCCACACGCCAGGCGGCCTTGCGTGAACAGCGCGTCGTGCGCGGTCATGAACACCTCGGGCAACCCGCCCGCCTCGGTCCAGGACAGGCCCGCAGGCACCAGCATCGCCTCGCGTTCGTGCAGCACGATCCGCTCCGCCTGGCCACCACCCGCAACGACCGCCATCACCCGGTCACCGACCTTGAAGCGCAAGGCCCGCGGCCCGGTGGCGATGATCTCGCCGGCAAATTCCAGGCCGGGAATATCTTTCGGTGCGCCGGGCGGCACCGGATACCGGCCCTTGCGCTGCAGCAAGTCGGCCCCGTTCACACCGGCCGCGCGGACCGCGACCAGGATTTCACCGGAGCCGACGACGGGATCCGGGTGCTCGCGCACGACCAGCGTGCCGTCGATAATGGTAACCGCACGCATCAATAAGCTCCTTGGGATTTGTTGGGTATCGTCGCCAGCGCGCCGGTCGCGGCGCGCCCCGCCGAAAGTTCGCTCGCGAAACCGGCGTTCAGGATCGCCATGTCGTTGGTGACGGTTATCATGCGAAAGCCCGATGCCTGGCGCGCGGCGGCTAGCGCGCAATTGGCGTGAATGCCGGCAATGACATTCTGC
>CAZZYX010000116.1:0-10529 GCA_964658485.1 uncultured Acetobacteraceae bacterium | reverse complement strand
GCTCGGCTACCTCGCTACCAAATGGCTGGGCGGCCTGAGCTTTGCCGCCGCGTCGGCGCTGTTCGCGATTGGATAATTCTTGCGTTACGGTTCATCCGGAAGCCGGGCTTGATTGAATATATTGCCGAAACCGGTTCGACCAACCGCGATCTCGCCGCGCGCCTGATAGCGGGTGATGCCATTCCCGAGGGCACCTGGCGAGTGGCGGATCGTCAGACCGGCGGGCGTGGCCGGCTCGGCCGCAGCTGGATCGACGGCGCAGGTAATTTCATGGGTTCGACCAGCATGCGGGTCACCGGAGGCGATCCGCCCCCCTCCACGCTGGCACTGGCAGCCGGGCTGGCGGTACATGCGGCGGTGTCCGGCTATATTCCGCCGCCGGTTCGCGCGGTGCTGAAATGGCCCAACGATGTCCTCGTGACCGGGATAAAGCTGGCCGGGATCCTGCTGGAACGCGTCGGCGATCATGTCGTGATCGGTATTGGTGTCAATCTGGCGCAGGCGCCGCAATTGCCTGGCCGTGAAACGATGGCGCTCACCCGCTACGGCCCGGCGCCAGATCGCGATCGCTTTGCCGAAACCCTGGCGAGCTGTTTCGCCGAGGAGATCCAACGCTGGCGCAGCTATGGGCTGGGCCCGCTCACCACTCGCTGGCAGGCGCTGGCGCATCCAACCGGCACCCCGCTGAGCGTCCAGGAACCCGATGGCAACCGGTTGTCCGGCACTTTTGCGGGGCTGGCAGAGGATGGGGCCTTGCGCTTGGCGTTGCCGGACGGCACGACGCGCCATATCCATGCCGGCGAAGTGCTGCTGGCGTAAACGGGCTATTGCCATGCTGCTTGCCATCGATATCGGCAACACCAATGTTGTCTTTGCGCTGTTCGACGGACGCCGGATCAAGGCGCGCTGGCGTATCGCCACCGACCCGCGTCGGACCGGCGACGAATATGCGGTGTGGCTGATGCAACTGCTGTCGATCCGGGGGATGGCGCGGCAGGATATCGTCCGCATCATCGTAGCGACGGTGGTGCCCCGTGCGCTGCACAATATAGAAGTTCTTGCGCGGAGTTATTTCGGCGTGGAACCTTTGGTTGCCGGAACCCCGCCGGTGACCTATGGCATCGATATCGATGTCGACCAACCCAGCTCGCTCGGCGCCGACCGGGCGGTCAACGCTATCGCCGCTCATGCGAAATATCCAGGCGACCTCATCATCGTCGATTTCGGAACGGCTACCACGCTCGACGTCGTCGATTTCAACGGTGCCTATAAAGGCGGGATTATCGCACCGGGGATCAACCTGTCGCTCGATGCGTTAGTGGGTAATACCGCCAAGCTGCCACGAATTGCGATCGAGGCCCCGAAATCAGCCAGCGTGATCGGCACCAATACCGAAGATCAGATGTTGATCGGCGTGTTTTGGGGCTACGTCGCGATGATGGAGGGTTTGATCGCGCGCATGCGGGTGCAGATCGGCCGACCGGCCCGGGTCATCGCGACCGGCGGCCTGGCAGTATTGTTCAATGATCACACCGGGATATTCGACGCAGTCGATCCCGATCTCACACTAGACGGACTAGCGATCCTTGCCGAAAGGGCAGACACCAAGTGAATACAACAAGGCCGAACCAACGGCAAAAATTGAATCCAGGTAAAGAACTGTTATTTTGTGCGCTGGGCGGGTCGGGCGAGATAGGCATGAATGTCAATCTCTACGGTTGCGACGGCAAATGGCTGATGGTCGACCTGGGGATGACATTCGGCGCCAATGAATACCCCGGCACGGAGCTGGTGTTCGCCGATCTCGCGTTTATCGAAGCGCGCCGCAAGGATCTGCTGGCGGTGGTGCTCACGCATGCTCACGAAGATCACATCGGCGCGGTGCCGTATTTCGCACAGGATTTGGCGGTGCCGCTCTACGCCACGCCGTTTACCGCGCGGCTGGTGGCGGACAAGCTGGAGGAAGCGAAGATTCGCCGCGAAGTCGATTTGCGCGTGATCGATCATCTCGAAAGCTTTCAGATCGGGCCATTCACGATTCGCTACGTGCCTCTTGCGCATTCGATCGCCGAAGGTAACGCGCTGGTGATCGATACGCCGTATGGCCGGATATTCCACACCGGCGACTGGAAGCTCGATCCCGAGCCATTGGTCGGCGTGCCCGCAACCGCCGCGGAACTGACGGCGATCGGTGACGAAGGCGTGCTGGCGATGGTCTGCGATTCGACCAATGTCTTCAACGCCGAGGCTTCGGGATCGGAAGGCGATGCGGCGCGCGGGCTGATGACGGAGGTGGCCCGGCACAAGGGCAAGCGGGTGGTGGTGACCACCTTCGCCTCCAACGTCGCGCGTTTGCAGACTTTAGGCCGGGTCGCGCGTGAAAGCGGCCGCGAATTATGCGTAGCGGGGCGCTCGCTCGACCGGATCATCGCGACGGCCAAGGCCAGCGGTTATCTCAAGGACTTTCCCGAAATGATCGATGTCCGCAAGGCGATGGACCTGCCCCGTGGGCAGGTGCTGATCCTGGCGACCGGCGGCCAGGGCGAACCGCGTGCGGCGCTGGCGCGGATCGCCGACAAGAATCACCCGGTGTCGCTGGAGGCGGGGGATGTCGTGCTGTTTTCGAGCCGGCAAATCCCCGGCAACGAAGTCGCCATCGGTCGCATCCAGAACCAGTTGGCCGAACGCGGCATCGTTGCCGTGACCGATCGGCAGGCAATGATCCATGTCTCCGGCCATCCCGGACGCCCGGAGCTGGAACAATTATATAGCTGGATCCGCCCGGAAATCCTGATGCCGGTACATGGCGAGATTCGCCACATGCGCGAGCAGGTTGCGCTGGGCAAGGCTTGCGGTATCCCCAGCCAGGTGTTCCAGAAAAACGGCGACATGGTGCGGCTGGCCCCTGGCGTGCCGGGTAAATTCGCCGAAGTGCAGAACGGTCGGCTGATCCTCGACGGCGATATCATTTCGCCTGCCGATGGCGAAGCGATCGTCATGCGGCGCCGATTGGCGCAGAACGGCCTGGTCGTGGTGGCGTTGGGAGATAAGGGCCGCGTCCGCGTTACCGCGATCGGCTTGCCACTGGTCGAGGATTACGATGACTTCATCGTCGAGGCAGAGAGTGACGTGGTCAAGGCCATGGGCAAGCTGAACGGCTCGGGCCGGGACCGCGATGCCGTGATCGAAGCCGCGCGACTGGCGGCGCGACGCGCCGCAACGCGCTGGTGCGGCAAGAAACCGCAAGTGAAAGTGATGGTCCTGGCCGAGGGGGCGCAGCCGTGAGATGGACATCGGTGCTGGCAGTGTATCTGCTGATCTGGTGGCTGGTGATCTTTGCGGTGTTGCCCTTCCGCGTCCGCACGCATCGCGAGATGGGCAAGAAACTGGTGCCGGGGCAAGTCCATAGCGCGCCGGGCAATTTCCGCCCGCTCCGCATCGTGCTATGGACGACGGCGCTGTCAACGATGCTGATGGTGCTGTATTATCTGAATTACACCAACGGCTGGATCACCAGCCGCAACCTGATCTGGCTGTTTCCGGCGCCCGCGTTCGCCAGCGGCAGTTAGTTTGGGTGGATAGTGCGGTCGGCCAATGAGCCCGGCCGCTAATTCCGCAGGCGTTCGATGGCTTGCGCCAGAACCACATACAACTTGCCCATGTCAGAGGACAGCAGCGTCACGCCTAGCGCATGACCGTCGCGGGTCGATAACAGCTGGCGCAGCATCGCCTCGAAGTCATGGATATAATGGCTTACGTATTCGCGAAAGTCGCGATCGTTCTGGTATAGCTGCATGATGCCGCGTGCCTCGGGAGGATCGAGCAGACGTACCGCGCGGCGCGTGAAGATGCCGCGATCGCCACGCAGATAGGCCGACCACGCGGTATCGCTGACATCGGTATCGAGCGCCTTGGCAATGTCGATAGCGTTGGAATTGAGCGCCTCGGTAATCAGCGCGACCCGGCGGGCAAAATCGTCATCGACCCGCTCCTCGGCCCTGGCGCGAGCCTGATCGACACGTGTTTCCAGATCGCCGACCAGATCGTTCACCTTGGCCAGTTGTTCGCGCATTTGCGAGGCTGCTTCTCGGCTGATCCCCGCCGCGCGGGCTGCTGCCTGTTCCAGCTTGCCGGAAATTTCGGCGACCTGCAGCCGCATGGCGCGCTCGATCGCGTCGCCGCTCTCTACGCCCAACTGGCTGGCCAGGGCGGAAACGGAGGCTGCCCCGCGTTGTTCGATCTGGTCCACCGCCGCACCGGCGGCTGTTTCGAGCCGGCTGATGGCGGCGACCAGTTCGCCCCGGACGTGCGCCGCAGCCGTTTCGGTCCGGTCGTCCAACTGCGCCAACGATTTATTCAGCCCATCCAGCAGTTGGGCATGCGATCCGGCTTTGGCATTGATATCGTCATGCCACGCAGCCATCGTAGCGGTGACTTCCCCCAGCCGATCGTGCGCCCGCAGCAACCAGGACGATAGCGATTCCCCGCTGCGATCGGCGTCGATGACCATTTCGCGTAGGGTCAATGCACGCTCTTCCAGATCGCCCAGGCGCGCCGCACCGGTATCGATCGAGTGGGCCAGGTCTTCGCGGCTATGCGTTGCCGCGCGCTCGATCAGTTCCAGCAATCGCCCGCTGGTAGCGGTCAGCCCGGTCAATCCGTGGTCGGTCGCATCCAGCAACTGCTGGCTTTCACCCAGCCGATTACCCAGCACATCCAGGCGCCGGATCATGCCCGCTTCGGCGGCGCCGCTTGATTCCGCGATCGCTGCAATCCGGCCTGCGATCTTGTCGAGCTGCACCGTGGCCGCCTCGCCCTGGCTGGCCAGCGCAGTGAGATGCGCAGCATGAGCGGTTTGGCGGCTAGTAATCTCTGCGTCCAGAGCGGCCAGTTGTGCGGTCAGCCGCTCCACCATGCCGCGATCCTGTGCTTCCCCCGCATGACGGCGCCGCGCGGTGTCGGTTTCGACGCGCGCCCCGGTTTCGCTTAGCACCCGCTCCAGCGCGGCGGCTTCCTCGGCAAGCTTGACCATCCGGTTGTGGCTGGTGAGGGCCGATTGGCGCCCGATTTCCGCAGCGGTATCGCCCGCGCTGCGCATGTCCTGGTCGATCCGGGTCACGGCTTCGCGCCAGCTGGTGAGCGCGGCACCTTCGCCATCGCGCAACGCTCGGGTGATCGCGGCAGTCTCGTCACGCAATGTCGCCAGCCGCGACCGCAAGGAGGTGATGCTCTCGGCTTCCTCGCGATCGAGCCGACCGCGGGTTTCCGTGACCTCGCCCGTCAGCGCTGCCATCCGCGCGCGTAGTTGCGCATCGAATTCAGCCTGATGATCGAGCAGCGTGGCGCGAAAACCCTCCGCCTGTCCGCTCATGGCCTGCACGCGCGCCGAGATAGTCCGGTCCATCTCCCCGGTCCGCGCGGCCAAACTGTCGATGGTCTGATCGAACTGGCCGCGCAATGATCCTACCAGCCGTTCGCTAATCCGGCCCGAGTTGATCAGGCGGTCGAAGCCCGCGATCAATTCTTCCAGCTGTGCATTCGCGGCCTGTCCGGCGGTGCCGAAGTTGTTCGTCACATCCTTCGCGGCGTTCGTCAGTACCGGCAAATGGCCGCGCAAGCGCTCCATGTTTTCCAGTGCAGCAGCGCTGACCGTCGCGATTGTTTCGATTTCTGCGCTATTGTCCTTAATCAGCGATTGCAGCCGTTCGGCGTGTTGCGACAGGCGATCGACCGCGATGCGGCCCACCGCGTCGAGATCGCGCGCCTGCGCGGAAACGAATTCGCGCGCCATGCTCAATTCGCGATTGATCGTCAGCAAGCGGTTTTCCAGCCGTTCGGTCTCCATCGCCAGCAAGCGCGCGGCATCGACGGAACGCCTGCCTTGGCGCCGGCTCGATCGCATCACGATCAGCCAGACGACCCCGATCAGCAGTACCGGCGTCACCCAATTGCTGATCCAGCCGGTCCATACGCCGGGATCGGCGCTGGCTGCCATGGCGTTGAAGTTGCCCCACACGAAGAAAACCGTCCACCCGGCCAGCGCCAGGCTCGCTACCACCGGACCGATCCACCGGCCTTGTACCGATCCGGCCGGTCCGGCTGCGAACTGTTGTTCATCCTCGCCCGGAAGCCTGTCCAACGGGCTCCAACGCGCATCGCCAATCGGCGAGTCGGTTATGGATGCCGTATGCTCAAAATCCGATGCGGTAATTTTTCTTTCCCCTGGCATGAGGCCAGAGATAGCACGCACGGCGCAGCAATAAATACCCGATTATTCTTTTACGGTTAACTGTTCGATAGGATCGATTTATCAGGGGTATCATCGATCGAATTTATACAACGATCGGATAATTTGCTGAAAAGTTGTCGCAAAACCACGCTAGTCGTGTCTTGGTACGTTACGGGCATTGCGATAGCGAGACCGCCCCCCTAGACTTTGTGGGGGAAAGTCTGGAGTATTTTCGATTTAGCTACAGGCTGGCCCACGCCGGGAGAAGCATTCTGCGCGTCGCATTTCTGACCATGATGGAGCCAGCCGAAGCCGATGGCAGCGTGTTGCGCGCGAATTTGCGGCTCGGGGCGGTTACGCTCGCCCGCCACCAGCTCGGCGTGGTGCTGGCATTGGGCTGCGAACGCATCGTCTGCCTGGCGCTGGCCTTCGACGAACATGTCGCCGACTTGCGAACCGCCACCGAGGCGGTGGGCGCCAAATTCCACTTGATCGCCGAGTCGCGCGCGCTCGTCGGGTTGGTGACCGCGGTCGATGAGGTCGTAGCGCTCGGCGATGGCCTGCTCGCTTCGCCGCGAACCGCCGTGGCCTTGCTGGAAACCGGGTCGGTGGTGCTGGTCCAGCCAGTCGATGCCGGGATTGCCGCCGGATTCGAGCGTCTCGACCTTAACCATGCGGACGCGGCGGCGATTCGCGTTCCAGGTCGGCTGGTCGAGCGGCTGGCCGAATTGCCGGTGGATTGCGATGGTTTTTCATCGTTGCAACGGATCGCCTTGCAAGGCGACGTGCCGCAGCGGATGCTGCCGGCTGCAGCCCTGGCCGAGGGGCGCTGGACGCTGGTGCGTAGCGAAGTCGAAGCGCATGCCGCAGAGGTTCACTGGATTCGCCTGCAGACCGAAATGAGCAGCGGTGACAATGCCTCGCTGGCCGCCGCCCAGTTCGCGGTTCGCCGGCTGGGGCCGGCCTTGCTCCATGCCGGTAGCGGCAATCGCGTGGTATCTGCCGCTGCTGCCGTAACCACGATGCTGGCTTTGGTGGCCGGCCGGTTTCATTGGGTGGCGCCGGCGTTCCTGCTGGCGGGGATCGCCTGGGTACTGGTCTGCGCGGCGGTCTTGCTGGCGCGGGTGGAGCGGGAAACGCTGCATTTGCCTTCGCCCCGGATCATGCGTGGGTTGGTTTTCGCCTGGGCCATGGATGGCATACTGGCGGCGCTGATGATCGAATGCGGGTCTTATCCGCCGGGGCAGAACGTCGCCGAACGGGCATTCGCGCCGCTGGTGCTGCTCGGCGTGTGCCGCCTTTTGCCGCATAAACTGGATGGGGGCTGGTCGCGCTGGCTGAGCGATCGCGGCCTGCTCGCATTGGCGCTGGCGGTATTCGGTGCTGCCGGGGCGCTGGTCGGCGGGATCGAGTTGATGGCGCTGCTGTTATTGGCCGCCGGTCTGTACGGTGCGGGCGGACGCACGGCGGGACCGGCGAAACGATAAGCGGAAATGGCGAGTGCGGGACCGCGATGCCAAACGCTGACATCGCAGGAACGAGACCCCGGACCTGATCCGGGTTCTCGCTATCTGCGGCGGCAAGCGATCGAGAGGTGCCGCTTTGCTGGCTTCACGGACAGGCAAGCGGGATCCCGGATCAAGTCCGGGAAGCCGTCATCAGGCAATCCCGGTGCCGGGCGGATTGCCCTTAACGCTTGTCGATCGGCGAATATTCGCGCGCGGTTGGCCCGGTGTACAACTGCCGGGGCCGGCCGATCTTCTGGTTTGGATCGGAAATCATTTCGTTCCATTGCGCCACCCAGCCCACGGTGCGCGCGAGGGCGAACAGCACGGTGAACATCGTGGTCGGGAAGCCGATGGCCGAAAGAATGATCCCCGAATAGAAATCGACATTGGGAAACAGCTTCTTTTCAATGAAATATGGATCGGAGAGAGCAATCTCCTCCAGCCGGAGCGCGGTGTCGAACAGCGGATCGGTCACCTTCATCGCCGCGAATACCTCGCGCACGGTCTTTTGCATGACGGTCGCGCGCGGGTCGTAGTTCTTGTAGACGCGGTGGCCAAAGCCCATCAGGCGAAACGGATCATCCTTGTCCTTGGCGCGCTCGATATAGTGCGGGATTTTATCCGGAGTGCCGATCTCGCGCAGCATGTTCAGCGCGGCCTCGTTAGCACCGCCGTGGGCCGGGCCCCACAGGCAGGCAATGCCGGCCGCGATACAGGCGAAAGGATTGGCACCCGACGAACCGGCGAGGCGTACCGTGGAGGTCGAGGCGTTTTGTTCATGATCGGCGTGGAGGATAAAGATGCGGTCCAGCGCCTGTTCGATGACCGGCAGCACCTCGTATTCCTCGGCCGGGACGCCAAACGTCATGCGCAGGAAATTGCCGGTGTAGGATAGCGTGTTGTCCGGATACATGAACGGCTGGCCGACCGAGTACTTATAGGCGGCCGCGGCAATCGTCGGCATCTTGGCGATCAACCGGTGCGAACTGATCCGGCGATGATCGGGATCGGCGACATCGGTCGAATCGTGATAGAACGCCGAAAGCGCGCCAACCACGCCGCACATGATTGCCATGGGGTGAGCGTCGCGGCGGAAACCGCCATAAAAGCTCATCAACTGCTCATGCAGCATGGTGTGCCGGCTGATCGTGCGGCTGAAATCGGCCAACTGGCCGCCCGATGGCAATTCGCCGTTCAGCAACAGATAGCAGACCTCCATGAAGCTGGAACCTTCCGCCAATTGCCCGATCGGATAACCCCGGTGCAGCAACACGCCTTCATCGCCATCGATGTAGGTCAGCGCGCTTTCGCAGGCAGCGGTCGAAGTGAAGCCCGGATCGAAGGTGAACGCGCCGGTCTGCGCATATAGCTTGCGGATATCGATGACATCCGGCCCGACCGTGCCCTTGAGCACGGGATAGTCAAAATCCTTGCCGCCAAATTCCAGTTTCGACTGTTCAGCCACCACAATACTCCTTCAAACGGACCCGGTTTCGGTAAGTTGGACCTGGGCGCCGATGCGCGCCAAGCTTTCGTCCCGTCCGAGCAGAACCAAGACATCGAAAATTCCAGGCGAGGTTGTCTGCCCCGTTAAACTAGCGCGCAATGGTTGGGCGAGTTTGCCAAGACCCAGCTCAAACTCTTCGGCCATCGCCTTGAGACTGGCTTCCAGCTTGTCGCTTGTCCAGTCGGATTCAGCAGCGAGCCGCGAGTGGACGCGTTGCAACAGCATGCGCGCGTCGTCGGTGAGCAAGGCTGCGGCCTTGGCATCGAGCGCCAGCGGACGCTGCGCAAACAGGAAAGCGGCGCCGGCGGCCAGTTCATTCAAATCCTTGGCGCGCAATTTGAGGACAGGCATGGCACGAGCCAGCAGGTCCAGGTCCACCGCACCGGCCGGCGATGGCCCAGCCAGGCGAGGCGCGACCAGCGCGGCCAAACGGGCATCGTCTGCTTCGCGCAGATAGATGCCATTGAGGTGCTGCAATTTCGCCAGGTCGAAGCGCGAGGCGGCGCGACCGACATCCGCGATATCGAACCACGCCACGGCCTGGTCGCGGGCAATGATCTCTTCGTCGCCATGGCCCCAGCCCAGCCGCAGCAGATAATTGACCATCGCCTCGGGCAGGATGCCCAGCTCGTCGCGATAGGCATCGACCCCCAGCGCCCCATGCCGCTTCGACAGCTTGGCCCCATCCGCGCCGTGGATCAGCGGGATGTGAGCATACGCCGGCACGTCCCAGGCCATCGCATGGATAATCGCGAGTTGGCGAAAAGCGTTGTTGAGATGATCGTCGCCGCGAATGACGTGGCTGATCGCCATGTCGTGATCGTCGACCACCACCGCCAGCATATAGGTGGGGGTGCCATCCGATCGTAGCAGCACGAAATCGTCGATTTCGGCATTGGCGACCGCGACCCGCCCCTGCACCAGGTCTTCGATCACGGTTTCGCCCGCACGCGGTGCCTTGATCCGCACCACGAACGGTTTTCCGGTGGGCGCAGTGGCGGGATCGGCATCGCGCCATTCGCTGTCGAGCCGGTACGTCGTGTGTTCGGCCATGGCGCGGCTGCGGCGCTCAGCCAATTCGGCCGGCGTCAGGTAACAGCGATAGGCATGACCCGAAGCCAGCAGCGCATCGGCTACTTCGGCATGGCGCGCGGATCGTGCGAATTGCATCACGGCAGGTTCGTCGCCGCTCAGTCCCAGCCAGTCCAGCCCGGCAAAAATGGCAGCAATGGCCGGCTCGGTCGAGCGCGCCCGGTCGGTATCCTCGATCCGCAGCAGATATTTG
>CAZZYX010000115.1:0-10861 GCA_964658485.1 uncultured Acetobacteraceae bacterium | reverse complement strand
CGTCACCGACCAATCCGGCTCACCCAGATCAGGCAACACTGGCGCCGCGCGTCGCCAGGCGGTCACGCGGGCTAATGCCGCCAGCACCAGCGTACCGCCCGCAAAGCTGGCTACTACCAGCGGCTGGCGCGTGACCAGCCACACCAGACCCAGGCTTACCGCCAGCGCGGCAACTACCAGCACCCAATCCAGCCCCGACCTGCCGGGCGGGCTGTCGGTTTCCGCTATTGGCTCGCGGCTGCTGCCGAACTCATGCTCGCGAGACGTCATTCCGTGGTAATGCCGATACTGCGGTGCAGCGCCGTCCCGGCTGTGCGCTGGCGCCGCTTGCGACCGATCCACCAGCGCCAGAACACGCTCGATCCGAAATAGCCGAGCACCGACAGCACCGTGGCGATGATGAACAGTCCCAGGATAACGCTCGGCCCCTCACCAATGGCCCAGTGCGCCCAGTGCCGGCAATGCGCCAGGATGCGATGGACCCCGGAGCCGTCGATCGCCTGGGTCAGCGGCTCGCTGGCGGTGATAACGTCGACCCGCAGCAACAGGCCGCCGATCTTTGCCGCCGCCGCCAGTAATCCAACATAAATCACCGGGAAACCGATGAACGTCGCCAGCATCGCCGCCGGGATATTGGCTCGGATCAGGATCGCGATAAAGGCAGCTACCACGAAATGGGCTAGCGGGATCATCACCCCGACGAACAACCCCAGGGCCACGCCGCGCGGCACCGATCGCCGCGTCAGGCGCCATAATTCTGGCCGCAGCAGATGGTGGGAAAAGGGCCGTATCCAGCGGTTGCGTTCAAGCTGTTCGCGTGTCGGGACATGACCGTGCAGCCAACCGACTACCCCGCCCCCGGCGTTGCTCGTCGCCCCCCCGGCCTTGCTCATCGACAGGACATCACTTGTATTCCCGCATGATCCGGGCCTGGTCGCGCTTCCATTCCCGGTCCTTGGTCGTTGCGCGCTTGTCTGCGTCGTTTTTGCCCTTGGCCAGCGCCAGCTCGACCTTGGCCCGCCCGCGTGAGTTGAAATACACCGCCAACGGCACCAGCGTCATCCCCTTGCGCTCCACCGCGCCGGTCAACTTGGCGATCTCGCGCTCGTGCAGAAGCAGCTTGCGCGGGCGTTTCGGTACGTGATTGAAGCGGTTGCCGTGGCTGAATTCGGGGACATTGGCGTTGACCAGCCACACCTCGCCGTCGCGCACCTCGGCATAGCTTTCGGTGATCGAGCCATCGCCGAAGCGTAGTGACTTAACCTCGGTCCCGGTCAGGCAGATGCCGGCCTCGAAGGTCGAATCGATGAAATAGTCGAAACGCGCGCGACGATTTTCCGCGACGGTCTTTACTTTGTCGAATGCTGCAGGTGTCGGTCTAGCCATTATCCGTCCGCATGTAAGGGCTTAGCTGTCTTAGCGGAAGGGCCTTACCGGGTGGTTGCGATCAGACGGGCATATCGCGGGCCGGCGTATTGGATTCGACCTTCTCCCCTCCCGCAAGCGGGAGGGGACCTTGTTAGTCGATTACCGCAAGCTCACGACATTATCGGATACGCGCAGATCGCGGCGGGTACCGCAATACTGGCTGGCCATCGGCTCGTCGCCGACAGTTTCGACCAGCCCGGTGCCGAAGCCATTGAACCGCGTCCGCATCGCCGCACCATAGGCGCCCAGCATGCCGATTTCGATGTAATCGCCAGCCTTGATGCCGGCAGGCAGCTTGAACGGGCCTTCCATGAAGTCGGCATCGTCGCACGTCGGGCCGTAGAACGAGAAATCCTCCGTCGCATCGCCCTGCTCGTCGCCCAGTACCCGCACCGGGAACCGCCAGCCCAGGTGAGCCGCATCGTACAGCGCACCATAGGCGCCGTCGTTGATATACAATTCCTTGCCGCGACGCTTTTCGACTTGCACGATCAGCGAGTTGTATTCCGCCGACAATGCCCGGCCAGGCTCGCACCATAGCTCGGACGAATAGGATACCGGCAGCGATTCGGCGGCGCGATGGATCGAATGGAAATAATCCTGCAGCGGCGGCGGTTCCATGCCGGGATAGATTGAGGGAAAGCCCCCGCCGACATCGATGATATCTACGGTAACCGCAGCATGGACGATCGCCGCGCGAACCCGTTCCAGCGCCTGGACATAGGCGAACGGGGTCATCGCCTGCGATCCGACATGGAAGCAGATGCCCAGGCAATCGGCGACCTGACGAGTCGCCTGGAGCAGCGGCGCCGCATCGGCAAGATCGATCCCGAATTTGGCAGCCAGGCTAAGTTCGGCATATTCGGATGACACGCGCAGACGCACGCACAACGACAAATCCTCTGCGGCATGGCCGGCTTCATCGGTGGTCGCCGCAACGATTTTGTCCAGCTCATCCTGCGAATCCAGGCTGAACACGTGAACGCCGTGCACGAAATAGGCTTCGGCGATCGCTGCGACCGGCTTGACCGGATGCATGAAGCACAGGACGGCATTGGGCAGCGCCGTACGAACTTGCCGCACCTCGGCGATCGAAGCGACGTCGAAATGAGTAATGCCGGCATCCCACAATACCCGCAGCAGATCCGGCGACGGGTTGGCCTTGACGGCATAGAGCGATTTGCCCGGAAACTTCTCGACGAAGAAACGGGCAGCACGCGCAGCAGCCTGCGGGCGATTCAGGATAACGGGTTCGTTAGGCGAAAGAGCGCTAACTACAGCCGATGCATCGAGATGGATGTGCAATTCAAGGGACCCCCAAACGGATTGTTTCAACAAAGCTGCCTTGCGGTTTGGAAGTCCCCATGGGGCAGCGGGGGGTCCCTATACGCCGATCAACATGAACCGCAAGTGATAATGCGGGGTCGATCGCGGCATCGGACCGACATGGCGACGTAACGACAGATCGCCATTCCGGTTCCGGGGATCGCCATGGATATTGCCGGACAAGATGAAGGCGTGACGCCTGTGCCTCGAAATCGGGTTCAGCTCAGCCGGTCGCGAAACGTTTCCCAACCGAATCGCCGCACGCATTCCAGCGAATCATCGGCTGAATCCCAAAGCCAGATCGACGGCAACGGCACTCCGTTGAAGGTGGAGGTCTTGACCATCGAATAATGCGCCTGGTCGAGGAAGGCGAAGCGCTGACCCGGCTCGACCGGCACCGGCAGGTGATAATCGCCGATGACATCCCCGGCCAGGCAGGATGGCCCACCCAGCCGCACGGCGCCCATGGTTGCGGTCTCGACAGCCGGGTCGTTCGCTTGCAGCTCGCCCAGCAACGCCGGGCGATACGGCGCCTCGATCACGTCGGGCATATGGCAGGTTGCCGATATGTCGGTAATCGCCAGCGGCATGCCGTTCCAGTGGGTATCGAGAATGGTCCCGACCAGGATGCCCGCGTCCAGTGCCACCGCTTCGCCCGGCTCCAGGTAGATTTCGCAACCGGTTTCGGCCTTTACCGCTTTGAGGAATTCCACGAGTTCGTCACGCTGGTAATCGGCGCGGGTGATGTGATGGCCACCGCCGAAATTCAGCCATGCGAGCTGCGACAGGAACGGCGCGAGACGTGGGCGCAGGGCCTCCCAGGTGCGTCGCAGCGGCCCCAGATCCTGCTCGCACAGGGTATGGAAATGCAGCCCGGACACCCCGGCCAGATGCTCCGGCTGCAATTGGTCCACGGGAAAGCCCAGCCGCGAATGCGGCGCGCACGGGTCATAGCGCGGGACCTCGCCCTCGGCATGCAACGGATTGATGCGCAAGCCGATGTCGAACCCGGACAGCGTGTCGAGCAATCCGCGAAAGCGCGCAATCTGGCCCGGTGAGTTGAAGATCACATGATCCGACATCGCGCATATTTCAGGCAGGTCCCCGACCTTGTAACCGGCGCAGTAGGTGGCGATCTCACCCGCATAATGCTCGCGCGCCAGCCGCGCTTCCCACAGGCCGGAGGCGCAGACGCCGTCGAGCGCCGCCCCGATCAGCGGCGCCACCCGCCACATCGAGAACGCCTTGAGCGCCGCCAGCACCTTGATCCCCGCACGGTCCCGCACATCGGCCAATATCGCCAGATTGGCGCGTAACCTGGCCGCGTCGATGACGAACGCCGGGCTATCGACCCGGGTGAGATCGAACGCGGCGAAGGCTCCGGGATCGCCCGCGCGGGTTTCCATGCGACTGCTCCGGGTCGCTACTTACCCGCAGCTTTCTGGGCGGCATAGATCGACCACAGCTTGCCCAGCGGCGCGCGCGGTCCGGTAATTTTGGCAAAGGTAGCCTGCGCCCCGGCATAATCCCGGGTATCGATCTGGGCGATGCCCATCCGGGTCAGAACGCGCGCGGTATCGACGCCGGGCTTGTCCAGTGCGATCTTGTAGGTCGCCAGCGCGTCCGCAGCCTGACCGTAGCTGAGTGCGGCATCGCCCGCTGCGGTTGCGGTCGCAGCGGTAGCGCCGGCTGCGCGCGCATCGCGCAACAGGCTCGGAACGGAGGCACGATCGGCAGTGACCCGGCCACTGGCGATCGTTTTTGCTTCGGAAACCGAAGGATCGCCGGCGCTGAGCATCCCCGATGCTTCGCCCGCGGCGATCACGTCAAGCACTTCGCCCGGCAGGCGCCGGGCATCGGCAGCCTGGATATATTCGAGATAATCCTCCTTTTGCGCGTAGGACTGCGTGCGCCCCATCAACCGCAACAGGTCGAGCGCTTCCTGCGCGGGATAACTTGCCACCCGTTGCACCACTTCCAGCAGCAGCGCCCAGTTCTGCTTGGTCGGCTCTTGCTGGATCAGCCCGGCACCAAACGATAGCGTCGGATCGACCAGCTTGGCATTGTAGGCGGCGACCACGCCGCTGCGATACCAGCTGATCGGCACCGGCTGGCCGCTGGCCTTCTGGACGTCGATGGCATGCTGCAAGGCGGGCAGGCCCTTGTCGATCTGGTGGTTTTTCAAATAGGCATCGGCGAGCATGACCTGGACCTGGTTTTCGGTGTAGCCAGCGGCGATGGCTGCCTCGAACCCGGCGATCGCGCCGGGATAATCGCCGCCCTGAAGCGCAAAGTTGCCGATAAAAAACTGGAATTTACCGTTATTGGCCGGATCGCTCTTGCCTGACGCCAGCATGTCCTGCAGCGCCTGCCGCTGCAACTGCGGATCGAGCGTAAGTCCGCCCAATTCCAGCTCAAGCTGCCCGACCATCAGATGATCGTCGGGAGTGGCGGCAGCGGCGACGACCGCCGGCAACTGGGCTTTTTCTGCAGCGAGCAGCCCGGCCAGCTCGGCCTGCGCGGATTTCTGCGATGCCCCATCGGTGGCCGCCTTCGCCTTGCTTTGCGCGGCAGCGATGTCGGGGCGCACCTTGTCCGCCTCGAGCTTCTTCGAAAAATCGAGATAAACCGGCTGAAACTTGGGTGACAAGGTGATCTTGGCCTGGGCCGCCTGGGGTTTGTCCTTGGCAGCAGCGGACGCGGCGTTCACCGCCAGGGTGGCGATCCCGGCCAGCGCCAACGTGCGACGAAACGATTGCCGGCTGAACCGCGGCGATGCATTGTGAGTCATAAATGGCACTCCTCATCCGGGCCGCGAAAACCGCACGCCGTTCGGCGAGGTTCCGGCCAGTTCAATTTCATCGGTTGCTACTGGCAATGAAATGCCGCCTTTGCAACCGCCCGCTAACTCTAGCTAGTCGCCTGAATAACATTTGAACGCACTTAAGGGTCCGTTCGTGGATACGGCTGCGCAGAATCATCCGGATGCGGCGCATATTGTGGAAAACGCCGCCGCAAACAGGCCTCTTACCCCGGTGCCACTGGCTTTGCCCATTGCGTTGGCCTAGGGCAGGTCGGCATTCCCCTCAAGCAAAGTAAGCCAGCCCAGCGTGAGCGACGACACCGTAATTCTTGATCCGCCTGGTCCCCTGGGTGAATATACCCGCATCGACATCGTCGATGAAATGAAGGCCAGCTACCTCGATTACGCGATGAGCGTGATCGTCGCACGCGCGCTGCCCGATGTCCGCGACGGCCTGAAACCGGTGCATCGCCGGATATTGTTCGCCAGCCAGGAAGGCGGCATGGTCGCGGGCCGACCCTATCGCAAATCAGCGAAAATCGTCGGCGACGTCATGGGCAATTACCACCCGCACGGCGACACCGCGATCTACGACGCGTTGGCGCGGATGACGCAGGACTGGTCGATGCGCGTGCCGCTGATCGACGGCCAGGGCAATTTCGGCTCGATGGATCCTGATCCGCCGGCCTCGATGCGTTACACCGAGGCGCGCCTTGCCCGAGTTGCCAATTACCTGCTCGACGATCTGGACAAGGATACCGTCGATTTCGTCGATAACTACGATGGCTCGCGGCGCGAACCGAGCGTCCTGCCGGCGCGTTTCCCCAATCTGCTGGTCAACGGCGCGGGCGGCATCGCCGTCGGCATGGCTACCAATATCCCGCCGCACAACCTTGGCGAAGTCATCGACGGCTGCCTGGCCTTCATCGAAAATCCGGCCATCACGACCGAGGAACTGTTCGAGATCATTCCCGGACCCGATTTCCCGACCGCGCCGATCATCCTGGGGTCGGCGGGCGCGCGTTCGGCCTATCTGACCGGGCGCGGGTCGATCCTGCAGCGCTGCCGCTACGAGATCGAGGAAGGCCGGGGGGAACGTCGCGCCATCGTGCTGACCTCGATGCCCTACCAGACCGGCAAGTCCGGGCTGGTGGAAAAGATCGCCGAAGCTGCCAAGGACAAGCGGATCGAGGGCGTGTCCGACATCCGCGACGAATCGAGCCGGCTGGGCGTGCGCGTGGTCATCGAGCTGAAGCGCGATGCAACGCATGAGGTGGTGCTCAACCAGTTGTGGCGGCACACCCCCGCGCAATCGAGCTTCCCCGCCAACATGCTGGCGATCCGGGGCGGCCGGCCCGAGACGCTGGCGCTGCGCGACATCATCGCCGCCTTCATCGCCTTCCGCGAGGAGGTCATCACCCGCCGCACCAAGTTCGAGCTGAACAAGGCGCGCGACCGGGCGCATATCTTGCTGGGGCTGGTGGTCGCCGTCACCAATATGGACGAGGTCGTCCGCATCATTCGCGGCGCGCGCAATCCTGCTGCGGCCCGCGCCGCGCTGCTCGAGCGCGAGTGGCCGATCGGCGAGATCGCGCAATATATCCGCCTCGTCGAAGCGATCGAGGACGATATCGAGACGCTGGCGGGCAGCACCTACCGGCTGTCCGAATTGCAGGTGAAGGCAATCCTCGATCTGCGCCTGCACCGCCTGACCGCGCTGGGCCGCGACGAAATCGGCGGCGAGTTGCAGAAACTGTCCGAAGTGATTGTCGATTTGCTGGCGATCCTGGCCGACCGGGTCAAGCTTTACGGGGTGATGCGCGCCGAACTGGTGGCGGTGCGCGACCTGTTCGCAACGCCGCGGGTGTCCGAAATCGCTCCGGCCTGGGATGGCATCGACGATGAAGATTTGATCGAGCGCGAAGCCATGGTGGTGACGGTCACGCTCGACGGCTATATCAAGCGCACTGCGCTATCGACCTTCCGCGCGCAAAGCCGGGGCGGCAAGGGCCGCTCGGGCATGGCGACCAAGGCCGAAGACGCGGTGGCGACGATGTTCGTCACCTCTACGCATAGCCCGGTGCTGTTCTTTTCGACCGCAGGCAAGGTCTATCGGCTCAAGGTCTGGCGGCTGCCCGAGGGTGGCCCGACCACGCGCGGGCGGCCGATCGTCAATCTGCTCCCGGCGCTCGACAAGGACGAAACCATCGCCACCGTTCTGGCGCTGCCCGAGGATGAAGCGGCAGAGGCAAAACTGAGCGTGGTGTTCGCCACTGCCAAGGGCAATGTTCGTCGCAACAGTATGGATTCTTTTGCGAATGTTCCGTCGAATGGGAAATTCGCGATGCGTTTCGAGGATGGTGATGCCGATCATCTGATCGGCGTGGCCTTGCTCGATGAAACCGATGACGTGCTGCTCGCCAGCCGCCAGGGCAAGGCGATCCGCTTTGCCGCCGACGAAGTACGCGAATTCACCAGCCGCACCTCGACCGGGGTGCGGGGCATGACCCTGAAGGAGGGCGACGAGGTGATCTCGCTGTCGATCCTGCACCGCGTCGGCGCCACGCCGGAGGAACGCGAGGATTATCTGCGTTTCGCTCCGTGGAAAGGCGAAAAAGAGGGTGAGGCGGTAATGGCCGTCGAACGCATCGCCGAACTGGCGGCACGTGAACAGTTCATCCTGACAGTCTGCGCCAATGGCTATGGCAAGCTGTCTTCGGCGTATGAATATCGCCGCACCGGACGCGGCGGCCAGGGCATCACCAATATCGACAACATCGCGCGCAACGGCCCGGTGGTGGCGAGCTTCCCGGCGGTTCAAGCCGACCAGCTGATGCTGGTGAGCGATCAGGCCAAGCTGATCCGCCTGCCGCTGACCAGCCTGCGCGTGATCGGGCGCGGGTCGGCGGGCGTGCGCCTGTTCAACGTCGCCGATCATGAGCATGTCGTCAGCGCGGTGCGTCTGGCAGAGCCGGAAGCGGACGAGGAACCGGACGACGCATGAGCGTTGCTTGGAAGGTACTGACCGCGGCGCAAATGGCGCAATTGCTGGCTGATGGCAGCTTTGCCGGGGCACCCGTCGATCTCGCCGATGGGTACATTCATCTGTCCACCGAAGATCAGTTGGCGGAGACGGTGGCGAAACATTTTGCCGGGCAGAGCGATCTATACCTGGCGGCGGTCGATCTGACGGCGCTGAGCGATACCATCCGCTGGGAGGTGTCGCGCGGCGGGCAGCTGTTTCCCCATATCTACGGCGTATTGCCGCTAACAGCAGTCTTGACGCACAAATCGCTATAGCCCTCTCCCCTTCAGGGAAGAGGGTTGGGACAGGGGCTTGCTCGCTGGCTTGCTTTCTTGCCTAGCCCCCTCTCAACTACGGCTAGGCAGCAAGAGCTGCCAAGCCTTCGTATCTCTCCCCTGAAGGGGAGAGAGCATAAGGATTGTATTTGTGGCTTATGACGTCCACATCATCGGCGGGGGCTTGGCCGGCAGCGAGGCGGCGTGGCAACTCGCGCGGCGCGGCTACAAGGTGCGGCTCTCGGAAATGCGCGGCGCAGCAGGCGAGCGCAGCCCGGCGCACCAGACCGATGCGCTCGCCGAAATGGTCTGTTCCAACAGCCTGCGCTCCGACGATGATACCAGCAATGCGGTCGGGTTGCTGCATCACGAATTGCGAGCGCTCGACTCGCTGGTCATGGCCGCAGCAGATCAGGCGCGGGTGCCTGCCGGATCGGCGCTGGCAGTCGATCGCGATGCCTTTTCCCACGCCGTCGAAACTTCTCTAGCCACCCTCCCCAACCTGGAAATCGTCCGCGAACGGATCGACGAACTGCCCGCGTCCGGCCTGACCATCGTCGCCACCGGGCCGCTCACTTCCGGTTCGCTGGCCGCACAGATCGGCGTCGCGACCGGCGCCGACAGCCTCGCCTTCTTCGATGCGATCGCCCCTATCGTCTACCACGACAGCATCGACATGTCGGTATGCTGGCTGCAATCGCGCTGGGACAAGGCATCTGGCCCAGGCAGCGAAGGCAAGGATTACATCAACTGCCCGATGAACAAGGCGGAATACCTGGCTTTCCATAAAGGCCTGCTAACGGGCGAAAAGACCGAGTTCCGCGAGTGGGAGGCCAATACCCCCTATTTCGAAGCCTGCATGCCGATCGAGGTCATGGCCGCGCGCGGCGTCGATACGCTGCGATTTGGCCCGATGAAGCCGGTCGGGCTGGACGATCCGCGTACCGGGCGCTGGCCCTATGCGGCGGTGCAGTTGCGCCAGGACAACAAGCTGGGCACGTTGTGGAACATCGTCGGCTTCCAGACCAAGCTCAAGCACGCCGAGCAGACGCGGTTGTTCCGCACCATTCCGGGATTGGAAAACGCCGAATTCGCGCGGCTCGGCGGGCTGCACCGCAACACTTTCCTCAATTCGCCGCGCCTGCTCGATCGGGAGTTGCGGCTGATATCCGCGCCGCATATCCGGTTCGCCGGGCAGATCACCGGCTGTGAGGGCTATGTCGAAAGCGCGTCGATCGGCCTGCTCACCGGGATCATGGCGGCGCATGAACTGGCAGTTCGGGCGTGGACGCCGCCGCCGCGCACCACCGCGCTGGGAGCGCTGCTGTCGCATATCACGGGCGATGCCGAGGCGGACAGCTATCAGCCGATGAACGTCAATTTCGGCCTGTTTCCCCCGGTCGGCCCGCTGGACGAGGCCGGGCGAAAGATGAAAAAGCCCGACCGCAAGCTTGCCTATACCAGTCGTGCCAAGGCCGATCTAGTTAGCTGGGTCACCGCCATCGCCATCTGATTTATCGCCCTCGCCAGCGTCGCGCTTGCCGGCAACGGGATTGCACGATGCCTTGCGCTGCTTTTTCTTCGCGGCCACCGCCGCGTCATAAGCGGTCAGTTCGGCGGGAGTAATAATACCGTCGTGATTGCCGTCGATCTGCTTGAAGCGGTCGGAAGTCTTGACCGCCCATTCCTCGAAACTCAGCATATTGTCGTGATTGATGTCGAGCTTTTGAAAGGCTTTCACCCGCGTGCCCAGCATTTCGTTGCGGGTGACCTGACCGTCGCGATTGCGGTCAAAGCGGCTGAAACGCTTCTGCTCCCTGGACTCGCTGGGTTTGCCGCCGCGTGGCAGTACCGACCCGCGAGCGTGGGGATTGGCGCTGGGCAAGGCGATCGGCGCTTCGCCGGTCGGCGACGGGGCGCCATGCGCGGCGTCCGAGATGTCGGGCGGGGGCACGCCCTGCGCCAGTTCGGAGCGCGCCTGCCACCAGAACAAGCCCGCCGCCA
>CAZZYX010000114.1:0-11032 GCA_964658485.1 uncultured Acetobacteraceae bacterium | reverse complement strand
CTCTTAGCCGCTGGTGTGGCAGGCGGGGCCTCTTGAGCAAGGGCTCCAGTGGCCAAAGCGCAGGTGCTGACTGAAAGAAGCGCTAGCCATTGCGCCTGGTAAGATAATCTCATGCCAATCCCCCTCTGTGCTGCCATCAATTGAGTTCTCTGGCCGCCTCATCAATGCTCTTTCGCCAATCCGTACGGATGCTCAGCGACTTTGCACGTGTCACCGTAGCTCTTTCCGGCACTTCCCTTCTCTATGTCGGGCAGCGCATTCAACTGCAGTTTCCGTAAAAGCAAGTTAGCCTCCGGCGCACCTCGGAGCTGCATCATGCCATACATTACTGCACGGTCAAGCATTCATTGCTGTATGGTGACATAACGGACTGGCCGCTCCGGGGAGTTATCAAACCGGCTCATGGGCGGCCCTCCGGTCACGAATTGAGGGACAATTCTCGTGCTGAGCTGACCCGTCCGAGTGGTCCATGGACGATGATAGTCCGGACCATGAAAGGGGCGACCAATGCCGGGCAAGACCGTCCTGGCGTCTACCAGCGCCTGCACCGGTACCCCTCGCGAATTCCGGACTATCCTATTCGGCTTGTGACTCCGACAAGCGGATCGCAATGCTTAGGGAGACAGCGGTAGTGCGGTGGTATATTTCGTCATGGATAAAGCGAAATGGGAAGACGCACTTCCGACCGAGGGGTGTTCAAGCAAGACATGCATCAGGAACTGTTCGTAATTGGAAACATCCCTCGCGACGATTCTTAACAGGTAGTCCCAGTCACCCGACATAGAAAAGCACTCTAATATCTCGGGTCGCGCCGCGACGAAGCTCTCGAATGAAATGCGAATATCTCGCGCGTGGCTGCGGACGCGGATGTTGCATAGTACGTTGACGCCGAATCCCAGCTCGACCGGATCTATGAGCCTAACGGACTGCTTGAGCAGACCGCTGGCTTCCATCGCCCTGATCCGCCGCCACACCGATGCGGTGGAACTGCCGACGCGGTCCGCGAGATCGCCATTGCTAATACCGGAGTCGGTCTGCAACTCCGAAAGGATGCGCCGGTCAATCCCGTCGAGCCGGTAAGATAAATTCACTTTGTCCACCATAGCCGAGCAATCTTTCCATTTTTTTCCGAATCGGCCTTCATATTGAAAAACAAATTCGGGCAACAGGTGCAATAGTGCCCGCATGGCTAGCACAGATATTACTCGCCCCGACGGCGCTGCCGAGGACTGGACCGTCCCTCAGCGCTGGGACCGTTACACTGATGCCGAGCATGTGATGTGGGACCGGCTTTTTGAACGGCAGGCCAAGATGTTGCCTGGTCGCGCCACCTCGGAATTCACCAACGGGCTGGACGTCCTGCGCCTGTCCAAGCCTGGCATTCCGGACTTCGAGGAACTGTCCGAGCGTCTGACGAAGGCGACCGGTTGGCAGGTTGTCGCTGTACCGGGCCTTGTTCCAGACGACGTATTTTTCGATCATCTGGCAAATCGCCGCTTCGTTGCGGGCAATTTCATCCGCTCGCCAGAGCAGCTCGACTATCTGCAGGAACCAGACATCTTTCACGATGTCTTTGGCCATGTACCGCTGCTCGCAAATCCGATTTTCGCGGATTACATGCAGGCCTATGGCGTCGGTGGCCAGCGTGCGGCGAACGGTGGCGTCATCGAGCGGCTCTCCCGGCTTTATTGGTACACCGTCGAGTTCGGCCTCATCCGCGATGCCTGCGACGATCTGAGGATCTATGGCGCAGGTATCGTTTCGTCCTACGGCGAGTCGATCTTCTCGCTCGACGATCCTTCGCCCAATAGGCTGGGTTTCGACGTAAAAAGATTGATGCGAACAAAATATCGCATCGACGACTATCAGCAGAACTATTTCGTCATCGACAGTTTTGAGGATCTTCTCAAACAGACGCTCGAAATTGATTTTGGACCACTGTACGCGGAACTTCTTGACGCACCAGATATCGAGACCGACGCAATATTACCGACCGACACCGTCTACACTCGCGGTACGCAAGCTTACGCTCACCAGAAAGCTGTTGCATGAGCGTCGCGGAAGCAACCCGTCTCCGACAGTCGGCGCCGATCCGGCTGTTCGAAACGCTCGAACGACAGCCCGCCGATGCGCTGCTTGGCCTGATCGGTCTGTATCGCCAGGATCCGCGCCCAGGTAAGATCGATCTCGGGGTGGGGGTTTATCGCAACGATGCCGGTGAAACGCCGGTCATGCGTGCGGTCAAGGCAGCCGAACACCGGCTCGCCGAAACGCAGCCGACCAAGGCCTATCTCGGAGCGGAAGGTGATACGCGCTTCGTGGACCTCCTCGCGCCGATCGTCTTCGGTTCGTCACTGGCGGCGGACGGACGCCTGACAGGTGTTCAGACGCCGGGCGGCACAGGCGCTCTGCGTCTAGGTGCGGAACTGATCGCTCGAGGAGCTGGACGGCCGACCGTCTGGATCGGCACCCCGACCTGGCTCAACCATGCGCCGATCGTCCGCGAGGCCGGCCTTGCCGTCCAAGCCTATCCATTCTTCGACGCGACGAGCGGCACGGTCGACTTCAGTGCGATGATCGCGGGTCTGGACGGAGCCGCGCCGGGCGACATCGTGCTCGTTCATGGATGCTGCCACAATCCGACGGGTGCAGAGCTTACACCAGCCCAATGGGCGCCGCTGATCGCGATGTTTCAGGAACGGCACATCGTCCCGTTCGTCGACCTCGCCTACCAGGGGCTTGGCCGAGGTCTCGAAGACGATGCGGCGGCGACCCGTGCCGTCCTCGCCGCGGTACCGGAAGCGCTTGTCGCCTATAGCTGTGACAAGAACTTCGGCCTCTATCGCGATCGCGTCGGCGCGCTGTGGGTGAAGGCGACCGATGACGGAGCAGTCGTCCCAGTGCGCGACAATCTCCTCGTGCTGGCCCGCAGCCTTTGGTCGATGCCGCCCGATCACGGCGCCGCGGCCGTGCGGGAGATCCTCGAAGACTCGACCCTCACGGCCTTGTGGCGGCAGGAGCTCGAAGAAATGCGGCTGCGCATAGTCGAGCTGCGAACCGCACTCGCGCAATCAGAGCAGCGGCTCTCGGCTTTGGCGGATCAGGGGGGAATGTTCGCCATGCTGCCGCTGACGCGCGAGGCGGTGCTGGAGCTTCGGACGAGCCACGGCATCTACATGGCCGAATCCGGTCGCATCAACATCGCGGGTTTACGTCAGGAGACGGTGGCGACGTTCGTTGCCGCGATCGCCCCGCACCTTCAACGATAATCGGAAAGAGCGAACGAACAATGTCAGAGATCCAGAACCCACTCGGCCTTGACGGCTTCGCCTTCGCCGAGTTCACCTCCCCCGAGCCAGGCCGCATGGCAGACCAGCTGGTGCAACTCGGCTTCACGGCCGCGGCCCGCTCCCCCGACCGCGAGATGACGCTGTTCCGCCAGGGTCGTATCGCACTTGTGATCAATTCACGATCGGAGGGCCAGGCGGCTGAGTTCCGCGCATTGCATGGTCCATCCGCCAATGGCATGGGTTTCAAGGTCGCGAGTGCCGAGACCGCGTACGAATTGGCTTTGGCACGGGGCGCGAAAGCGGCAGATCCTGCCGCGAGCGCCCTGCCTGACGCTGTCGTTATCGAAGGCATCGGCGGTTCGCTGCTGTATCTCGTCGAGGGCGATCCCTTTGCCGCGTGGGAGGAGATCGCTGGCTGGCGCGATACGGCGGCCCGAAACAATGTCGGCCTCGATATCCTTGATCACCTAACCCACAACGTGAAGCGCGGCGAGATGCGCACATGGTCGGCCTTCTACTCGAAGATCTTCGGTTTCGAGGAGCAGAAGTATTTCGACATCAAGGGCAAAGCGACAGGTCTGTTCAGTCAGGCGATGATCGCACCGGACAGGGCGATCCGCATACCCTTGAACGAGAGCCAGGACGACAAGAGCCAGATAGAGGAGTTCCTCCGCGACTATAATGGCGAAGGCATCCAGCATCTCGCACTCACCACGAACGATATCTACGCAACGGTCGAGAAGCTTCGTGCTAACGGCGTGAAGCTGCAGGACACGATCGAGACCTATTACGAACTGGTCGACAAGCGCGTGCCCGGCCATGGCGAGGATCTCGAGCGTCTGATGCGCAATCGCATCCTGATCGACGGCGATGTCAAGCAGGAGGGCATACTGCTCCAGATCTTCACCGAGAACATGTTCGGCCCGATCTTCTTCGAGATCATCCAGCGCAAGGGCAACGAGGGCTTCGGAAACGGAAACTTCCAAGCGCTCTATGAATCGATCGAGCTCGACCAGATCCGCCGCGGCGTGATCACGGTCGAAGCCTGAGCCACGGAATGGAGGACGGCGCCATGATTGCGGCGAAGGCGCCGGAAGTCGCCAACATTTCGACCGTCGTTGGTACGGGCGAGCCGATGCTCGTCGGCTTCGGCAATCACTTCGCGAGCGAGGCGATCGCAGGCGCGCTGCCGGTCGGCCACAACTCGCCGCAGCATGTGCCCTTCGGCCTCTATGCCGAGCAGCTGTCCGGTACCGCCTTCACCGCGCCTCGGTCCGAGAACCGACGCAGCTGGCTCTATCGCCTGCGGCCCACCGCCAGCCATCCTCCCTTCACGGCCTATGACGGTGGGGAGTTGCTGCGCAGCGCGCCGTTCGTCGATGTGCCGCCCTCGCCCGACCGCCTGCGCTGGGATCCGCAACCTCTGCCCGAACAGCAGGTCGATTTCGTCGATGGGCTAGTCAGCTATGGCGGCAACGGCGATGTCGCGACCGGCAGCGGGATCGGCATTCACCTCTATGCCGCGACCCAGTCTATGGCCGATCGAGCGTTCATGAACGCTGACGGCGAGATGCTGATCGTGCCGCAGACCGCCAGCTTGCGCCTCGTCACCGAGTTCGGGGTGATGACAGTCGCGCCCCTCTCGGTCGGGCTCATCCCGCGTGGTTTGCGGTTCCGCGTCGAGCTGCCTGACGGTCCCGCGCGCGGCTATGTCTGCGAGAACTACGGCGCGCCGTTCCGCCTGCCGGAGCTGGGGCCGATCGGCTCCAACGGGCTTGCCAACCGGCGCGATTTCGAGAGCCCGCCAGCGGCCTTCGAAGACCGGGACGTACCTACCGAGATCGTGCAGAAGTTCATGGGCAATTTGTTTACGACCACAATAGATCATTCGCCGTTCGATGTCGTGGCGTGGCACGGCAATCTCGCGCCGTGTCGATACGATCTGCGTCGGTTCAACACCATCAACACGGTCAGCTTCGATCATCCCGATCCGTCGATCTTCACGGTTCTGACGAGCCCGAGCGAGACGGCTGGCACCGCGAATTGCGACTTCGTGATCTTCCCACCGCGTTGGATGGTAGCGGAAGCCACGTTCCGCCCCCCCTGGTTTCATCGCAACATGATGAGTGAGTTCATGGGACTGATCGAGGGAGCGTATGATCCGAAGGCCGGCGGCTTCGCGCCAGGTGGCGCCAGTCTTCATAACTGCATGTCGGGCCATGGTCCTGATCGGGCCAGTTACGAACAGGCGATCACGGCGGATCTAAAGCCGCACCGGATCGAGAAGACAATGGCCTTCATGTTCGAGAGCCGCCACGTCATCCGCCCGTCCCGCTTCGCAACTGAAACCCCGCTCTGCCAGCTCGACTATGACGATTGCTGGTCCGATTTCCAGAAGGCTGGGCTTCCGAGATGACCTTCCCCGAGATCGACCATACGCATCACGCCGCTGCCACGAGCTGGGTGGATAGCGCCAATGGTCATCCCGACTTTCCTGTCCAGAACCTGCCCTATGGCATCTTCAGCCGGGGCGGCGGAGCGCCGCGCTTCGGCGTTGCTATCGGCGCATCCATCCTTGATGTTGGCGATGCCGCGGACGCCGGCCTGCTGCCCAGGGTCGGTGGCGATGCTCTATGGGCGACGAGTTTGAACCGGCTGCTGGGGTTGCCGGCCGCCGATCGTCTCGAGTTGCGTCACCGCCTATTCGGATTGCTTACGGATCATCGCTATCAGGATGCGACGAAAGCTTTCCTTCATGCCGCTCATCTGTGCGAAATGCACCTGCCGGCGACGATCGGTGACTACACGGATTTCTACGTCGGGATCGAACACGCGAAGAATGTCGGCGCCTTGTTCCGGCCCGGCAATCCGCTCCTGCCGAACTACAAATACGTGCCGATCGGCTACCATGGCCGGGCGTCCTCGATCCGTCGTTCGGGCGTTCCGGTGATCCGTCCGAAAGGGCAGCGCAAGCTACCCGAAGCTGAAGCGCCGGTCGTGGGCCCAAGCACGCGACTGGACTATGAGCTCGAGCTGGGGATCTGGATCGGCGAGGGCAACGCGCTCGGCGAGCCGATCGCGATCGCCGATGCCAGTCGCCACATAGCCGGTTTCTGTCTTCTCAACGATTGGTCGGCGCGCGACTTTCAGGCATGGGAATATCAGCCGCTGGGTCCGTTCCTGGCCAAGAACTTCCAATCGACGATCTCGCCCTGGATCGTCACGGCAGAGGCTATCGCACCGTTCAGGATCACGCCGTCGGCGCGCCCGGAAGGCGATCCAGCACCGCTTCCCTATCTGTTCGACGCGACCGATCAGGCGACGGGTGCGCTGGGGATCATCCTGTCTGCGGGCATTTCCACCGCGCGGATGCGGCAGAACGGTCAGCCGCCACATCCCCTCAGTAGCGGTCCCGCCTCGAACATGTACTGGACCGCAGCGCAGATCGTCGCGCACCACGCCTCGAATGGCTGCAATCTGAACCCGGGTGACCTGCTCGGGACAGGCACCATCTCCGCGCCGAGAGCAGATGGCTATGGTAGCCTGCTCGAGATCAGCAATGGTGGAACGACGCCCATCACGCTCGTATCAGGAGAGACCCGCACCTTCGTGGAAGACGGGGACGAAATCCTGTTGCAGGCGACGGCTCATGCCGACGGCTTCGTATCGATCGGCTTTGGCGAGTGCCGGGCGATTGTCCTCCCCGCCTCATGAGCGTCCCTCTCGTCCTGCACGGCTATTGGCGGTCGAGCGCGGCCTATCGCGTGCGGATTGTGCTCAACCTCAAGGGTCTGGCGTACGAGCAGGTCACCCACGACCTTCGAAAGGGCGCGCAGAAGGCGGCCGGCTACCGCGTGGTCGCCCCTCATGCGATGGTTCCGGCGTTGGTCGACGGCGACAAGTCGTTCATTCAGAGCCCGGCAATCCTTGAATGGATCGAAGAGCGTCATCCGCTTCCGAAGCTACTTCCCGCAGATATCGACAGCCGCGCAATCGTCCGATCGATGGTCGCGATCATCGCCTGCGATATTCACCCGCTCAACAATTTGCGAATACTCGACGCCTTGCGCGACGCCTTTGCGGCTGATGCGGACGCAGTCTCTCGCTGGATCGCCCGCTGGAACGCCGAAGGGTTTGAGGCGCTCGAGCTTCTCGTCCGGCGCCACGGCCAGGAATATTGTTTTGGCCCCGAGCCGACGCTTGCCGATTGTGTGCTGGTGCCGCAGCTCTACTCGGCCGAGCGCTTCGGGATCGATCTGTCCCCTTATCCAGCGTTAGTCGCGGCCGGCGCCAAAGCACGCGCGGGTCCCGCTTTCATCGCCGCCCATCCCGATTGCCAGCCTGATGCCGACCGGCCGTAAGCGAGGCGCGCTTCGATCAAGATGGATGGATCAAAACCGGCGCCAGGCCGACAGCGAAGATTTGAAGACTATGAGAGGGATCATATCCGGCGGCTGGCGTTTTGGGGGAAGCCGTACGGTCGCAAGCGATTTCAAGTGGCGCCATTTTGAGGGTGCGGTGATCCTGTGGGCGGTGCGGTGGTATTGCAAATACGGGATCAGCTACCAGAACCTGGAGGAGCCTGCGCTAGAGTGATCTGCTCGACCTCCAGCAACAGCGCCACGGTCAGGAAGACCTCGCCTAGCACCTTCGGGCCATCCGGCGTCGCAACCCGGACATTGCTTGGATAAGGACAGCATGCAGTGCGTGAGGCCGGAGGATTGCCCTTTGCGATGTCGGCGAACGGCTCGGTCGCTTGCTGCAGTTCAATCCACAAATCGTCGATCGACCAGCTGTGCCCGTCGTCCATGTTCGTGAAGATCGGCCGATGCGGGTCGATGATGGCTGCGATGTCCTCGGCTTCGAGCGGCGTACTTTCCAGCAATCGAAAGAAGCGCAACCGACTGATTGTAACGTCGCGCGTTTGTGTGAAAACCAGACAAAATCTAGCCCGGCCACGGGATTGAGATCGACGGCAGAAAGGTCCCGGGTAGGCGCGCTCGAGGGTGTCGTTGAGATACTCGATCCGCAGATGCAGCTTGGCGACCTCCGCTTTCACTGCTCCCTCGATCGGCGCGACATGGGTCTTCAGCAGCTCGATCGCGTCGCGGTTGCCGTCATTGAAGATCAGCAGGCATTCGACCTCGATCGGATCGAACCCCTGCTCGATACAATTGAGGTTGACCGCCTCCAGCGTCGCACGCAGCTCCTCGATGAAGATGAGTGGCGATCCCGGCGCCCCGCATTTATAACGCCCGCCGCCGGCGAAACCGTCGACAATGGCGAAGCGGAAACGGTTTTGCTGTGGGGGGCGCCCTCGGACGCGGAGATATTGCGAAAATATTCGCGAAGGATCCGGTCCTTGCGGCGCGAATGCTTCTCAAGCACGACTCCTTCAGCCCACTCATACGCTTTTTCGACCATGCGCACCCTGCGCGATGTCTATGGGTATGCCGCCGAGTGGTGCGGCATTTCGTCCCAGGACCGGCCTCGATAGAGTCGGCCATTGGCTTTCTTGGATCGGTGCTTGTTGTCCTTGCCCCAGGTCCCCCATTGCTTGAAGAAGAAGGCCGTGTCGAAGACGCAGCACAGGGCATGGATCTCGTCGATCCATTCCTCCTTGATCGGCCGCGTCAGCCGGCCGCTTTCGCCGCCCACCATCGCCCAATGGATATGGGTCAGGTCGATGTCCGCCGACCGGCGCAATCAAACGTTCGAACGAGATGAACCGGATGGCAGCGGGCACGCGGCGGAGATGGTCGATGCGTTGGGCGACTGCGGCGTCTTCCACGCTTGTGCCGAGCCATACATTGGGAAGAACATTCCACTCCACCCGGGTCAGAAGCTCGGCCATACGTTCCGGGCGCTTGGTGAGTATCTGATAGGAGTGCCAGGGCGTCGCGCGCATTACCCGCCAGACTTCGGCGATGAAAGCGTCGCTTACGCGCTCGTGGAAGAGATCGCTCATCGAATTGACGAAAATCTTCCGTGGCTTCTTTCAGCGCTGGGGGATGGGGAGGGCTGGCGATCTTCCCGGACGATGCCGTTCCATATCGCGCGATTGCCGCTCTTGCGGCTCAGTTGCTCATATTTGGCGACGCCCATGGCTTCGACGCGGTGCGCCATCTCCATGGCATTGCAATGGGTGCAGCCTGCCGAGACGATGGTGCAGCCCGCGACCGGATCCAGGTCGCATCGGTCTATTCAATCTGCGTTTCAGCCATAAACGTGTATTAGATGAGTTGCAGGAGATTGTCTTGCACGCTGATTGATTCGGGGGTCTTGCCCTGCGCGATTAAATGTTCATTTTTACCATAGCTGACAATCTAACGGCAGATCTCACATAACCTACCAACAAAAGCTGCCGTTCCGGATCGTCCCCAACTCCGGTCATCTGCGCCTAGTCGACACACGAACATCAACAAGAGCCGCTCGGCATGGCACCCACGCCCCGGATTGGCAGCAGTGCAAGGGAACGCTGCTCCTCCATGAGCTGGAATGTCCCTGAGATGACACCCAACGTCCCTGCAGAGACTCTGACGAAAAAGTCAAAGATCGCGGACTTTAGGGGCCAAGCCCACAAGCACTGATTCTGGTGCGGGCGGAGCCCCGCATGACCCCGACGAAGTTGCTTATCGGCCAGATCATCGTCGTGTTTGCCATTGTTCTGGCAGGCGTCTGGTTCGCCACGCAGTGGGCCGCGTCCGCGCTGGCATATCAGCCCGAACTGGGTCAGCCGTGGTTCTTCTCGCTGGGGCGGCCGGTCTACCATCCCTGGGCGCTGTTCGGCTGGTGGTTCTCCTTTGACGCCTACGCGCCCAAGGTATTCGGCAAGGCTGGCGCAATCGCGGCGGCAAGTGGCCTTGTCGGCTGCGCCGCGGCAATCTTCGGGGCGCTGTGGCGCGCGCGCCAGCAGGCCAACCTCACCACTTACGGTTCCGCCCGCTGGGCTGATGCCGATGACATCGGCGAGGCCGGACTTCTTACCGAAGCAGGCGTGTTCCTCGGCCGCACCGGTCCGCGCTACCTGCGTCACGACGGCCCCGAACACATCATGGCGTTCGCCCCAACGCGCAGCGGCAAGGGCGTGGGCCTGGTCGTGCCGACGTTGCTGGGCTGGACCGGCTCGGCGGTCATCCACGACATCAAGGGCGAGAACTGGCAACTAACCGCCGGCTGGCGTGCGCGCTTTTCGCACTGCCTCCTCTTCAATCCCACCGACACTCGCTCGGCGCGCTACAATCCGCTGATCGAAGTGCGCCGTGGCACCAACGAAGTGCGCGATGTCCAGAACATCGCCGACATCCTGGTGGATCCCGAAGGTGCGCTCGAGCGCCGCAATCACTGGGAGAAGACCAGCCACTCGCTGCTGGTGGGCGCGATCCTCCACATCCTCTATGCCGAAGAAGACAAGACGCTGGCCCGCGTCGCGTCCTTCCTGTCCGACCCGCAGCGGCCCTTCACCGCGACGCTGGCGCGGATGATGACCACCAATCATCTCGGCACCGCAGAAGCGCCGATCGTCCACCCGGTAGTGGCATCGGCGGCACGCGAAGTGCTCAACAAGTCCGAGAACGAGCGTTCCGGCGTGCTGTCGACGGCGATGTCGTTCCTTGGTCTCTACCGCGATCCCACGGTTGCTATGGTCACCTCGCGCTGCGACTGGCGCATCGCCGACCTCGTCGAGGGCAAGTCGCCAGTCTCGCTCTATCTGGTCGTGCCGCCCTCCGACATCAGCCGCA
>CAZZYX010000113.1:0-11062 GCA_964658485.1 uncultured Acetobacteraceae bacterium | reverse complement strand
GTGGGCACTTCTACCGGCAACGCAGCGCCTAGCCCTGCCCACCCCTAACCCCTCCCGCAAGCGGCAGGGGAACCAGATAAGCGCGTCAACGTAAAATCATCATACAGTAGAACAGGGGAGTTGGGAGTTTCGAAGGGCAGGATTCTTGGGGCTATTGGCCAAACCCCTCCTTTTGGCGTAGCGCGCCATCCCACGGAATTGCGCGATCTTGTAGCGCCACAGGCCCTAATTACCTCCCTGCGAGGCGCGCACTTGGTGGGCGAAATATGGTGCTAAGAAATTCTTGCACAATACTAGAAGGTCTACCACTGGTGGTTAGCTGCCGTTGGCAGAAGGACGGTTCACCCACTCCCGAACGGCTGCTGTGGCATTCTCAAGCATCGTGGCGAGGCTGTCTACCGGGCCGTCCCAAGTTCGGTGATGCTCGCTGTCGTCATCGGTATCGACCGAGGCTGCCGAAACCACGATCCGACCGGCAGACGGTGGTTGAACCCAGATTTGAAAGCATTCCAACGGGCGTAGACCCGGTAGATAGGCGAACCTTGCAGGCTTGCCCGCCCACTCATCGAACAGCTTCCTGACGTTGGCATTTGCCCAAGCAGAGATCGTGGCGTCTACATCTTCATAGCCGTTCATGCTGGCAACATGCAGCAACCGCGGAATGTCTGCAAATGGGGCGGAAGCTGCCGCCGTGGCAATTGACTACCGGATATCGGATTGCCCCATGGCAAAAGCGAACGGCATATGCATTTCTGGGGTTTGGGGGCCGCCGGCCCCCAAGTCTGACCTCCCTTTAACCTTTAATAATACTCACCCTTGGGCCGCTTCACTGGCGGCGGCGGCGGCTGAGCCGGTGCGGCAGGTGGGCGCTTGCCGGTCGCCTGGTCGAGGAACTGGTCGCTGGCGGCCGGCCCCGAGCCATTGGGTTCCTGGGACGTGGGCGGGGCGTCGGCGGGACCGGGTGGCTGTTCGCCGGGATTTTGGCCCGGACCTGGTTCGGGCGTTTTCGAACTGACGAGATTGCCCTGGTCGTCGTAGTAATAGCTTTCCGGATTGGCCATATTGGCTTCGTCATCGGGTTCGACCTGGAAATCGGGCAGCTTGGCCTGGGTATCGAATTGCTCGACCGGTCGCCCGGCCACTGCCACCCGCATGTATTGGGCAAAGGCGCGCGCCGGCGCGGTTCCGCCCTGCAGACCCGTCACCGGCCTGGCATCGTCGCGTCCCATCCACACGCCGGTGGTGATGCCACTTGAAAAGCCCAGGAACCAGCCATCCTTGTAAGAACTGGTGGTGCCGGTCTTGCCCGCGACCGGACGGCCGATCTGCGCGGCTTTGCCGGTGCCGATACTAACGGCGGTTTGCAGCAGGTCGGTCATTCCCGCCGCCACATACGGCGCTACCAGCGTCTGGCCTTGCGCGGTTGGGTGCTGGTACAGCACGCGACCATCGGTGGTGGTGACCTTGGCGATGCCGAAAGGTTCGACCGAGGTGCCGCGCGCGGCCACCCCGGCAAAGGCCCGCGTCATATCGATCACCCGCACATCGTTAGTGCCTAGCACCATCGCCGGCATGGTGTTGATCGGCGTGGTGATGCCAAAGCGGCGAGCCATGTCGGCCACCGCGGAAAAGCCGACCTGCTGGCCCAATTGCGCGGCCACGGTGTTTTTGGAATAGGCAAAGGCGGTGCGTATGTCGATCAGACCAGCATAGGACCGCCCCGAATTCTTCGGGCTCCAGCCATTGATGTTGACCGGCTGGTCGGTCACCGGATCGTCGGGCTTTACTCCTGATTCCAGCGCCGCCAGATAGACGAACAGTTTCCACGCCGACCCCGGCTGGCGCATAGCGCTGACGGCGCGGTTGTAATTCGAGGTGACGTAATCGGTGCCGCCGACCAGCGCCAGCACCGCGCCATCGCGATCGAGGCTGACCAGCGCACCCTGCGCGCCCTTTGGCACCTGGTCGAGCATCGCCTTGGTCGCGGCGTTCTGCATATGCAGATCCAGCGTGGTCCAGACCTCGATCGGCTCCTTGTTGTCGGGCAGCAGCGTGTCAAGTTGCGGCAGCGCCCAGTCGGTGAAATAGCGCACCGAGTTCTGCGCCGCATCGGGCGCGATATGCACCGCGTTGAGATCGGCGGCGTTCTGTTGCTCGCTGGTGATCGCGCCCGCATCCGCCATCACCGACAGCACCACATGCGCACGCTTTATCGCGGCGTCGGCATCGGCGGTTGGCGAGTAATGCGATGGTGCCTTGACCAGCCCGGCGATGATCGCCGCCTCGGGCAGCGACAGGTCCATCGCCGAATGATTGAAGAATTTGCGCGACGCGGCATCAACGCCATAGGCCCCGCCACCGAAATAGACCTTGTTGAGATAAAGTTCGAGGATCTGGTTCTTGCTGAAGCGCCATTCGAGCGCCATCGCCAACAAGGCTTCGCGGCCCTTGCGGTTGAAGGTGCGGTTGTTGTTCAGAAAGACCGTTCGCGCCAACTGCTGCGTCAGGGTCGACCCGCCCTGCCGCCAGTGGCCGGACTGCTCACGCACCACCAGCGACCGCGCCACCCCGATCGGATCGATGCCGAAATGGTTGCGAAACCGGCGGTCCTCGGTAGAAACGATCGCGTCCTTCATCACGGCCGGGATCTGGTCGTAACTCAGCCATTTGCCGTAACTTGGCCCCAGCGCCACCAGTTGCGTGCCATCGGCGGCGCGAACGACGATGGTCTGGCCATTCTGGCTGGATTTCATCTCGTCGAAGCTGGGCAAATCCTGTGCTTCCAGCATGACCGCGACGGCCACGCCGGCGGTCACCAGCAGCCCGATCGCAATGATCCAGATGAACAGCCGCCCCAGCCAACCGCGCCTGCGCGGCGGCGGAGTTTTTGGTGGCAGCCTGGGTGCAGACCTGCCTCCGTCGGCGTTACGTGCCATATTGCCGGTCTATCCCTGCCGAAAAAAGTCGCTCGCATGACCCCGCCCATACGAACCAACCACAAGCCAGCCGTCCTGCAAGGCTTGTGCTGACCAGATCGTTAACGACAGTTTCGGCTTTGGCGCCAGCGCTTATTCGCTGGCGCCCAAACCCTTCTACCCCGAGGTGGTCGAAGGGCGGCGCTCCTTTTTACCCGGCACCCAACCGCACGAAGACCAGGACACCCTTCGACAAGCTCACGGCAGATGGGGAGGGTGACCCTGACGCTACTCTTCCGGCTGGAACTCAAGCGCTGCGCTATTGATGCAATAACGCAATCCGTTGTCGCCCGGCCCATCGGGAAAGACGTGCCCGAGGTGGCCTTCGCAGCGCGCGCAGCGTACTTCGGTCCGAACCATGCCATGGGCAAAGTCGCGATGTTCCGCCACCGCACCCTCAGCCATCGGGGCGGTATAGCTAGGCCAGCCCGACCCGGAATTGAACTTGGTTGCAGAGGTAAACAGCGGCGCCCCGCAGCCGGCGCACATATACACCCCGGTTGCCTTGTTAGCATCGTATTTGCCGGTGAAAGCCCGCTCGGTATCGGCCTTGCGCAGTATCCGGTATTGCTCCGGGGTCAGGCGTTCTCGCCATTCGGCATCGGACAGTTCGATCTTGTCAGTCATCATGAATGCTCCTCCGACCGGATATGGGCGGCAAATGCCAACAGGCAAGATGCTGTTTCAGCTCAAAGCTGCGCGAACAGCGCCAGCATCCGGCCATAGGCGCGATCGGCCTGCGCCGCGTCGTAGACCGGGGAATCTATCGCGCACCAGCCATGATCGGCAGGATAGACTTCGATCTCGGCAGGACGATGCGCCGCCGCTGCTGCGGTGCGCAGGGTGTCCTTGTCACCCGGCGCGCGGGCATCGTCATTGCGTCCGATGGCGAACAGATAGCTTGCCTGCGTGGCGGCGATCATCAAGTGCGGGCTGTCGGGCTTGTCGGTCACCAGGCTCGCTCCGTGAAAGCTGGCCACGGCGCCGACTCGAGCCGGGGCGGCGACGGCGGTGCGCACCGCGAACGGCCCGCCCATGCAATAGCCGGCGCTGCCGATCCGCCGGTGGCGATCCACCGCAGGCTGTTGATCGAGGAAGTGAACATAAGCTGCAGCGTCGCCGGTGACTGCCTGCGAGGTCAGCGCGGCGATCATCGGCGCCAGTTTTGCCTGGCCCTCCGGCGTACGCCATTGCGCAAAGCTGGTCAGCACCGGAGCCGGGGCATTGCGATAGTATTGATTGACCACCAGGACGGCATAGCCCGAAGCCGCGAGCCGGCGCGCCATGACTTCATAGGCATCGCGCAGACCGGCGATATCGGGCCACAGGACGACGCCCGGATGCGGGCCATGCGCGGGATGGACGAAAAAGGCATCGGCGGTGCCGTTGGCGGTGGTGATCGATACCGTCGTTTCGGTCAGGCCGGCGCCGGAATGTTCGGCACCGCTGGCCGTGACGCTGCCCATACCGATTATCGCCGCCGCGCCGCTCAAAGCGGCAAAGCTGCGCCGGGTCACGCCAAGGGTGTCGGAAGCAGTCAGTTCATCACACATCTCAAGTCTCCTGCGTCCCGTCGCGATGCGCGATAAGACGATTCCCGCGCCCAGTGAAGGACCTGTCGCTCGGTCACCGATAAAATTCGGCTCGACGTGGTCGGTGTCGTGGTGCGGAACCGCCGAACTCCATATTGTTGCCAAGGGTTACGTCGGATGCGACAGCCAAGATCGTTCCGCTATGACGTTGACGCTATGCTGGCCAATTGCCACAACGTGCAGGCGGCCGCCCGTCGCGTCACGCATTGCCGTGATCGATGAGCATCGCAGCGCGAATAGACCGCTATCGTATCAGGCCTCGGTAATTGTTGTATCTAGAGCGGGGAGCGCAAAACGCGAATCAACTTCCGGCTCTAAGCTTTTGTTGTCGCATCGTTATACCAAAAACCGGTACCCATTTTTTGGCACGATGCTCTAGTACGGGTGGATCGACTACATGCGTGTCACGATCATTGGCGGGGCAATCGACAGCTCCGGCGGATTCAAGGTTGCGGCGACCTTGGGTCGGCTGTTGATCGAGCGCGGGCACGACGTTGCGGTCATTGCCCGGAAACCTGCGGAGCCCAGCTTCCTGGCGAGGGTGAAGGCGCGGTTGAAAGGCGAGCGGATCGCGCCAAAAACCGCACCGGGCGTTTATCTGGGATCGTTACCGGCTATTCCGGTCGCCCATGCCGGGCCGTTGACGCCTGCGGACATACCCGACGCCGACATTGTCATCGGAACCTGGTGGCAAACGATGGAATTGATCGAACACCTCCCGGAAAGCAAAGGGGTAAAGGTCCACCTTGTTCAGGATTACGAAATATGGGCAAATAACAAGGTCGCCGATGTGGACCGCGTCTTGCAGCTGAATGTTCCCAAGATCGCTATTTCTGGGTATTTATACCGCCTTCTGACTGAAAAATTCCAGAACGACCACGTTTTCCTGCTGCCTAATGCCATAGATCACAACCTGTTCTACGCGCCACCGCGAGCAAAGGGGCAACCAACCACCGTCGGCTTTACCTATTCCTCCGATCCACGCAAAGGCAGCGATCTGGTCGTCCAGGCGGTGACCCAGGCCCGGAAATCATACCCGGCGCTGAAAGTAGTGGCTTTTGGCCATACCCCTCCGCAAGATGCGATCGCGGTCCCGGAATGGGTCGAGTTTCATGTCCTGCCATCACCGGAGCAGATCAGGCTGCTGTATTCACAATGCAACGCGTGGCTGTTCGGCAGTCGCCGTGAGGGGTTTGGATTGCCCATCCTGGAAGCGATGGCCTGCCGCACCCCGGTGATCGGCATGCCTGCCGGCGCCGCGCCCGAATTGCTGGCCGATGGCGCCGGTATCCTGGTTGGCGATCATGACTGGGCGGAGATGGCCCGGGCAATCCTCGACGTGACGGTTATGCCGGATGCGGAGTGGCTGGCGCTATCACGGCGAGCGCAGCGCCGTGCCACAGAAAATCAATGGGATATCGTCGGCGACAAGCTCGAACGCATCCTGACCGAGCTATTGCCCGGGACTCGTCGGTAAGCGACTGCCGCCTTTGGCTTCCCGTTCAATGCAACCCATGCAGTTGGGAGCGAACCAGATCATGCAGCGATGCCTGCCCGCCCATCGCGTGAAGGTAGAACAGGATGATCCACGATATGCCGAAACCAATGACGGCCCCAATCCCGGCCGCCGCCACGCCGGCCGCTTCTTCCTTGAGGTCGAGCAGCCTTTCCTTATGTAGCCTTGTCCACCAGAAAACCGCGGCCACCACTTCTACCGTACCGAATACAGTCACTAGAATCAGCACGTTTACTTTGAAGATAAATGCCAGCGCACCTCCGAATAATAGCCAAACCAGACGCGTCACCGTGGCATAGACCGTGTTTTTCAGATGGCCGAGCGCGATGATCATCTCTTCCGAAGAGCTCGAGACCAGTACAAATGCCGCGCCAATCGATAGTATGCGTAAATAGATTACTACGCCGTGATAGCGCGGGTCGTAAAGTAGCGAGACAATCAGATCTGCGGCGCCCCCGATCCCGCCGATTGCCAGCATATAGAACAGGTTTTGCCACCGCCGGGCGCGATAAAACACCTGACGGAGCGATTGCGAACCGGATCTTACTGCTTCCGCATACGCAGGGAAAAGTACCCGTCGGCTATAGCTGGACGCCAACCCCGGTCCGGCGGTCGAGATCGTTTGCGACAAGGCGTAAAGACCGAATGCGGCAATCGGCATCAGCCGGGCGAGCACGAGCTTGTCCGACTGCAGGATGAATACGGTCATCAAGCTGGACGGTGCGATGAATCGCGAAAAATTCCACATTTCGCGGGACGTATCGCGGCTGAAACGCAGCCGCCTCACCGAATTCGGGAACATCGTGTACGACAGCACTACCTTTACCGCCGATGCCGACAATATCGCGAACAGGATCGACCAGTAGTTGTGGAAAACAAAGGCCAGGATCACCGCGACAATGAACTGCGCGATGCTGGCAAACAGGTCGAGCATCGCCAGCCGCCATAATTTTCTTTCGCGAATCGATGTCGCAAAAGACATCGATGACAGGCCGTCGAGCGCAAAGCTCAGGCTATAGAGCATGATAACCGGCGCGAATTCGGGTTTGCCGAGCAATCTGGCGCTCAATCCTGCCGAGGCAGCCATGACCAGCGTCAGGATCACCGAGCGGATCAGCCGCAGCGTCCAGATTTCATCGAGGAATACCGGGTCGTCGCCGCGCGCGTGGCGGATGATAAACGGCTGGACGCCGATATCCGACACCAGTTGAAATACGAACCCGACCGAAGTGACCAGGGCGACGATGCCGAAAGCCTGGACGTCGAGCAGGCGGGTAAGAGTCACGCTGCTGACGATTCGCAGCAGGCTGGAACAGATCGCGGCGAAGATGATGCTCGCCGCGCCGCCGGACGCCAGCAGGATCATCCGTTGTCGCAGCCCGGCAGGTTTCAGGGAAACATCCATGGTCAATCCATTGCCCGCGATCGGTCGAGGAACCGGTGATCGGCAAGCTTTGGATCGCTGCCCGATGATTTGCGCATAGCGAGCATGAGCGAGAGGGCAAGTCTCTCGAACACCAGCGCGAAGCATTGCCTCAACAAAATGGCCGCAATTTGTCGGCGCAAACCCGATGGCAACAAATATCGTTGCGGATCAGCCAGCTATCTGATCGGTCAGGACACGACTTGCCAATTTTACCGGCCCATGGCAGTCACGCGGGATGTACGTTCGATATCTCTCGGCCTGTCGGCTACGGAATGCAGCGTTCCTGCCGGGATATTCCGGCGACACCGATCGCTACGATTTCGAAAGACGATGGCGATAATGCGCTGGGCGATCATAGCACCTTTTTTCGTGGACCAGGGACCGCCGCCAGTCCAACCGCAGACCTGGATCGACGATTTCGACCATTCCGGCGGGCACGAATATTTAAAGCTACCGGTGATTCGTGCCGGCCGATCGGGCAACTGGCATGACCGCAAGCGACGCGCGACGCCGCTGGCGGGATGGCTGGGGTACTGGCGCCAGGCACGCAGCGGACTCCGGGCAGATTGCAAGGGCCTGGTCACGGTATTTCCGCAATTGGCGATGATGGCCGCGATCCAGAAGGCCTGTTCAGTGACCCGGCGCAGGACGCGGCTGCTGGCCTGGTGCTTCAACGTCGGCGAAAAGCCATCGTGGCCGAATTCCCTGATCGCCCGCATATTTCTGCATCACGTCGATCAATTCGTGGTCCATTCGCGCGGCGAGATCGACACGCTCCATCGCTGGTTCGGTATTCCCCGGGACAAGATCGCCTTTGTGCCGTTGCAGCGCGCACCCATTGCCCTGACCGCCGACGAGGAATCCTCCGATCCGTTCGTCGTGGCCATGGGGTCGGCCAATCGCGATTATGCGACATTGATCGAGGCGATGCGCGGGCTGCCCCTCCGACTGGTCCTGATTGCCTCGCCGCGCAGCCTGGCCGGGCTGGATATTCCCGACAATGTCGAGTTGGTGAATGGCCTGACCGCGCAGGAGTGCCGCGTCCTGGCCCAGCGCGCCAGGGTCAATATCGTACCGCTGGCGGATGTAGCGACTGCCTCCGGGCAAGTGACGATCGTCGAAGCGCTGCGCATGGGGCGGCCGTTGGTGGCGACCCGCGGGGTGGGATCGGTGGATTATATCGATGATGGCGTGAATGCGATGCTGGTCGATGCCGGCGATGTCGCCGGCTTGCGCCGGACGATCATGCAGTTGTGGGACGATCCCGCATTGCGCGAGATGCTGTCGCGCAATGCCCTGGCCTATGCTGCGGCGAATCTGTCGGACGAAATGGCAGCGCGGAGTTTGGTGGCCATCCTCGACCGGCTTACTTGAAGCGATTTCCGATCAGGATGGCGATCGCCGGTTTTTCCAATGCGTGCCAACTGATCCAGCCGCATGCGCAGGAGATGACGAGCGTGCAAAACCCGGCGGCAAGCAACGATATTTCGGGCCAGTACCACATCAGCAATTTTTCGGCGGGCCAGGCATAAAGATAAACACCGTAAGATATGTCGTTGCGGTTGTTGATCCTGGCGAGGATGCCCGAGCCACCCCTGCTGGCGATGGCGAAGATCAGATAGGCTCCGAATGTGGCTACGCCCAGCTCCGCCAGCGACGGGATGAATAATAGCGCACAAACGCCGACCACTGCGACCGCGATCCCCACGGTCGTAAAACGAATTCGGTCCCTGTACAGGAAAAATAGCGAGCCGGTCAGGAATACGCCGGCGAACTTGATGATCTTGTTAAGGGCATGCGGTATTTCCGCCACGAAATATGACCGGTTCTGGATATCGAGCTGGCCGTTAAAAGTTATGACGCTGAACAGGATCAGGCAGCAAATTGAAATGATACCGATCATAGCAGGTTTGTTTAAAAATCCGAATAAACCCAGCGGAATCACGATCAGATAACACAAAAATTCATACCTGATAGTCCACATCGAACTGTCAAGCTGCGCATAATTGGTACCGGCAAACACGTTCGCCGCCATCGGCATTTGAAGTTTTGCCATATGCCAGACCGAGATGGGCATATCGTTTACGATTTCCGACATGCGTGCGCCGGCCAATGGCGCAACAATCAACAGGCATATCAACGACGCCACGATGAATGCCGGGTAAATCCTGGCCACGCGCCGGACCAGATAAGCCACGACATCGGGTCGTTTGGCGAAGCTCCCGACGATCAGATAGCCGCTTATCAGGAAAAATCCGTCTACCGCGATTTCGCCGAAAGATATGCCGCCAAACGCGCGCGTCAAAATTTCGCGATCACGGTTGCCATCGGCCATTTCGGGCGTGTGCGAGACAATTACCAAGGCCGCGAGGACAAGGCGCAAAAATCCGAAAGCGTTGGCGTGCTCCTTTAGCCGCTCGACCTTGATTGTTGCCCGCAAACCTGACCTCATGAGAATATCTACGGGATTATCCTTGGCCGCCATTCATATCGTAATCGCCAGGGCGGACGGCCTACCGATGGAATATCAGACCGGATCGACCATTGGCTTCGACTGCCACTGATGGACCGCGCTGCGATACGATGGCCCGGCCTGCCATGCCTGCCCAGTCTGTCGTAGCGCTGTTCTGGATGGACTTCGGCTGGGCGCTGCCAGGCCGCGACAACAGGCAAGCAGCATCATCACCCAATAGGCATTCCGCTCGTAAATGAACGATGTGAAGGTGAGAGCGAATAACACCCCCCCCAGCGCGCTTGCCGCAAACATCTGCAAGCCAATGAATGCGGCATCCGTCTTATCGCTCGATCGGAACAGTTTCACGAAAATTGCGGTAGTGATGCCGATGAAAAGTCCCAATCCCAAAAGTCCGGAATTCAGGAATATCGTCAGGTAGGTATTGACCAGATCGACGATGCCTTCACCCTGCTTGATATCTGCCATTTGGGCCAGGACGCGCGACATGTCGTCACCCAGCAGCGGGTGCTCCATGCCCACCTGCAACCCTCGGCGAAGCAAGGTCTGGCGATAATCCTGATCCGGACCGGCGTGAGCTTCCGCCCCGACGAACGCAGCGATGGTGGGACTGGCCGGGGCCAGGGCCAGCAGCAGCGCCACGAGAAGTGCCCCACCGCCGGCGACAGCACCCGCCAGGGCATAGCGACCCCGCACCGCCATCAACAGAAACAGACCGAACAGCAGGCCCAGATCCGCGCCGCGGGACTGTGCAGCCAGCAATCCAAGGATAGTGAGCGCGATGCTGCCCGCCCACAGCAAGCTGTTCCGGAAAAACCGTCGCGACGAGATGACCGCGAATACGCCGACTAGTGCGAATAGGGCAAAGGCAGTCGAATCGCTGAACGATGCCGGCGCCCGCAGCAAGCCGCCGCGCAACTTCAGGTTGCGCGACATAAAGCCATTTGCGGATTGGTTGGTATAGATGGAGTCGTAGATCGACCAATGCATCCTGGCTTCGCAGATCCCGAAGAAGGCAAGGATGATCGCGGCCCCTGCCAGCGCGGCCGGATCATCCGGCGCCAGATCCAGCAGCTGCCG
>CAZZYX010000112.1:0-11087 GCA_964658485.1 uncultured Acetobacteraceae bacterium | reverse complement strand
GTGCGGAACTTCGGGCCACGCGCCCGGCACCACCGCCTTGGGCACCAGCGCTGCGGTATCTTCGCCGGGGATCGCCAGCCGGGGGTTGAACCCCGGCCGCCGGTCGAGCTGCACGGCGTAGGGATCGATCAGCAGCTTGGCCGGATCGTACCACAAGCCGCGCTCGGGCGCCCATTCGCCCCAGGCACGATAGCCATAGCGAGCGCCCGACAGGTTGCCCGACAGCTCTACCTGCCAGATATCCCCTCCCAACTCGGCATTGCGCCGCATCGCGATGCGCTGTTCGCTGTGATCGTCGAACAGGCACAGCGACACCGCTTGCGCGCGCGGGGCCCGCACCGCAAAGCTGGTGCCATCCGCCGTAGCATTGGCCCCGAGGGGGGCGCCCGGGGTTTCGCTCACGTCACCACATCCGGCTTGATGCGCCCGGTGTGGCGGATAATCCCGGCGATAGCTTCGGCGGCGGCGATCAGTTCGGCCAGCATATCCGGAGTTTGCTCGTCCAGTCTTCCGCCCACCGGCTCATAACGCTCGAGATAAAGCCGCAAGGTGGCGCCCTCCGTGCCGGTGCCGGACAGGCGCAGGACGATGCGCGAGCCACCTTCGAACAGCACCCGCAAGCCCTGGTTGGCGCTGACCGAGCCATCGACGGGGTCGGTATAGGAAAAGCTGTCGGCAGCGGCGACCGTCAGGCCGGAAAACACCCGGCCCGGCAAGCTGGGCAAATTCGCCGTCACCACCGCCACCACCGCATCGGCTTGCGCCGTTTCCACTGCCTCGTAATCGTGACGTGCATAATAATTGCGGCCAAAGCGCGCCCAATGTTCGCGCGCCAGTTCCGCTACGCCGATCCGCCGCGCGCACAGGATGTTGAGCCACAGCAACACCGCCCACAGCCCGTCTTTTTCGCGGACATGGTCGCTGCCGGTGCCCGCGCTTTCCTCACCGCAGATCGTCACCCGCCCGGCGTCCAGCAGCGTTCCGAAGAATTTCCACCCGGTCGGGGTTTCGAACAGCGGTATGCCCAGCGCCTCGGCCACGCGATCGGCCGCCGCGCTGGTCGGCATGCTGCGCGCAATCCCCGACAGCCCGCGCGCATAACCCGGCGCATGGTGGGCATTGGCCGCCAGCATCGCCAGCGAGTCCGACGGCGTGATAAAAACACCCTTGCCGATGATGAGGTTGCGATCACCGTCCCCGTCAGAAGCCGCGCCCAGCGCCGGTGCCTGCGACGACATCATCAGATCGTACAGCACTCTGGCATGGACCAGGTTAGGATCGGGATGGTGGCCACCGAAATCCTCCAGCGGCGTGCCATTGTGGACCGTGCCGGGGGCAAAGCCGAGCCGCTTTTCCAGGATTTCATGGGCGTAAGGCCCGGTCACCGCATGCATCGCGTCGAAAGCCATGGTGAAGCCATCCGCCACGGCGGCACGGATTGCCGGAAAGTCGAACAATTCCTCCATCAGCGCGGCATAATCGCCGACCGGGTCGATGATTTCCACTGCCATCCCGGCTAGTTCGATCCGGCCGATGCGGTCGAGATCGATATCGGGCGTGTCCACCGCCAGCCAGCGATCGATCGTCCCGGTGCGGGCGTAAATTGCTTCGGTCACCGCTTCCGGCGCCGGGCCACCGTTCGCGGTGTTGTACTTGATCCCGAAATCCTCGTCCGGGCCGCCGGGGTTATGGCTGGCCGACAGGATCAGCCCGCCGGACGCGGCATATTTGCGGATGACATGGCTTGCCGCCGGGGTCGACAGGATACCCCCCTGCCCGACCAGCACCCGCCCATAACCATTCGCCGCCGCCATGCGGATCGCCTGCTGGATAACCGCGCGATTGTGGAAACGGCCGTCGCCGCCGATAACCAGCGTCGAAGCGAGCGCAACCCCGGCGCAATCGAACACCGCCTGGATGAAATTCTCGGCGTAATTCGGCTGCTGGAACACCCGTACCTTCTTGCGCAGCCCCGAGGTGCCGGGCTTTTGCCCGGAAAAAGGCGTACTCGGCGTGGTAACGATCATCGTGCCTCCGAAATCTGGCGATATAATTGGGCATAGGCCGCGCCGCTGCGACCCCAGGAAAAATCGGATTTCATGCCCGCGGCCTGGATGCGCCGCCATAGCGACGGCTGGCGGTAGAGTTCGATGACGCGGGTGATCGCCAATGCCAGATGTTCGTAATCGGTGCGGGAGAACTGAACGCCGGTCGCGGCGTCCGCGTTGATCGCCGCCAGGTTGGCGTCGATAACGGTATCGGCCAGTCCGCCGGTGCGCGCCACTACCGGCACACAGCCATAAGCCAGCGCATAGAGCTGGGTCAGGCCGCAAGGCTCGAACCGGCTGGGCACCAGGATCGCATCGCCACCGGCCTGCATGCGGTGCGCCAGCCGCTCGTCATAACCGACCGTCAGCCCGATCCGACCGGGATGCCGCGCCGCGCCCTTGCGCAATTCCGCCTCGATCGCGGCGTCTCCCGCGCCCAGGAGGGCCAGCCGACCACCCAGCCCGACGAGATGGTCGAGCACCTCGCCCAGCACATCCATGCCCTTTTGCCAGGTCAGCCGGCTGATGACCACGAACAGCGGGCCATCCTCCGATACCAGTCCGAATTCCGCCTCCAGCGCGCGCTTGTTGGCGGTGCGGCGGGACAGGCTTCGCGCGCTGAACGGCACGGCCAGCGCCGGATCGGTAGCGGGATTCCACGCTTCGGTGTCGATGCCGTTGACGATGCCGCTCACCCGGTCGCCCCGGCTGACGATCAACCCATCCAGCCCCATGCCAAATTCCGGACCCCGGATTTCCATGGCGTAAGTCGGGCTGACGGTCGTGATCGCGGTGGCGGCTTCCAGCCCGGCCTTGAGCATGCTGACGCCGCCGTGGTATTCCACCCCGTCGATTGCCCAGGCCGCCTGCGGCAACCCCAGCCGACCGAAAATCTCGCGCCGGAAACAGCCCTGGAACGCCATATTGTGGATGGTCATCACCGATGGCACATGCGGCGCTCCGTTCAGCGGGGCGAAGCGCAAATAGGCGGGCGCCATCCCCGCCTGCCAGTCGTGCGCGTGCAGGATATCGAAGCCCAGCCCGGTGACCGCGCCGCCGGCGATATCGGCAGCCGCCCGGCCCAGCATCGCGAACCGACGCCAGTTATCGGGCCAATCGCGGCCCAGCGCATCGCCATAAGGACTACCCTCACGGCTGAAACAGGCGGGCGCATCGAGCACCAGCAGCGGGTGTCCGCCAATACCGGCCGCCAGCAATCGCGCCGGCTCGCCCAGCAGCGAAGACCATTCATGCACCATTTTAGCGCCAGCCTTGGCCTTGCGGGCGCCTTTACCGACGATAGCCGTACCGCTCAGCCCTAGCGCCGCCATGACCGCCGGATAGCCGGGGATCAGCGTGGTCATCGCCACGCCATGCGGAGCCACCGCGCCGGGTAACGCCCCCACCACATCGGCCAGACCGCCGGTCTTGACCAACGGCACCGCTTCCGACGCGACGGACAGGACGTGGAGCGGGGTCGGAGCGGCTGGTACCGGATCGGCGTGGCGCAAATTCATCTCCCCTCCCCGCCGGGGAGGGGCTGGGGGATCGCGGCGAGAACCATGCGTCCACGCTGGCGGCAGTGCACCCCCACCCGACCTGCCGCTGGAGGGGAAAGAGCCTTATGGTATGAGCCCTTGTCCATCATCTCTATATCAGCCGATCGATCATCGCCTTGTTAATCAGGCACACGCCGTTGTCGGTACGGCGAAAGCGTTGCGCGTCCAGCACCGGATCTTCGCCCACCACCAGCCCTTCGGGAATGCGCACGCCGGAATCTATGATCACCCGGCGCAACTGCGCGTTCCGGCCGATATTGCAATAGGGCAGGATCACCGCTTCCTCCACGGTGGAAAAGCTGCCCATCTTGACCCCGGTAAACAGCAGGCTGCGCCGCGCCAGCGAGCCGGACACGATGCAGTCCTGCGATATCAGGGACGATATGGCATGGCCGCGCCGACCATCCTGGTCATGCACGAACTTGGCCGGGGCGGCGACGATCTGGTCGGTCCAGATCGGCCAGTCGCGATCATACATATCGAGTTGCGGAACGACATCGGTGAGGTCGAGGTTGGCATCGAAATAGGCGTCGATCGTCCCGACATCGCGCCAGTATTCCTGGATTTCCTCTGCCGCGCGGACGCAACTGGCGCTGAAGCGGTGCGCCACCGCCTTGCCATGGCGGACAATGTACGGAATTATGTCCTTGCCAAAGTCGCGGCTCGAATCCGGGGTGCCGGCATCGCGCCGCAGTTCCTCGAACAGGAACTCGGTATTGAAGACATAGATGCCCATCGATGCCAGGGCAAAATCCTCGTTGCCGGGAATGCCCGGCGGGTCCGCCGGCTTTTCCAGGAATGAGATGACGGTGTCGTCGGCGTCCACGGCCATCACGCCGAATTCGCTGGCGTCCGGTCGCGGCACCATCAGGCAGCCGATCGTGACATCCGCGCCCGAGTTGACGTGCTGTTGCAGCATCACCTCGTAATCCATCTTGTAGATGTGATCGCCGGCCAGAATCACCATATACCGGGGGGCGTGCGCGGCGATGATGTCGATATTCTGGTACACCGCGTCGGCGGTACCCTCGTACCACAGCATCTCGTCGATGCGCTGGCTGGCGGGCAGGATATCGAAGCTTTCGTTGCGTTCGGGCCGCATGAAATTCCACGCGCGCTGCATGTGCCGGATCAGCGAATGCGCCTTGTACTGCGTTGCGACACCGATCCGGCGAATACCCGAATTGATCGCATTCGAAAGCGCGAAATCGATGATCCGCGAGACGCCACCGAAATAGACCGCCGGCTTGGCGCGATTATCGGTCAATTCCTTCAGGCGGCTGCCACGGCCACCGGCCAGGACATAGGCCATGGCATCGCGCGCCAATGGCTGGTGGCCCCGTGTTACCCTCATTGCGCGCCCTCTCTATCCGCTGCACCGCGATGCGATTATGAAATATTCCAATGGTTCGAAAGCCTTTTCGTGTCGCGGTCCTTTACCCTGCCGGCTCCAGCATCAGTGTCGCCAACGGCGGCAGCACCAGGTAGGCAGCGCCATTCCGCGCCGCCGCCAGCCCCATGTTGCCCTCGCCGCTGCCGCCATAGGCGGTGGCATCGGTATTGATGATTTCGCGCCAGACACCGTCCTGCGGCAACGGCACGCGATAATGGAGATGCAATTGCGGGGTCATGTTGACGATCACCGCCACCGGCTTTTCCCCCGGCGTACGCCGCAGCCAGGCAAATACCGAATTCTCCGCATCGTCGGCGATCAGCCATTCGAAGCCCTCGCGATCGCAATCGCCGGCATGCAGCGCCGGGCGATCGCAATACAGCCAATTGAGATCGCGCACCAGCGAGCGCACGCCTTCATGCAGCGCGGACCGCCGCAAATCCCAATCCAGCGAGCGATCCTCGCTCCATTCGCGCGACTGGGCGAACTCCTGCCCCATGAACAGCAGCTTCTTGCCCGGATAGCCCCACATCATCGCGTAATACGCCCGCAGATTAGCGAATTTCTGCCAGGGATCGCCGGCCATCTTGGCCAACAGGCTGCCTTTGCCATGCACGACTTCGTCATGGCTGAGCGGCAATACGAAATTTTCGGAAAAGGCATACATCAGCCCGAAGGTGATATCGCTGTGATGCCAGCGCCGGTGCGCCGGGTCGCGCGCCATGTATTGCAGCGTGTCATGCATGAAACCCATGTTCCATTTGAACCCGAAACCCAGATTGCTGGAATGCGGCTCGCCGTCATAGGCGGGCAGAGTCACGCCGGGCCACGCCGTCGATTCCTCGGCAATGGTCATGAACCCGGCATGGGCACCATAGACCGCGCGGTTCATAGCCCGCAGAAAGCTCACCGCCTCCCAGTTTTCCCGGCCACCCGCGTCATTGGGAATCCATTCGTCCGGCGCGCGCGAGTAATCGCGGTACAGCATCGATGCCACCGCATCGACCCGCAGCCCGTCGACATGGAACTGCTCCGCCCAGTAGAGCGCATTGTTGACCAGGAAACTGGATACCTCGCGCCGCCCGAAATTATAGATCGCGGTCTGCCAGTCGGGATGGAACCCCAGGCGCGGGTCCTCGTGCTCGTACAGCGCGGTGCCGTCGAATCGCGCCAGGCCGTGCCGGTCGGTGGGGAAATGCGCCGGCACCCAGTCCAGCAGCACGCCGATCCCCGCGCGGTGTGCGCCATCGACGAAGCGGGCAAATCCTTCAGGCGATCCGAACCGCGCCGATGGCGCATAGATCCCGGTGGTCTGATAACCCCAGCTCGGATCGTAAGGGTGTTCGGAAATCGGCATGAATTCGATATGGGTAAAGCCCATCTCGGTGACGTAGGGGATCAGTTGCGCGGCCATCTCGTCCCAGTTGAGGAACCAGCCGTGAACGTTGCGTTGCCACGATCCGGCGTGGACCTCGTAGATGGAAATCGGCTGACGGCGGTGATCGACCCCGGCCCAATAGGACCGATGCGCGTCGTCGCCCCACTCCTGCCGGATCGGGCCGGGGGTGAGCGAAGCGGTGCTGGGCCGCAGTTCGGCGGCAAAGGCGAAAGGGTCCGCTTTCAACGGCAGCACCGTGCCATCGGCGGCGACGATGCGATATTTATACGCCCGCGCCTCGGCGATATCGGGGATGAAGATTTCCCACACCCCGATGTCGGTGCGGCGACGCATCGGGTGACGGCGATGATCCCAGTCGTTGAAATCGCCGACCAGGCTGACCAGCCGCGCGTTCGGCGCCCAGACCGCGAAATGGACCCCCTTTGCGCCTTCATGTTCGATGAGATGCGCGCCCATCTTGTCGAACAGGCGAAAATGCTTGCCCTCGGCGATCAACAGGTCGTCGATCGGACCCAGCACCGGGCCAAAGCTGAAGGGATCGGTAATCAGCCAGGTATGCATCCCGGCGGTACAGCGATAGGTAACCGGCTGGCGCCCGCCCGTTACCGGGCCTTCGAACAACCCGCGATCGTCCACCCGCGTCAACTGACCGAGCGGCACCCCGGTCAGGCTGAACGCTTCGGCCACCTCCGCTCCCGGCAACAACGCTCGGGCAAAGGCGCCGTCAGGTCCTTCATGCACGCCCAGCAGCGAAAACGGGTCCGCATGGGTTCCCTCCAGCAGGGCCGTGATAGCGGACTTTGGTGGTTTCACAGAACTCCCCAGATATCCCGAGCGTATTCGCCGATGGTACGGTCGGATGAAAACCAGCCGACATTGGCGATATTGCGGATTGCGCTGGCGCGCCAGCCCGCCTGATCCAGCCAGCGGACGTCGATCGCGCGCTGTGCCGCCGCATAGCTGTCGAAATCGGCGGCGACCATGAACCAGTCGTGGTCGTAAAGCCCGGCCATCAGACCCTCGTATCGTCCCGGATCGTCCGGGGAAAATACGCCGCTGGCAATGGCGTTGACCGCCTGGTTCAGTTCGGGCGAGGCTTCGATCAATGCGCGCGGGTTGTAATGGCTCTCGCGCTTCTCGGTCACTTCATCGGCGGTCAGGCCGAATATGACGATGTTGTCATCGCCGACATGGTCCTTGATCTCGATGTTCGCGCCATCGAGCGTACCGATCGTCAGCGCACCATTCAGCGCGAACTTCATGTTGCCGGTGCCCGAAGCTTCCATCCCGGCGGTCGAGATCTGTTCGGACAGGTCGGAGGCGGGAATAATGCGCTCTGCCAGCGAAACGTTGTAATTGGGCACGAATACCACCTTGAGCAAACCGCCGACCGACGGGTCGGAATTCACTCGCCGGGCGATGTCGTTGGTCAGCTTGATGATGAGCTTGGCGTTGTGATAGCTCGACGCAGCCTTGCCGCCGAAGATCTTGACGCGCGGCACCCAGTCCTTTTCCGGATGGCTGCGGATCTGGTCGTACAACGCCACCGTCTCGACCAGGTTGAGCAATTGCCGCTTGTATTCATGGATGCGCTTGATGTGAACGTCGAACAGCGCGTCGGGATTGACCCGCACCCCGGTCAATTCCTTGAGATGCGCCGCCAATGCGACCTTGTTGGCGCGTTTCACCGCGTGGATACGCTCCCCCAGCGCGGAATCGTCGGCGAGTGCATTCAACGCGCCAAGCTTTTCGGCGTCATCCAGGAACTCAGGCCCGATCGCCTCGCGCAGCACCCCGGTCAGCCCCGGATTGCACTGCTGCAACCAGCGGCGCGGGGTGACGCCGTTGGTCTTGTTATTGATGCGGGTCGGATACAGCTTGTGCAGATCGGCAAACACCGTGGTCTTCATCAGTTCGGTATGCAGTGCCGCTACGCCGTTGACGCTGTGCGCCCCGGTAAAGGCCAGGTTGGCCATGCGCACGCGCCGTTCCCCGCCCTCGTCGATCAGCGAGATCGCCGCCAGCGCGGCATCGCCCAATTGCGCCTTGCCGGCTTCGCGCAGCACCCGGCTGTTGATCGCGTAGATGATCTGCATGTGGCGCGGCAGCAGCCGCTCGAACAGCGGCAACGGCCAGCTTTCCAGCGCCTCGGGCAGCAGCGTATGATTGGTGTAGCCCATGGTGCGCCGGGTGATATCCAGCGCCTCGTCGAAACCCAGCTCGTAAGTATCGACCAGCAGTCGCATCAGTTCGGCGACAGCGATCGCCGGGTGGGTGTCGTTGAGCTGGATCGCGGCCTTGTCCGGCAGCGTCAGGATATCGCCATCGTACTGGACATGGCGGCGAACGATGTCCTGGATCGAGGCCGAGGAAAAGAAAAACTCCTGGCGGAGGCGCAGTTCCTGCCCGGCGGCGTTGGAATCGGCGGGATACAGCACCCGCACCAGGCTGTCGGCACGCACCTGGTCGGCCAGCGCGCCGAAATGGTCCCCGGCATTGAATGCATCGAGACGCAACGGGTCGAGCGAACTAGCGGTCCACAGCCGCAGCGTATTGACCCTTTTTCCGCGCCAGCCGACTACCGGCGTATCGATCGCCGTCGCCAGTACCTGTTCCGCCGGATGCCACGCCACGCCGTTGCGCGTTTCCACCACTTCGCCGCCAAAGCCGATGCGATAGGCGCTTTCCCAGCGCGGAAACTCCCATGGATTGCCATGCGCCAGCCAGGTTTCGGGCAATTCCACTTGCCAGCCATCGTCGATGCGTTGGCGGAACATGCCGTTCACATAGCGGATCCCATAACCATAGGCAGGGATATCCAGGCTGGCGAGGCTCTCCATGAAGCAGGCCGCCAATCGCCCCAACCCGCCGTTGCCCAGCGCCGCATCGGGCTCGATATCTTCCAGCGCAGAAAGTTCGAAGCCGTTGGCACGCAGCGCCGCTTCCATTTCGTCATTGAGATCGAGGTTGGTCAGGGCATCGCGCAACAACCGCCCGATCAGGAATTCCAGGCTGAGGTAATAGACCCGCTTGCCGCCGTCCTCATAAGTGCGGCGGGTCGATTCCATCCATTTGTCGATGATCCGGTCGCGCAACGCCAGCACCACCGCGGTAAACCAGTCCAGCGGCTTGGCGGCGCGTTCGTCCTTGCCGACCCGGTGGCGCAGTACGTCGATCAGCAGATCATTGATCGACATCTGGTCGGATGAATTTTGAGCGGCGGGAGCAGCTTCGGCAGTTTCGCCGGGTTTCGTATCGGCGGCGAGGTTGGTGGTCATGCGCAGGCTCCCATAAATAACGATGACCCTGCGGGCACGGCTGTTCCCACACGGTCGGAATTCAAGATCGCCTTCGGTTCCTCTATCGGCAGCTATGCCATACCGACCGCCATCCACAAGCGCGTATTGCGGCGCAACAAAAATATGTGCAAACGGCAAGTTATACCGTTTTGCAGCGGCCTGCTCATCATGGGCCATGCGCTTCCCGTATATCGCCGCTTTTGCCGGAGCCGTTCCCGATCATGGTCAAAATCTCCCTGCCTGCCGCAGCCCAGTGGTGGCGCGGCGCCGCGATATACCAGATCTATCCGCGCAGCTTTGCCGATGCGAACGGTGACGGTATCGGCGATCTACCCGGTATTACCGCGCATCTCGACCATGTCGCTGTACTGGGGGTCGATGCCATCTGGATCTCGCCGTTCTTCACCTCGCCGATGATCGATTTCGGCTATGATATCGCCGATTATTGCGACATCGATCCGATCTTCGGAACCCTGGCCGACTTCGACGCGCTGGTAGCGCGCGCGCATGCGCTGGGCCTGAAAGTCATCATCGACCAGGTCTATGCTCATACTTCGGACCGGCATGACTGGTTCGCTGCCAGCCGGCAAGACCGGACAAACCCCCACGCCGACTGGTATGTCTGGGCCGACCCCAGGGCGGACGGCACCCCGCCCAACAATTGGCAGTCGGTGTTCGGCGGCCCTGCCTGGACCTGGGACGCGCGGCGGCGGCAATATTACATGCACACTTTCCTGAAACAGCAGCCGCAACTCAACGTTCACAATCCGGTGGTGCAGGATGCCCTGCTGGCGGTGGCCAAGTTCTGGCTGGATCGTGGCGTCGACGGCTTTCGGCTCGATGCGCTTAACCATGCCATGCATGATCCGCGCTTGCGCAACAATCCGGTGGCGCCGAATACCGGCCGCATCCGCACCCGGCCATACGATTACCAGATCAAGCGCTACAGCCAGTCGCAACCCGGCATGATCGGCTTCATCGAGCGGATCGCCGGGCTTTGCGCGGAATATGGCGCGATCTTCACCGTGGCCGAGGTCGGCGGCGACAAGGCCGATTGGGAGATGAAGGCCTATACCGCGGGCAACCACCGCCTCTCCAGCGCCTATGGCTTTAATTTCCTGTACTCGCCCGACCTGACCCCGCAATTCGTCCTCGAGACCATGGCCAGTTGGCCCGGCCGCAAAAATGAAGGCTGGCCGAGCTGGGCGTTCGAAAACCACGACGCCCCGCGCGCGGTTTCGCGCTGGTGCGCGCCCGACGACATGGCCCGCTACGCCCGGATGAAAATCGTGCTGCTGGCGGCGCTGCGCGGCAATATCATCCTGTTCGAAGGTGAGGAACTGGGGCTGGAGCAGGACCAAATCCCGTTCGAGCTGCTGCAAGACCCGG
>CAZZYX010000111.1:0-11205 GCA_964658485.1 uncultured Acetobacteraceae bacterium | reverse complement strand
TCATCGACCTGCCGTTGGGCAAGCAGCCGGGCAGCGGCGGCGAAAAGATGATGGTCGATGAAAGCCAGCATGGCCAGGCCGCGCGCACCCGCTATCGCGTGCTGGAATTTGCCGGCAATCACGCTGCCTGGGTCGAATTGCAGCCGCTGACAGGGCGCACGCACCAGTTGCGCGTACATATGGCGGCAATCGGCCATCCCATCGTCGGCGACGGCAAATACGGGGGCCCGGACGCGTTCCTGACCGGCAGCATCAGCCGCAAGATGCACCTGCATGCACGGCGCCTGATTATCGGCCAACCCTCCCACGGCAAAGAATCCGGCGGCGAGGATCTGGACGTCACCGCCGACCTGCCCGATCATTTCGCGGCGAGCATGGCGCAGCTCGGCTTCGATCCGGCGCTGGGCTTCGCTTTACCCGAAGCACCGCCGCCGCCCGGCAAGGTCGAGAAAAAGGCGGCCGCCAAGGCCCATGCCAAGCAGTACCGCAAGGAACGGCGCGGCGAGCGACGCGGGCGCGGCAGTGCCGGCGATAGCGAGGGTCGTGGCGCGGACAAGTTCGCCCCGGCCAAGACCCCGCGCACCACCGCCGTGCGCCCGGCCGGGAAAGCCGCCAGTCGTCCCGCCGGCAAGGCTCTCGCAGCGCCCGCTGGCGGTCGGCCCACCACCACCGCGCGGCCGGCGGGCAAATTTCCGCCTCGGCCAGCTGGCAAGGCCCCTCCCGGCGCCGGCCCGCGCAAGCACTGAGCGGATGCCGGCGTCATGTCCGTGAAGCTCGCCGTCTTCGATTGCGACGGCACCCTGGTCGACGGCCAGGCCAGCATCTGCATCGCGATGGATCGCGCCTTTGCCGGCCTGAAGCTATCCCCGCCGGATCGCGGCGAGGTCCGGCGCATCGTCGGGCTCAACCTGTTGCCCGCAGTCCGCCGGTTGCTGCCCGACGGCGACGAAACCACCCACGCAGCCGTCATCGCAGCCTATAAAACCGCGTTCCGTGCCGCGCGCGAGGCCGGCGAACTCAGCGAACCGCTGTTTCCCGGTATCGTGCCGCTGCTCGATCGTTTGCGCGCAGCCGGCTGGCTGCTCGGTGTCGCCACCGGCAAAAGTGATCGCGGGCTGGATCATTGCCTGGCGACACATGGCTTGAGAAGCTATTTCAGCACCCTCCAAACCGCCGACCGTCATCCGAGCAAGCCACATCCGGCCATGCTCGACGCGGCGCTGGCGGAGGTGAACACCCGGCCCGAACAAGCGGTCATGATCGGCGACACCAGCTTCGACATGGCGATGGCGCGCGCCGCCGGCGTCCGTGCGCTTGGGGTGGCCTGGGGCTATCATGAAGCTGACGAATTGTACGAAGCGGGTGCCGAAGCGGTCGCGCAAATTCCGAAAGACCTGGAACGATGGCTGATATGAACGATGACCCGGCGCGCCTCGGTTTCCTGATCCTGCAATTCATGCGACTAAGCGGGGTTGCCTTCGCGCTGTTCGGGGCCGCGATCATGGCGGGCAAAATTCACCTGCCCCCGCAATTGGGCGGCGGCCTGGCCGTATTCGGGGTGGTGGAATCGCTGCTGCTCCCGGCGCTGCTCGCGCGCAAATGGAAAAGCCGGGACCGATGAAGCGCTTTTATCGCGAAGTTGTCGCCGAGGCGCACGGTTCCTGCTGGCGGGTAACGCTGGACGGGCGCGCGATCAAGACGGTCGGCCGGCGACCGCAGATCGTCCCTACGTCCGCGCTGGCACACGCGCTGGCGGCGGAATGGGCGCAGCAGGGCGAGGTCATCGACCCTGCTCGCTTCATGCTCCGCGACATGGCCGATTACGCGATCGACGTGGTCGCGACCGGACGAGGGGAAGTTCAGCGCGCGATCCTGGGGTTCGCCGAAAGCGACACGCTATGCTATCGCGGCGAGCCAGACGAGCCGCTATGGGCGCATCAGCAACAGCAATGGGAACCCCTGCTGACCACCGCCGAACGCCGCTGGAATATCCGGTTCGAGCGGGTTTCCGGCATCATTCACCGGCCACAGCCACCCGAAACACTGGCTCGGCTGGCAGAGGTGATGGCCGCGCAGGACGATTTCACCCTGGCGGCACTGCATACGCTGACCAGCCTGGCCGCGTCGCTGGTCCTGGGCCTGGCCGCGCTGGAGGCGGATGCCGACATCCCGGCGTTATGGGCCGCTGCGCATGTCGAGGAAGACTGGCAGGCAGATCTATGGGGCCACGACGATGATGCCATGGCCCGACAGGATCAGCGCGGCGCCATCTTTGCAGCCGCCGCCGATTTCGTCCGGCTGTTGCGCAACTAACCCCCTCCCCTTCAGGGGGAAGTCATGCGTCGCTCATACGCCTACTGATCCACCCAGTCCGCCACCTGCCCGGCCACATCATTGGCGGCCCGGTTCAATGCCGGCGCCACTTCGTTCGCAACCGGAGCAACATCCTTCTGGACTGCTTCGAACCGCCGCGTCGTCGTGACACCGTCATGGCCGAATCGCACGGCATCGAAGCGCACCGTTACGGTATGGCTGCGCGCGTCGACGCCCATCGTCTCCAATCGGCCAGACAGGCGGATCAGCCCCTGCGGCAGGTCCTCATCGAGCACCAGCCGCTTGCCGCGCGCCCGGATCGTTTCGACCAGCAGCGATTGAAACAGGTGGCTGGGCTGGTCGACCCACGCCGCCCCGGTCAGGTAAGCGAGGGCACTGTCATCGACCTGCACCGGAATCCGCGTGGTGGCGAGCGTCTGGTCGACCTGGGGCGGTAACACGACCAGGGCTTCGGCCAATTTGGAGCTGAGCGTCTGCCCCGCCGGGGCCTGCGCCGTCGGCGTAAGGCTGATCAGGCTGGGCAGCGGTTTGCCGCCACCGCCCACCCCCACGCTGATGCAGCCCGCCACCGCGAATGGCAACACCACCATCAGCGTCAGCTTGCCGGCTCGCTCGCTGCTCCTGCCCCGCTCTGCCATAATCGCGTCCCTGATGGCTGAAATGGTTGCGCGCATCACTTCTGATTGCCCCCCGCTGGCTTGTAATCCGGCAGTTTCGGTCCGCCTACCAAAGACGCCGCGCCGCCGTTCTGGATCTTTTCGGTCAGGCCGCGCAGCGCCCTGGTAGTGGCGCGCAGATCGCGAATTGCATCCTCGGCGGCGGGCAGCGTGCTCTGCGACAATTGCCGCGTCGCCGGGCGAATGTCGCCAACCGCGTCACGCATGCCTTCTGCGGCAGCATGTGCGGCGGTCAGCGTATCCTTCAGCTGATGCGCCAGCGAATCACCTTCGGGATCGAGGTCGCGGTTGGCCGTCACCGCAACTTTCTGGAAATCGGCGAGCGTGGCATCGGCCTGTTGCAAGGTGCCCTGCAGGCTGGCCAGCGTCTGTTTCACCTGCGGTGCCGAGGCCGCTATCGCGCCGGTGAAGGTTTCGGTGTTTTGCAGGATATGGCGCATCGACGTGCGGTTATCGTCGGACAGCAGCAGCGTCAGCTTTTCGGTCAGGGTCGTCAGCCGCTCCATCAGCAGCGGCGCGTTGCTCAGCAAGGCGCCCAGCCCGCTGGTCTTGGTCGGGATCACCGGCACGTTATCGGGCCCCGGCCCCGGTGTGGTGATCGGCGGCGCGTCCTTTTTACCGCCGTTCAAAAGTATCGTGGAAACGCCGGTAAAGCTGCCCTGGATGCTGGCGGTAGTGCCTTGCAAAATCGGAATTTTGGGATCGATGGCGACCCGTACCCGCACCAGCCCGGGATCGTCCTTCCACAACTCGATAGCGGTGATCTGCCCGGCGGGGACGCCCGCGTAAGATACCGGCGTACCATTCGACAAGCCATCGACCGACTGATGGAACAGGATGTCGTAGGACAGCTTCTTGCCCTCACCCAGGTGAGCGAGCCATAGCAGGAAGCCGGCCAGAATAGCCAGCAACGCCAGCGCGACGATCCCGACCCAGAGATTGTTAGCCCGTGTTTCCATCGCCGCGCTATGCCTTTTCGGTCATGGGCTTGTCCGTTGTTTCAGCTTCGGATGCCTCGGCACCCTCCGCGCTGGTATGAGCCGCACGGCCACGCGGGCCATTGAAATATTCCTGTATCCAGGGATGCTTGCTTTCCATCAGCTCGGGTATCGTGCCCACCGCGATCACCTTCTTGTCCGCCAACACCGCTACCCGGTCGCAGATCGCATAAAGCGTGTCGAGATCATGCGTAATCAAAAACACCGTAAAGCCCAGCGTGTCCCGCAATTCGCCAATCAGCTTGTCGAACGCGGCGGCGCTGATCGGATCGAGACCGGCGGTCGGCTCGTCCAGGAACAGCAGTTCGGGATCGAGCGCCAGCGCCCGCGCCAGCCCCGCCCGCTTGCGCATCCCGCCCGATAACTCCGATGGATATACCGCCGCCACGTGCTCGGGCAGGCCCGACAGCGTCACTTTCACCCGGGCGATCTCATCGAGCAGGTCAGGTCCTATGACTTTGTAGAATTCCTTGAGCGGAACCTGGACATTTTCGCCGATGGTCAGCGTGGAAAATAGCGCGCCACCCTGGAACAGCACGCCCCAGCGCGAGCGAATATCGATCTCGCTGTGGGCATGGTGATCGGTGATCGATTGGCCCAGCACCTCGATCCGCCCCGCCAGCGGTATCTGCAGGCCGATGATCGCGCGCATCAGCACCGATTTGCCGGTGCCCGATCCGCCCACCACTCCCAGAATTTCACCGCGCCGCACGGTAAGGTCCAGCCCATCATGCACGACATGGTCGCCAAACCCGGTGCGCAGCCCCTCGATCACGATCGGCGCCTGGTCGGCGTTCCGATCGTGATTCTCCGGTGCATCGGTGTCTGCGGAGGACCAGTTCATACCCAACCCACCTTGGTGAAAAACACCGCGAAAAACGCATCGAGCACGATCACCGTAAAGATCGCCTGCACCACCGCCATCGTCGTCCGCTGCCCCACTTCCTCCGAATTGCCCGACACCTGCATGCCCTGGTAACAGCCGGTGACGGCGATGATCATCCCGAATACCGGACCCTTGACCAGTCCTACCCAAAGATCTGTAATCGGTACGACATCGCGAACCCGCTGGAGGAAGTTAAAAAACGGGATACCGAGCGTAAACGCCGAGATGACCGCGCCGCCGATGATCGCCATCACCGACGCGAAAAAGCCCAGCAGCGGCATCATCAGCACCGATGCCAATACCCGCGGCAGCACCAGCGCCTGCATCGGCGAGACCCCGATGGTTCGCATCGCGTCGATTTCCTCGGTCAGTTTCATCGTGCCGATCTGCGCGGCAAAGGCGCTGCCCGACCGGCCCGCAACCATGATCGCCGTCATCAATATGCCCAGTTCACGCAGCGCCAGCCGCCCGGTCAGATTGACGGTATAGATCTGCGCGCCGAACTGCTGCAATTGCACCGAACCCTGCTGGGCGATGACGATGCCGACCAGAAAGCTCATCATGCCCACGATCGCGATGGAATTGACCCCGACCAGCTCCATCTGGCGCATCAGCGCAGTCAGGCGGAAATGACTTGGGCGCCGGATGCCGTCCCAAAATTCCACCAGCATCTCGCCCATGAAGGCGATGACCCCGACCGTGCCCCAGCTTAACGCGACGATCATCGCGCCGACATTTTCGGGCACCCGAATGAACGCCCAATCGCGGGGCGGGGTCAGCGGCGCATCCTCGTGCTGGACCCCCACGGCATCGATCAACCGTTCCGCCTGCTCGCTGGCGCCGGTTATCTCGGCACCGTGCTGCTGCGCCACTCGCCAGACGATCCAGGCGCCGACGGTATCGATGGCGGTGACCCCGGCAAGGTCGACCGCCGCCACCTTTTCTTCAACGCCGCGCAATGCGTGATCGAGCGCACCGACACGGGAAACCAGCAGTCGCCCGGTCAGCGCCAGCGTCACCGCCCCCTGGGCGTTGGTTTCAGCGGTGAACTCCGGCATCTCGGGCATACACCCGGGTAATGCGGTATAATCCGGCGTCCGGCAAGACCCACAAAGCCCCGGACTGGCTTGCACATGTCCGAACCGGCTGGCAAAGCGCCGGGGATCATGACCGAGCCTATGACAATTGCCCCAGCCGCTGCGCTGGACAAGACTTTCGACCCCGCCGCGATCGAGGAAAAGTGGTATGCGCATTGGGAGCGGTCGGGGCTGTTTCGCCCCGACCGGCCTGACGCACAACCGTTTACCATCGTCAATCCGCCGCCCAATGTCACCGGCAGCCTGCACATCGGCCATGCCCTCGACAACACGCTGCAGGATGTCGTCGTCCGTTACGAACGGCTGCGCGGCAAGGATGCGCTGTGGGTGGTGGGCACCGATCATGCCGGCATCGCGACGCAGATGGTGGTCGAGCGCGAAATGGAAGCCCGCCAGGACAAGCGCGCCAATTACACCCGCGAGGCTTTCGTCGCCAAAGTCTGGGAATGGAAGGCGGAGAGCGGCGGTACCATCACCCGCCAGTTGCGGCGGCTGGGCTGTTCGATGGACTGGTCGCGCGAGCAGTTTACGATGGACCCGCATTTTACCACGGCGGTGGTGAAAGTGTTCGTGGACCTCTACAATCAGGGGCTGATCTATCGCGACAAGCGGCTGGTCAACTGGGACCCCAAGCTCAAGACCGCGATCAGCGATGTCGAGGTCGAGACGCGCGAGATCAAAGGCCATTTCTGGCACTTTCGCTATCCGCTGGCCGATGGCGCATTGCTGGAAAGCGGCGCGGACCATATAGTTGTCGCGACGACGCGGCCCGAAACGATGCTGGCCGACATGGCAGTGGCGGTGAATGCCGACGATCCGCGCTATCGCAGCGTGATCGGGAAATTCGTGACGCTGCCGATCACCGGACGGCGCATTCCCGTTGTCGCCGATGAGCACGCCGACCCGGAATTGGGCAGCGGCGCGGTAAAGATCACGCCGGGGCACGACTTCAACGATTTCGAGGTCGGCAAGCGTACGGGGTTCGCGCCTGGTGCGATGCTTAATATGTTCGATGCCGAGGCCAATGTCGTGCAGGTTGGCGATGGCTTGATCCCCGCGCGTTTCGTCGGCGTGCACCGGTTTCGCAAGGATGGCGTCGATGGCGCGCGCGAGTTGGTGGTGGCCGAACTCAAGGCATCCGGCCATCTCGTGCTGCATGAAGTAAAGGACAAGGCTGGCGAAGTGACGCTAGTCGAGGCCGAAGATCGCGTGATCCAGACGCCTTATGGCGATCGCGGCGGCGTGGTCGTCGAACCGTGGCTGACCGACCAATGGTATGTGAATGCCGCCGAACTGGCCAAGCCGCCAATGGCCGCGGTGCGCGACGGGCGCATCGATATCGTGCCCAAAACGTGGGAAAAGACGTTTTTCAACTGGATGGAGAATATCCAGCCGTGGTGCGTGTCGCGCCAACTGTGGTGGGGGCATCGGATACCGGCCTGGTACGATGATGGGGGCAAAGCCTACGTCGCAGCGACCGAGGCCGAAGCCCAGCAACTTGCTGGCGCTAACGTAACGCTTTCCCAGGATCCCGACGTCCTCGACACCTGGTTCTCCTCCGCGCTCTGGCCCTTCGCGACGCTTGGCTGGCCCGACGACCTGCTCCCCTCCCCTTCAGGGGAGGGGTTGGGGGTGGGGCCTCTCCGGATAGCTCAGGATATGGGGATAGGCCCCACCGCAACCCCTCCCCTGAAGGGGAGGGGCTCGGAAAGCCCACCCTCGCTCTACCAACGTCACTACCCCAACGATCTCCTCATCTCCGGCTTCGACATCATTTTTTATTGGTGCGCGCGGATGGCGATGCAGGGGATGCATTTCAACAATGGCCAGGTGCCGTGGAAACGGCTGTATCTGCACGGGCTGGTGCGTGCGGCGGACGGCCAGAAGATGTCCAAGTCCAAGGGCAATGTCGTCGATCCGCTGGTCCTCATCGACAAATACGGCGCCGATGCCTTGCGCTTCTTCATGGCGGCAATGGAAAGCCAGGGCCGCGATGTGAAGATGGATGAGCGCCGCGTCGAAGGCTATCGCAACTTCGCCACCAAGCTGTGGAACGCCGCGCGGTTCTGCCAGGCGAACGGCATCGGCGCGAGCACCTCGCTGGCCGCGCCCGCCGCCACGCTGGCGGTCAACCAGTGGATCATCGGCGAGGTCGTGGAAACATTGGCCGAACTGGACCGGGCGATGGCCGACCTGCGCTTCGATGCCGCCGCCAACGTGATCTATCACTTCGTCTGGGACCAGTTCTGCGACTGGTATCTGGAACTGATCAAAGGCCAGATCGACGCCGAAACGCAACGTGTCGCCGGCTGGGTGCTCGACCAGATCCTGGTCATGCTGCATCCGTTCATGCCGTTCGTGACCGAGGAATTGTGGAACAGCCTGGGCGATCGCGACAACGCGTTGATCGTCGCGAGCTGGCCCGAGCCGCAGGCCGCCGTGGACGCAGACGCACGAACTGCCGTCAATTTCGCGATTCGGCTCATCGGCGAAATCCGGTCGGCGCGTAACGAGATGGGCATCGCCCCCGGCCTGACCATGACCGCCTATTTCGACGATGTGGTCAAAGCCATGACCGGGGCGTTTCCCCGACTTCCCGAGCTGCTGCGCCGCATGGTCAAGCTGGAAGCGGTGTTCGACGCGGCTCCTCCGGCTAAGCAATACATGCAGGTGATCGCTGAAAACTCGACGGTCATCCTGCCGCTCGAAGGCATCATCGACATCGCCGCCGAGAAGGGTCGGCTGACCAGGGCGCTGGAAGCTTCGACCAAGGAGGCCAAATCGCTTGCAGGCCGTCTCCGCAACCCCGCTTTCGTCGAAAAGGCCAAGCCCGAAGCCGTCGAGAAAGCCCGCGCCGATCACGCCGCCCACGCCGCCGAGGCCGAGCGCCTGACTGCCGCATTGGCGCGATTGGGCTAGGGTGGCGCTGGTTCTCGCCACGGTTGCGCCGGGCGAGCCGGAAATCTTCGCGGCGCTGCAGGGCGAAGGCCCCTCGGCGGGCCGGCCCAGTGCCTTCCTGCGCCTGTCGCGGTGCAATCTGGCCTGCGTGTGGTGCGATACCGCTTATACCTGGCATTTCGCCGGCGATAACCGGCCGCATCGCGACGGCATCGCCTTCGATCGCGCCGTCAACCAAATGACCGTGCCCGAGGCGGGGGTGGCGGCGCGGATCGCGGCCCTGGGCAAACACCGGCTGGTGATAACCGGCGGCGAACCGCTGTTGCAGGCCCCCGCCCTAGCCCGGATGATCCCGCATCTGCCAACCATGCACATCGAGGTCGAGACCAATGGCACCGTCATCCCTGCCCCCGCGCTCGATGCCCTGGTCGATCAATACAACGTCAGTGCCAAGCTGGCGCATTCGGGCAACTCGCGCGAGTTGGCGCTGGTCCCCCGGGCGCTGGCGCATTTTGCCGCCGACCCCCGCGCGTTTTTCAAATTCGTCATTGCCGATCCCGCCGACGTTGCGGAAGTGCGGTCGCTGGCTGCGGAATACGAAATTCCCCCGGCGCGCATCCTGCTGATGCCCGAAGGCCGCGATAGCGAAACATTGCGCGCGCGCGCCGTCTGGCTGGGCGATTTATGTTCGGATCTCGGTTATGGATTGTCTGATCGCTTGCATATTCACTCGCATGGCGACACCAGAGGAACGTGACCGAGACGACATCCCCTAACAATCCAGCCGCCACCGCCGCAGCCGCTGCCATTGCCTACCCCGATGCCACCAGCGACGGCCCCATCGATTCGGCGCTTACCTCGCATCGCCCGATACAAGGTCGCGGCATGCGCGGCGACCTGACGCGCGGGCCGATTCTGAAGACCCTGATCGTCTTTTCCGCCCCCGCACTGGTCGCCAATATCTTCCAGACGGTGGGCGGCTCGATCAATGCCATCTGGGTGGGTCAGCTGCTGGGGACCGCAGCCGTTGCCGCTACCGCGAACGCCAACATCATCATGTTCCTGATGCTCGGCACGGTGTTCGGCTTCGGCATGGCGACCACGATCCAGGTCGGCAAGCATTACGGCGCCCAGGATCTGCCGGCCGCCAGGCGTAGCTTCGGCGGCGGCATCGGCCTGTGCGTCGGGCTGGCGGTGATCATCGCGGTGCTGGGCTCGATCTTCGCGCCCGACATCCTGCGCCTGCTGGCGACACCGTCGGTAGCCCGCCCGCAGGCGCTGGCCTATCTGCGTATCACCATGCTGTCGATGCCGTTCACTTGCGTGACGATGATGGTGGGCATGGGGTTGCGCGGCGCGGGGGATTCGACCACGCCGATGAACAGTGCGATCGTCGCGGTGCTGCTCGATATCGGGCTCAACCCGCTGTTGATCCGGGGGTTCGGTCCGATTCCGCCGCTGGGTGTTGCGGGATCGGCGCTGTCCAGCGCCATTGCCAGCCTGATCAGCGCGATCATGATGGTGGGCACGATCTATGTCCGCAACCTGCCCCTGCGATTGCGCGGAGCGGAACTGCGCTACCTCATTCCCAGCCGCGACGAACTGGGCTTCATGCTGGGCAAGGGCCTGCCGATGGGCGCCCAGACCATGTTCGTCACCGCTTCCGGGCTCGTCATGGTGGGACTGGTCAATCGCCAGGGACTGATCGCGGCGGCTGCTTATGGTGCTTCCCTACAACTATGGAATTATCTGCAGATGCCGGCAATAGCGGTCGGCTCGGCGGTAAGTACCATGGTGTCGCAGAACGTCGGTGCGCGCCAGCACGACCGGATCGGTGCGATCACCCGCGCCGGCATGATCGCCACCCTTGGCGTAACCGGCACGCTGACCGCCGTCATCCTGCTGTTCGATGCGCCGATCCTGGGGCTGTTCCTGGGCCACGGCAGCGCCGCCGTGCCGCTGGCCCAGCATATCCAGTGGGTTTGCACCTGGTCCTTCCTGCTGTCGGGCATGATGATGGCGCTGTTCGCGACGATGCGCGCCTATGGCTCTGTGATCCTGCCATTGATCGTCATGGTGGTGTCGCTGTATCCGGTGCGGCTGGGGTTTTATTTCCTGGCCTTTCCCCAAATCGGAGGGGAAGCGGTATGGTGGTCGTATCCGGCCGGATCGGTCACCTCGGTAACGATGGCGGTGCTGGCCTATCGCTTCGGCAACTGGCGCAAGGTCCAGCGCACCGCAATGGCTGCGGGTTAAAATACCTTACCCAAACTCGGCATCGAACCCGAAGGGATGATTCGCCACGGTTCCAGCCA
>CAZZYX010000110.1:4974-11525 GCA_964658485.1 uncultured Acetobacteraceae bacterium | reverse complement strand
CGCAGCGCGCCAGCAACCGGTGCGGCTCGAACGGGCCGGGCAATTTCCAGCGCGCGGTTGCGGTATGGGCAAAGCCCCAGAACCGCCCGTAATATTCGGGATCGCCGATCATCACCTGTGGCAACGGCGCCTCGGGCGACAACGCCGACAGGCTGGCGGCCATGAGCGCCTTGCCATAGCCGGCGCCATGCCGTTCGGGCAGCACGGCGACTGGACCGACCATGATCATCGGATGCATCCGCCCCGCCGGGTCGGTCAGCCCCACCGGCCAGCACTGGATCGTCCCGACCAGCGTATCGGCGTCATCCAGCGCGGCAAAGCTGAGCGGGGGCAGCCAATCCATGCCTTCGCGTATCATGTAAGCGGTGCGCGAATGACGTTTGGGTCCGAAGGCGCGGTCCAGCAGCGCCTCGACCAGCACGGGATCGACGTTATCGAGCGGAATCAGGTTGGCTTGATCGGTCATCAGGGCGCGCCGGATAGGAGAGCGGGGGAAAGCTTGCAAATCAAAACACAAAATGGCGGTTCGTACTTGCCGTTTACGCGTGAAACGCGTCAACGTCGCGGCATGGCGAGGGAAGTGCAGCGATTCATCATCGGCGTGGACGAGGTCGGGCGGGGTCCGCTGGCTGGTCCGGTAGTGGCGGCGGCGGTTTCCCTCGATGCGGCATCGATCGAGGGACTGGACGATTCCAAGCGCCTGTCGGGCAAGGTCCGGGCATTGCTCGAAATACAGATCAAGGCGCAATGCCGCTGGGCGATCGGCGTAGTCCATCCGCCCGAGATCGACCGCGTCAATATCTTCATGGCGACGATGCAGGCCATGACTTACGCGGTGGCGGCATTGTGCGCGGCCGCGGCCGACGCCGGGCAACCGCACGAAGTGCTGATCGACGGCAATCTCACCCCGCATGGCCGCACCGCGGAATGGTGCTGGCCGGCACGCGCGATCGTCGGCGGCGATGGTATCGAACCATGTATTTCCGCCGCCTCGATCATCGCCAAGGAGCATCGCGACCGGTTGATGCGCGCGCTGGCGCTGGATCACCCGGAATATGGCTGGGCCACGAACGTCGGGTACGGCACGCGCGAGCATCTCGATGCCCTGCAACGCCACGGCCCTACGCCCTATCATCGGCGCAGTTTCGCCCCGGTCGCGCAACTGGTGCTTATTTGAAACCGGCGGGGAACAGCGAATGACGGGTTTTACCGCGCAGGACGTGCCCGACCAGAGCGGCAAATGCTTCATCGTCACCGGCGCCAATACCGGGATCGGCTTCGCGGCGGCCAAGGTATTGGCCAGCCGCGGTGCCCGGGTGTTGCTGGCCTGCCGCGATGAAGCCAAGGCCGGGGCCGCCATCGCTCGCATCCGCGCAGAAATACCAGGTGCCGATCTCGCCTTCCTGCCGTGCGACCAGGCCGATCTGGAGAGCGTTCGCCGGGCCGCCGACATCGCCGCGCGGGAGCCGCGCATCGATGTCCTGCTGAACAACGCCGGGGTCATGTCTCCGCCGTTGACGCGCACCGCTCAGGGCTTCGAGCTGCAGTTCGGCGTCAATCATCTCGGTTGTTTCGCGCTGACCTGCCTGCTGCTGCCCAAGCTGGCGCAGAGCCTGAATGCGCGGGTGGTGGTGACCTCCAGCCTGGCGCATACCCGCGGCAATATCGCCTGGGACGACCTGAATGCCGAGCACGGCTACAAGGCGTCGCAGCGCTACGGCGATAGCAAGCTGGCCAATCTGCTGTTCGTCCAGGAACTCGACCGGAGGCTGCGCGCCGCGCATTCGCCGGTGATGGCGGTGGCATGCCATCCGGGTATCGCCGGCACCGACCTGCCTCGCCATATGCCCGCTGCGGCACGGTTGATGTGGCCGGTGATGAGTTTGGTGCTGAATTCGGCGGCGCAGGGGGCATGGCCGGCATTGCAGGCCGCGACCGCGCCGGATGTCGTCGCGGGTGGTTATTACGGTCCACAACAATTGGGCGGCGCGCGCGGGCCCTCGGGCATCGCCAGGCGGACCGCCCGGTCGAAGGACGCCGCGCTGGCCCGCCGGTTGTGGGATGTGTCGGTGCAAATGACCGGGATCGATGCGGCGTTGGCAGCCCCGAGCGCCGTGGTGTAGTCCGCATCGATTGGGGGTGTGGAGATAACCCGCCATTCAAGCAGCCACTTGACGCGAAATGCATCACTTGACCTCCGTTTGCGCCATTGTCGCTCAACGCCTGGATATAAAAGCCGAGTGGGTTCAATTTTTTTGGAACCCGGTGACGAAGCCGTTCGCCACTACATATCGAGTCCGCGATTCGCGCGGGACTCAACATGATGTGCCGACGCTCCCGGCGACGTTGGCGGAACAAACCGGTTGAACAGTGATTCCCAACGTTTCTGCGGAGTCGCGACTTGACGCGGAGTCGCTGAGGACTCACTCTGTGCGCCATCACAGGGGATATCGACGACATCATGGCGCTATTGCAGATCACCGAGCGGGCCACCTTGCGCCCAAACATACGTCCTGCCAAGCGGGTGCCGATCAAGCCCGCGCCGCTCGAATTGCCGTTGAATCGCATCCTCGACGGCGACTGCATCGCGGCGATGCGATCGTTACCGGATGCCAGCATCGACATGGTCTTCGCCGATCCGCCGTATAATCTGCAACTGGGCGGCGATCTCAACCGCCCGGATGGTAGCCGGGTCGATGCCGTGACGAACGACTGGGACCGCTTCGACAGTTTCGCCAGCTATGACAGCTTCACCCGCGCGTGGTTGACGGAGGCGCGCCGGGTGCTCAAGCCCGAGGGATCGTTGTGGGTAATCGGCAGCTATCACAATATTTACCGGGTCGGGTCGATCCTGCAGGACCTGGGCTTCTGGATCCTGAACGACATCGTCTGGCGCAAGGCCAATCCCATGCCAAATTTCAAGGGGACGCGTTTTACCAATGCCCATGAGACCTTGATCTGGGCGTCGCAGGGTGAAAAATCGCGCTATACCTTCAATTATCGCACCATGAAGACGCTGAACGACGAATTGCAGATGCGCAGCGACTGGGTGCTGCCGATCTGCTCCGGACCGGAACGGTTGCGGAAAGGGGGCACCAAGGTCCATCCGACGCAAAAGCCGGAAAGCCTGTTGTACCGGGTGATGCTGGCGACGACGAACAAGGGCGATGTCGTGCTCGATCCTTTTTTCGGCACCGGTACCACCGGCGCGGTGGCGAAACGGCTGGGGCGCGAATGGATCGGTTGCGAGCGCGAGAGCCTGTACCGCGACGCCGCTCTGGAACGGATCGAGTTGGCCCTGCCACTGGACGAAAGCGCTATCGCGACGATGCAAAGCGCGAAATCGACGGTGCGGGTGGCGTTCGGGATGCTGGTCGAGACCGGCTGGATTGCGCCGGGGACGGTGGTGACGGACCGGAAACGCCGCCTGGCCGCAACGGTTCGCGCCGATGGCTCGCTGGTCGCGGGGCAGGCTAGCGGCTCGATCCACCGTCTGGGCGCGCTGTTGCAGGGCGCGCCGTCCTGCAACGGCTGGACCTTCTGGCATATCGAGCATGATGGGCAGGCCAAGCCGCTCGATGCCATCCGCCAATTATATATCCTCGCTACCGAGCCTTGAGCGAAAGCATTTATCTGCGGCCGATCGCGCTGGCAGATAGCCCGCAGAGCGAAGACGGCGAAGCGGTGCGGCTGGCGGGCGGGTTGGTCTGTGCCAGCCGGTTTGCGCTGATCCGCCGCGCGAATGGCCGAATCGTGGCGCGCCAACGGCTATCCTTGCTTGAAATGCCGGCGGCGTTGGCTGCGCTACCACCGGCGCTGACGGCGGACGGGGCCGCGCAATGGGCTGCGCTACGGGCGATCCATGCGCCGCTGCATTGTGGCCCGCGCGTGATCCGGCTCGACCAGCCCCAGGTCGTCGGCATCCTCAACGTCACCCCCGACAGTTTCTCCGATGGCGGGGAGTTTCTCGACAAGCCCGAAGCAGCGCAAGCCCATGCCGCCGCGATGCTGGAAGCGGGTGCGGCGATCATCGATGTCGGCGGCGAATCGACCCGCCCCGGCGCGGCGGCGGTGTGGGAAGGCGACGAGCTGAAACGCGTCGTACCGGCGATCGCCGGGCTGGCGGCAATGGGCGCGGCGATCAGCATCGACACCCGGCGCGTGGCGGTGATGGCAGCCGCGCTGTCGGCGGGCGCGCATATCGTCAACGATGTCTCGGCATTGCGCCACGACCCCGACAGCCTGGCGTTCGCGGTGGCCAGCGGCGCTCCGGTGGTGCTGATGCACGCCCCCGACGGCGCCGACCTGCACGCGCAGCCCAGCTATGGCGATGTCGTGCTGGATGTGTTTGACTGGTTGAAAGCGCGGCGCGATGTGGCGCTGGCTGCCGGCATCGTGGCGGAGCGGATCATTCTGGACCCCGGCATCGGCTTCGGCAAGTCGCTGGCGGACAATCTTGCGCTGTTGAACGCATTGCCGCTGTTTCATGCGCTCGGCTGCCCGCTGCTGGTCGGCGCCAGCCGCAAGCGCATGATCGGCGCGCTGTCGAACGAGGCTCCGGCGCACAAGCGGTTGGGCGGATCGCTGACCCTGGCGATCGAGGCGATGGCTGCCGGCGTGCAACTGATCCGCGTGCATGATGTGGCCGAGACCGTGCAGGCGCTGCACGTCTGGAGGGGGTTACGGGACGCCGCGCTGACCGATTTCGCGCAAATGGCGGATGGTTGAGTGGCGGTTCGCCCGTTGCCATCATTCCCCGCACAAGGACGCCCCATGACGCTGCAGATCAGCCCGATCGACGAGGACCGGATCGATGCCTTCGCTAATATCTGGGTGCCGTGGCTGCGCGACACGATGGGTTTCATGCCGCAAGCAGAAGACCTGGAGGTTATGGCCAACCCGGCCAAATATTATCGCGATAGCGGAGGTGAAGCATTCCTGGCATCCGTCGATGGCCGGATCGTCGGCGCGGTTGCAGTCAAGGGCCTTGGTTCTTCAGGTTTCGAGTTCTGCAAACTGGTCGTCACCGACGCAGCGCGCGGACATGGCGCGGGGCGGGCCCTGGTCGAAACCTGTTTACGGTTTGCTGCCGGGCATGGTGGTCCAGCGCTTTATCTACAGTCGTTCAATGCCCTGGATGTGGCCTTGGGTCTCTATCGCCGCATGGGTTTCGTCAATGTGGCGGCTCCCCCGGAAATGATCGTTCTGCAACGAACTGAGGTGATAATGGCAAAGCCGGTGGAATGATGGGCCGGAACGGCAACTTTGTTCGAATCCAGCGGTATCGGGCACTTGAGCGCCTGCATCTTTGCGGTCAATAAGGCGTCATGAAACATTCGTTGATTTCAACCGGCCTGGCCCCGGCAGTGCTCGCCCTCTTCCTGGCTCCGTCTGCGCGGGCGGCGCTCCCGTTGCCGCCGGCGTCCGCACCGGTAACGCCGATGACGCCGGATGTCGTCGCCACATACGATGCGGTGCTGCCCGCCGCCGATTTCATCCGGCGCGAGGAAATGGTGCCGATGCGCGATGGCGTGAAGCTCTACACCGTCATCGTCATGAAGAAGGGCGCTGGTTGGGCCGCGCGCCCGATCCTGCTGTCGCGCACGCCTTACGATGCCCATGACGCGGTGACCCGGACGCATTCACTGCGCGGCGTCGACACATTGGGAGTGGTGGACGCCGAATTCTTCGATGACGGCTACATCCGGGTTTATCAGGATATTCGCGGGCTGCATCGTTCCGACGGGCAATTCGTGATGAACCGGCCCTTGGTGGGACCGCTCAATTCGACCGGCATCGACGAATCGACCGATGCCTACGACACCATCGACTGGCTGGTGAAGCATGTGCCCGAAAGCAACGGCAAGGTCGGCGTGATCGGTTCATCCTACCTCGGCTTCACCACCTTGATGGCCGAGATCAATGCGCATCCGGCCCTGAAGGCGGCGGTGCCGGAAAGCCCGATGGTCGATGGCTGGATGGGCGACGACTGGTTTCACAACGGCGCCTTTCGCGTTTCCGGTTTCGACTACGCACTCGAGCAAAGCACGGGGAAGGCCGACGCCAAGGCCATGATCCCGCATGGTGGCGGCGACGATTATACCAGCTATCTGACCGCCGGATCGATGGGCGATTATGCCGCGAAATATGCGATCGGTGGCGTCCCGTTCGTGCGCAAGCTGATGGAGAACCCCGCCTACACCGATTTCTGGAGCCTGCAGGCAGTCGACAAATTGATGGCTACGCGTCCGCTGACCGTACCGACCATGATCGAACTGGGCGAATGGGACCAGGAAGACAGCTATGGCGGGCCCGCCGTCTATCGGGCCATCAAAGACCAGCCCGGTATCGCGGGCAAGCTGTCCCTGGTCATCGGCCCTTGGCGCCATTCCGGCGCAAATCATTACGGTTATGAATTGGGCGACCTGACTTTTGCCGGTAATACCGCCGCGCAATGGCGGCGGGAGTGGCTCAAGCCGTTCCTCGACCATTGGCTCAAGGATGCCCCAGATCCACAGACCCCGCCGGTGCTGACCTATGCCAGCGGCATC
>CAZZYX010000110.1:0-4964 GCA_964658485.1 uncultured Acetobacteraceae bacterium | reverse complement strand
GACAAATGGGAAAGCTCGGCGCATTGGCCGATGGGTTCGCCGGTGCCGTATTACCTGGGTGCCGACCGCAGCGCCGGCTTCACCAAACCGGCGGCGGGCGGGCAACTCAGCTATGTCTCCGATCCGGCTAGCCCGGTGCCGTTCCTGCCGCGCCCGATCAATCTGGCGGATAACTCGCAATGGCGCTCGTGGCTGGTGCATGATCAGCGCTTCGTCGATGGTCGCCCGGATGTGATGACCTTTACCGGCGCGGTGCTTGATAAACCGGTGCATATCATGGGCGCGCCGGGCGCCGACGTCTATCTGGCCACCACCGGGGGCGATACCGATGTCGTGGTCAAACTGCTCGACATCTATCCCGACGACAAACCGGAGGAGACCGGTGCGTTCGGCGCACGAAACATGGCGGGGTTCGAGCTGCCGGTCGGGATCGAGATATTCCGGGGCCGCTATCTCGCCAGCTTTGCCCATCCAGCGGCGCTCGTGCCCGGCAAGGTCAACCGTTTTCGCTTTAGCCTGCCGAACGTCGATCATGTGTTCCTGCCGGGCCATCGCATCGCGGTGCAGGTGCAATCGAGCCTGTTCCCGCTATACGATCGCAACCCGCAAAGCTTCGTGCCGAACATTTTCCGCGCCCGGCCGACCGACTACAAACCGGCGACGATCAGCGTCTCGACCGGCGGCGAACGAGCGAGCGCGGTCTGGTTGCCGGTGGTGCCGTAAATCGATCACGCGGCGTTATCGATCCCCAGTTCCGATAGCTTGCGGTACAACGTCGACCGACCGATCCCCAGCCGCCGCGCGACTTCGGTCATGCGGCCGTGGTAATGACCGATCGCCAGGCGAATGACGTCGCCTTCGATCTCTCCCAGCAGGCGCATGTTACCGTCGGCGGTGAACAGGGTGACGCCCGCGCTGTCCTGCCGGTGAACATGGCCTCCGGCTGGTGCGCCCCGGCTGACGATTTCGAACAGTTGCGGAAAATCGTCCGGGGTCAGCGCATCGCCATGGCAGAACACTGCTGCGCGGAACAGTACCGCCTGCAACTGGCGAACATTGCCCGGCCAGTGGTAAGCCGCCAGCAGGGTCAGTGCGCCGTCCGTCACCCCCAGCGGACGCAGGCCGGGTTGCTCGCCGATCCGGCCCAGGAAATGGCGGGCCAGCGCGGCGATGTCGCCGATGCGCTGACGCAGTGGCGGCAGGGTGAGCGACACGGCGGCCATTCCCCGCACCAGTTCGGGCAGGAAATGCCCAGCCGCGACCAGGTCTTGCATCGGGGCATCAGCCGCAAAGATAAACCGGACATCGATCCGAAAACTGTAGCGCGCTCCAACCGGGCGGCAATTGCTCCCCACCAGCGTTTCGAGCAGCCGCTGCTGGATGGCCAGCGGCAGGCGATCGACCGCGTCCAGCATCAGCGTGCCGCCGTCGCACCGCTGAATCGCGCCGATCTGGCGCTCGAACGCATCGGGAAACGCACCTTTTTCGTGGCCGAACAGCGACGATTCGAGTGAACCGGGTGGCGTCGTGGCAACGTTGACTATGCGCAAGGGTGCCTTGGCACGCATGCCGGCCGCATGCATGGCGCTCGCCAGCAGTTCCTTGCCAACGCCGTTTTCGCCTTCGATGAGGACGGGGCCATGCCCGCGCGCCGCCTTGGCGGCGATCGCCAATGCGCTACGGAAACCCGGCGAGGCGCCGATCATCGCCTCGAAATCGGGGCTGGCCACCAGTTTCTCGTTTAATGGCTGAAGCGATGGGTGAGGCGCGTCGTCCATCGTGGCCGCCCGCAGCGCCTGCATCAGCCGGTCCGGCGCCACCGGCTTGACCAGGATATCGGTGGCCCCGGCACGCATCGCTGCCACCGCCAGCAAGCGCGACGCGCTTGCCATCAGCATCGGAGATGCGCTTGTGATCGGCATCATGGATGCGGGGGCGGCCAACAGCAGGATCGGCAGCGCGGGACGGCGCCTACCCAGCTCGGCGATCAGGTCGCAGGCGTTGACGTTGCACACCAGCTTGCCAGGCACCGTTTGATCGAGAAGGATCGCCGACAGCCGCATGCCGTTATGCGTCCCCAAGGTGGCGATGGCGCTTTCCGCATCTGCGGCGACGATCAGCCGCCAGCCATCACGCGCGGCAAGCGCGGCGATCGACCGACATTGCGCCGGATCATCATCGATCAACATCGCCAGCCGCTGTTCGTCTTCCATAATTCCACGGTCCGAGATCGGGACGCCGGCGATACAGGTCTGGGGTTAAAGGGCTGTTAAATGGCCTTGCCGGCAGCGACTGCCGATTTGCGGGGCTTGTTCCTTTCATCTTGAGCAAGGCGTCGTGCGGCGGTAAGGCAAGATCCGGATTTTGGTTCTGCATGGGAAATGACGATGGCAACGAATGACATCAAGGCCGCAAAGTCGACCTACGACAGCTTCGTCGGAGTGATAAAAGTCGCTACGCCGATCATCATCGTCATCGCGGCCGGCGTCATTTTTCTGCTCGCTCACTGATCGCCCGATGGCGGAAAGCCAGCGGATTGCGGTCCTGAAGGAGTGCGCTGCGGGGGAAACCCGCGTTGCCGCCACTCCCGAAACCGTAAAGAAATTCATCGTGCTCGGTGCGCGGGTGGCGGTGGAATCCGATGCCGGCATACGGGCGTCGATCACCGACGCCGATTATACCGCTGCCGGTGCCGAAATCGGCAGCGCCGAATATGTGTTGAACGGCGCCGATATCGTGTTGGGCATCCAGGGCCCCGACCCCGCCTTGCTGGCCCGGGTAAAGCCGGGCGCATGGATCGTGGCCGGACTCGACCCGTTCGCACCAGCGGGGCGGGCGCGGGTCGATGCCTATGCGGCGGCGGGGCTGGAGGCGCTGGCGATGGAATTCATGCCGCGCATCACCCGTGCGCAGTCGATGGATATCCTGTCCAGCCAATCCAACCTTGCCGGGTACAAGGCGGTGATCCTGGCCGCGAATGTTTATGGCCGGGGCTTTGCGATGATGATGACTGCAGCCGGCACGATCAGCGCGGCACGCGTGTTCGTGATGGGCGTTGGTGTCGCGGGCCTCCAGGCGATCGCTACGGCGCGGCGGCTGGGCGCGCAGGTTTCGGCGACCGATGTCCGTTCGGCGACGAAAGAGCAAATCCAGTCGCTGGGCGCCAAGCCGATCTTCGTTGAAAACGTCGCCGGCATCGAGGGTGAGGGCGCAGGCGGCTATGCCACCGAAATGTCGCCGGAATACCAGGCGGCGCAGGCGGCGCTGGTGTCGTCGCACATCGCCAGGCAGGATATCGTCATCACCACCGCGCTGATCCCCGGCCGCGCGGCCCCGCGCCTGATCACCGACAGCCAGATCGCCAGCATGCGGCAGGGCAGCGTGATTTATGATCTCGCCGTAGCGCAGGGCGGCAACGTTGAAGGCAGCGTGGCCGATCAGGTGGTGGAGCGTCATGGCGTCAGGATCATGGGCTACGCCAACACCCCGGCGCTGCTGGCCGCCGACGCGTCGGCATTGTTCGCACGCAACCTCTATAATTTCCTGTCCGCCTTCTGGGACAAGGACGCCGGGAAGCCGGTACTGGATGATGAAATCGGCAACGCCATCCGTCTGACGCAGGGCGGGCAAGTGGTCAACGAGCGGCTGCTCGCCTGAAGGAAACCCATGGACTTCATCTCGATCCTTTCCATCTTCGTGATGGCGTGCTTCGTCGGCTATTATGTCGTCTGGTCGGTGACCCCGGCGCTGCACACGCCTTTGATGGCGGTGACGAACGCGATTTCTTCGGTGATCGTGGTCGGTGCACTGATCGCGGCGGCGGCTAGCGGGTCGTCGCTATCGAAGCTGCTCGGGCTGGTGGCGGTAGCACTGGCCAGCGTCAATATCTTCGGCGGCTTTGCCGTCACCGCGCGAATGCTCGCGATGTACCGGAAAAAGGACCGTTGAGCGGCATGGCCAATGTGCTCCCGGCCTGGGTAATGCTGGCCTATCTGATTGCCGGGGTGTGTTTCATCCTGGCGCTGCGCGGCCTGTCGTCGCCGGCCACTGCGCAGAGGGGCAACAGTTACGGCATGGGCGGCATGGCGATCGCGGTGGCGACCACGCTGCTGATCGAGGCGCCGGTGCGGTCGGGCAGCTTCCTGCCGACGCCGACAGTCGCCGATTTGCAGACGCTGGCCGAGATCGTCGTGGCGATTGCGCTGGGCGGCGCGGTCGGGCTGGTCACCGCTCGCCGGATCAAGATGACCGACATGCCGCAACTGGTCGCCGCATTCCATTCGCTGGTCGGCATGGCGGCGGTACTGGTCGGGCTGGCCGCATATCTCAACCCATCGGCATTCGGCATTGCCGAGCCGGACGGCACGATCCACGTGCAGAGCCGGGTCGAAATGGGGCTGGGGCTGGCCATCGGCGCAATCACTTTTTCCGGTTCGGTCATCGCCTTCCTCAAGCTGGCAGGCAAGATGAGCGGCGCGGCGATCCTGCTGCCGGGGCGCCATGTCATCAACCTGGTCATCCTGGCGGCGATCGTGCTGCTGGTCGGTTATTTCATGGTGGACCAGTCGCCATGGGTGATCGTGGCGATCACGGGTCTCAGCTTCGCCATCGGTTTCCTGCTGATCGTGCCGATCGGCGGCGCCGACATGCCGGTGGTGGTGTCGATGCTCAACTCCTACTCAGGCTGGGCGGCGGCGGCGATGGGCTTCACGCTGCATAACACTGCGATGATCATCACCGGGGCGCTGGTCGGCAGCTCGGGCGCGATCCTCAGCTACATCATGTGCAAGGCGATGAACCGCAGCTTCATCTCGGTCATCCTCGGCGGCTTCGGGGCTGTGGCCGACGCCGCGGCCGGCGGGCGGGTCGAGACGCGGCCGGTGAAGCAGGGCTCGGCCGACGACGCGGCCTTCATCATGAAGAACGCCTCGAAGGTGATCATCGTGCCCGGCTACGGCATGGCC
>CAZZYX010000109.1:10451-11779 GCA_964658485.1 uncultured Acetobacteraceae bacterium | reverse complement strand
CGGGCCGGGCGAGATCAAAAAGCCTTGCGCGCCGGACGAAATCGCCTGGCCCGCGGAGAGCGCGTCGTTTCGCACCACTTCGACCTCGGCCCCCAGTTCCATCAAATAATGGACGAGGTTCCAGGTGAAGCTGTCATAATTGTCGATAACCAGGATCATTGACCCCGCGCCTAGCTTTATGAGGCGGGTTCGGCGAGCAATTTCGCGAGATCGGCTTTCCAGAATTTTGCCCAGGTGTGCGTGCCATGGCCCTTGGTGTCCGGCGTTTGCGGAATGAGCACGAACCGGGCGCGCGGCATTTGTCTGGCCTGCTGCTGGGCCAGGCCGAGTTCGGGCGGATTGATGAAATCGTCGCCGGAGTTCACCCACAGCACGGGCACGGTAATCCGCGCCAGCAGTGCCGCCGGATTATAATTGCGCGAGGCATCCAGTTGATAGATCTGGTCGTTCGCATCATTGTCGTGAGCGGTTATGCGAGCGAATGATTGCTCCAGCGCCGTCTCCGCCTGCAGCCGGGTCGGATATTTGTCCTGCAACGCCAGCGGATTGGCACCGGCGATGATGGTCAGGTCGGTGGCGGTGCGCAGCCCTGCGGCGGGCGGGGCCGTGTAATTGCCGCCATGCCATGCCGGGTCAGCCTCGATCGCGTCGATCGCCATCTTGCGCCACATGCGATTGCGACCGCCGATCTCCACGGCGTTGCAAGCGAATGGCGCCAGCCGCCGTGCGAATCCGGGGTATGTCTCACCCCAGACGAAGGCCTGCATGCAACCCATTGATGTACCGAGGATAAGTTCAAGCCGGTCGACCTGCAGCCCTTCGCTCAACATGCGCTTTTCGGCCAGCACCATGTCGGCATAATCATATTTGGGAAAGGCCATCCGCATGCCGTCGCTGGGCTTCGATGATTTGCCGTGGCCGAGATTATCCGGGATTATGAGGTAATAACGGGCGATATCGAGCGGCTGGCCGGACTTGAACAACTCATCGGCGAACACCGGATTCAGGAATGTCGCACCGGTGCCGCCGGTGCCGTGCAGGATCATCACCGCATTGTCGATGTTGCCGCCGGCGCCTCGATGCGGCGTGCCCAGCGTCATCACATGCATTCGCAGTTGTGCCAGGATTTCGCCATCGGCGAAGCGGAAATCCTTCAGTACGATGTCGCGCTGCTGGGTTTGCGCTGCCCAATCGGTGACCGGTTGGGCACGAGCAACAGGCGTGGCAAGTGCCAGACAGACGGCGAGCGAAGCTAGGAAGATACGCATTTTGCGAGAATAATCGCTATGCGCACAGCGTCAAGCTACTGTCCGAAATCTGCTTCGCTG
>CAZZYX010000109.1:0-10441 GCA_964658485.1 uncultured Acetobacteraceae bacterium | reverse complement strand
GCGGGCGGCGGCGAACAGCGCGCCGGCTTTGGCTTCGCACTCGCGCTGTTCATATTCGGGGACAGAATCGGCAACGATGCCCGCGCCGGCCTGGACATGCATGACCCCGTCCTTGATCACCGCGGTACGCAGGACGATGCAGCTGTCGACAGAACCATCCGGGGCAAAATACCCGACCCCGCCGGCATAGGCCCCGCGTGTTTCCGGCTCCAGCCGGGCGATGATCTCGCAAGCGCGGACTTTGGGCGCGCCACTGACCGTGCCGGCCGGAAAACCGGCGAACAGCGCGTCGATGGCGTCGTGCCGTCCGGTGTCCAACTGCCCGGTGACGTTGCTGACGATGTGCATGACGTGGCTGTAACGCTCGACATTGTAACTTTCGGTGACCTGCACCGTGCCCTTGGCCGCGACCCGCCCGACATCGTTGCGACCCAGGTCGAGCAGCATCAGGTGCTCGGCGCGCTCCTTGGGATCGGCCAGCAGGCTGACGCGATTGGCCTCGTCCTCCTGCGGCGTCTTGCCGCGTGGCCGGGTGCCGGCGATCGGCCGGATGGTCACTTCGCCATCGCGCACCCGCACCAGGATTTCCGGCGACGATCCGATCAGCGCAAAGCCGGGCAGGTCGAGGAAATACAGGAACGGTGAGGGATTGACCCGGCGCAACGCGCGGTACAGCGCCAGCGGCGGCAGCGTGAACGGGCAGGTGAAACGCTGCGCCAGCACCACCTGAAAGATATCGCCGGCATCGATGTAGTCCTTGGCCTTCATCACCATCGCGCGATAGGCTTCGCCCGGCATGGTTGGGGCGAGCTGTGGGGTGGGCAGCGCGGTGGACCGGACAGCCGCCGGTGCCGGTCGGGAAAGCCGGCGAAGCGCGTCGTCGATGCGATCCCGCGCCGCGTCGATCTGGCGGGCAGGGGTCATGGTCGAAGGCCAAAGCGGTGCTACCGCGAACAGTTCTTCGCCCAGACGGTCGAACACCAGGATCAGGGTCGGGCGCACAAATAGCATATCGGGCAATTCAAGCGCGCTGGCTATCGCGCGGGGCAGCTTTTCGACCAACCCTATCGTTTCATAACCGAAATAGCCGACCAGGCAGGCTAATGCCGGCGGCAATACGGGCGGCACGTCGATACGGCATTCCGCGACCAGCCCGCGCAATTCGCTCAGCGCATCGCCGGGCAATACCGCGAAGCCGTCGCGGTCGTGCTGCCAGCGGCGGTTGATGGTGGCCTCATGCGCGTCCGCCCGAAACACCAGGTCGGGGTCGATCCCCAGCAGGCTGTAGCGTCCGCGCACGGCGCCGCCTTCCACCGATTCAAGCAGGAAATCGCCCCGGCCCGGCTGGATCAGCTTGACCGCTGCGCCCACCGGGGTTTCGGTGTCGGCAATCAGCCGGCGCCACACCAGCGTCGCTCGGCCATGGGCGAGATCGGCCCGGGCCGCATCGGCATTATCCGGGCCTGCATTATCGGGCCGGGTGCCGGTGGGTGGCGTCATCACCGGACGCCGCTCAGTTGCCGCCGACCGCTTGCGCGGCAACCGCCTTGATCGCCACGGGATTGCGGGTGACGCCTACTTCCTCCCGCATCGCCAGGCCCAGTTCCTCGGCATATTCATTGCCGGTCATCTGTCCCAGCTCGGTCGCCGCTGCTGCCAGCAGCGGGTCGGTAGGGGCCAGCGCGACATACTGGATTTGCTTCAGCTGGACGACGATCCAGCCCTGGTTGCGCGGTGCGACCATCGACTTGATCGTGTTCGGCGCCATCCCAAACAACAGCGACAACGGTGCCGGGACGTTCTGGCCCATCGCGGCAAGCTGCTCACGGCTGAACGACACCGGCGAAGGCGGCGCCAGCTTGACTCCCAGCCCGTTCATCGCGGTCGCCAGGTCGGCTCCCTTGCGCACCTCCAACAGCAGCTTGCGGGCAGCGCGACGGGCAGCGGCCGCACCTTGCTCCAGCGCCATTTCAGCTATGACCGTGCCTTTTATCTGCGCCAGGGGCGCGGGCGCGGGCGGGGTGATCTGGCTGACATCATAGATCACATAGGTCTTGCCAGGGTCCACTTCCGCCAATTGCGGCTGGTGCTCGCGGTCCATGGTAAAAGCCGTTTTGAGCAGCGGAGCCAGTTCCTTGGGGAGCGTCGCAGCGGGCGCGTCGAAGACATGGCCATCGGCGGTAATCGGCGGCGTGGCCTGCAATGGCAGACCCAGGTCCTTGGCGGCATCGGTCAGCGCATAGCCCTGGCCCAGCCGGTCGTCGATCTTGGCGGTCAGGTCGGCTAGCGCCGCCCGATGCCGGTCGGCGCTCAGCTTTGCCGCGATATCGGCGCGTGCCTGTTCCAGTGTGCGCGCCGGCTTGTCCTCGACAGCGTCGATACGCAGCAGGTACCAGCCGAGCGGACCCTTGATGGGGCCGACCAGCACGCCTTTTTTGCCGGCGAAGGCTGCGGCGGCCACATCCGCCGAGCTTTGATCGGCCAGTGCGGCCTGAGTGACGAGACCCATGGAGCCGGCGCTCAGCCCCTTGCCGATGGCGACTGTTTCCAGCGATTTGCCTTTCGCTTCGTCGGCGATGGCCTGCGCCGCGGCCTGCGTCGGCGCGACCAGCTGGGTGATACGGCGGCTCTCGGACGCGGCATATTGCGCCTTGTTTGCCGCGTAACTAGCGGCAATTTCCGCGTCAGTCGGCACCGGCACCGTTTTCACCGCGGCATCACCGAAGACGGCGTAGCGCAGCACGCGGGTTTCCGGGCGAACGAAGGCGGCGCGATGGCTGGCGTAAAAACCGGAGATCTCGGCATCGGATGGCGTAGCGGCGGGCGCAAAGGCCGCAGCCGGTAGCAGCGCGACGGCACCAATTCGATTTTCCTTGAGAACCTCGGCATAGCGCATGACCACGTCGGCCGGGATGACGGCGCCGTATTGAGCCGGGCGCAGCGCCTGCCGCGCGATCAGGCTTTGTGCGATGCTCTCGCGCACCCCGGCATCGGTCAACTGGCGCTGGGCGAGCATTTGGCGATAGGTCGCATCGCTGAATTTGCCATCCAGCCCTTGCAGGCCGGGGATCTTCGCCAGCTCGCTGTCGATCAGCCGCTTGCCGGCGACGATGCCGTATTTTTCACCGAACATCGCAATGGCGGTACGCTCGATCATTTGGTTAAGCGAAGCGTCCATGCCGCCGCCGGCGATATAGGCCTTCATCGTCAGATTGGGAGATTGCTGGCGCGCCCGGTCGAGATTCTGGGTCAGGGCCTTGCCCAGGTCCGCTGTGCTGATCGGGTGATTGCCTACCGTGGCGGCGCGGTCGCCGCCGGCCACTCCGCCGAAACTGCCGCTGCTGGCGACGTCGCCCGCGGCAAAGGCCAGCGCGATCAGGCCCACCAGCACCAGCGTCACCGCGATGCCAAGCCTGGATGTGAAAAAAGAGCGGAAAAATTGCAGCATTATCGGTTCGCTAGCTCGAATTGCCCCGTTTCGCCTGAAGGGAGCTTCGCGGCGCGCTGTAATCGGCAATGCGGCAAGTCGCAAGGAAGCAGCACCGCATAAGAAAGTGGGCCATCTTCTCCTCTGCCGCAAGCGGGCGGGAATCGCTTGTCCCGGCCCCGCGCATCGACCACAGCTTTTGACAAGCCGGCCTGCGCTCGCCTAGTGGCAGCGCGATCTCGGGGCCGGCAGGATTCGGTTGCGCGAGGCCATACCATAACGCAGGAATTCTCATGGCGCTCAGGCCTTACATCGTCGGCAATTGGAAAATGCATGGCACCCGCGCCATGCTCAGCGAGGCTCGGGCGATCGGCCGCGCGGCGGCCCGTTATCCCAATGTCGATGTCGCTATCGCGCCACCCTTCACGCTGTTGCATCCGATGGTCGAAGCGGTGCCGGAACTGGCCGTGGGCGCGCAGGATGTCCATATTTGTGTCAGCGGAGCCTTTACCGGCGATGTGTCGGCAGCCATGGCGGCCGACGCCGGCGCGCGTTTTACAATCGTCGGCCATTCCGAACGGCGCGATCGGCATCGCGAAGACGACCAGACCGTGCGCGAAAAATCGGAGGCCGCGTTTGCCGCTGGCCTGTCTGTCATCCTGTGTGTCGGCGAGAGCAAGGATGAACGCGTTTCGGGGCTGGCCGAAACCGTGGTGATGGCCCAACTGGACGGCTCGCTGCCGCGAAGCCACGGCGCGGCTGCCCGGCTGTCGGTTGCGTACGAGCCGGTCTGGGCGATCGGCACGGGCCTGGTGCCGACAGTCGCGGATATCACCGCCATGCACCGATCGATCCGCGCGCATTTGCTGGCTGCGTATGGCGAGGATGGGGCCGGTGTTCGCATTCTTTATGGCGGATCGGTCAACGCGACCAATGCCGAAGAATTGTTGCGCGCCGATGAAGTTTCGGGGGCCTTGGTCGGCGGAGCCAGCCTGTCCGCCGAAAGCTTTGCCGCGATCATCAATGCCGCCAACATGTTTCTGGAAACGTAGGACCGCCGGAGCTGTCTTGCACTTGCGGCCTTGCGGGCTTAGATGCGCCTCAATCGTCGGATCACGTCCGGATCAAAACGCCTTGAGGGCCTGCCTGCATGTTTATCTTTCTTACCGTTGTCCAGGCGCTGATCGCCGCCGCTCTGGTCGGGGTGATCCTGATGCAGAAATCGGAAGGCGGGGGCCTCGGCATGGGCGGCAGCCCGACCGGGCTGATGTCGGCCCGCGGCGCGGCGGATTTCCTGACGCGCGCTACCGGCGTGCTGGCGACACTGTTCGTGGTGCTCAGCATCATCCTGGCGGCGATGGCGGTCCGCGCCAGCATCGGCCAGACCGTGGATACCTCGCTGGTGCGCAGCGCGCCGGTCGATCCGCTGGCCGGCGCCGCCCAGACGGCAGCGCCGGCTACGGCTCCAGCCACCCATGCCGCTACTCCCGCGCCATCGGTTCCCGTCGATCCGCTGGGCGGCGCCGCGAAAAAGTAGATCGCGCAGGGTTCGCAACTGCGCGATATTCCTGACTGACGGTTGCGAGGCTCCCGGGTCGAGCCGATCAAGCTGTTGCCCAATTAAATCTGTGGATTTGCAACCGGGCTGACGGCCACGGCGCTTGTCTAGTGTCACATTCAGCAGCTAAGGCTCAACTCCCATGACGCGGTTCATTTTTATCACCGGCGGCGTGGTATCATCCCTGGGCAAGGGGCTGATGGCAGCATCGCTCGCGGCGCTGTTGCAGGCCCGCGGCTACCGCGTCCGCATTCGCAAGTTCGATCCCTATCTCAATGTCGATCCGGGCACGATGAGCCCTTATCAGCATGGCGAGGTCTACGTCACCGACGATGGCGCCGAGACCGATCTCGATCTGGGCCATTACGAACGTTTCACCGGGGTTTCGGCACGCCAGGCGGACAATATCACCTCGGGGCGGGTGTACCGCGATATCATCGCGCGGGAACGGCGCGGCGATTATCTGGGGGCGACCGTTCAGGTCATCCCGCATGTTACCGATGCGATCAAGGAATTCGCCCGGGCCGATACCGACGACCTGGATTTCGTATTATGCGAGATCGGCGGCACGGTCGGCGATATCGAGGGGCTGCCGTTCATCGAGGCGCTGCGCCAGTTACGCAACGAACTGGGGCGCGAACTCACTTGTTCGGTCCACGTCACGCTGGTGCCCTATATCGCGGCGGCGGGCGAACTGAAAACCAAGCCGACCCAGCATTCGGTGCGCGAATTGACCGCGCTCGGGGTCCAGCCGGACATGCTGCTGTGCCGTTGCGAAAAGCCGTTGCCGGCCAGCGACCGCGCCAAGATCGCGCTGTTCTGCAATGTCCGGCCCGAGGCGGTGATCCCGGCGCTCGATGCCGCCAATATCTATGCCGTGCCTCAGCAATATCATGCCGAGGGGCTGGACGATCAGGTGCTGCACCATTTCGGCCTGACCGCCCCCGAGCCCGACCTGGCGGTATGGGGCGATATCGTCGATCGCTACCAGCGCCCCGAAGGCGAAGTCACGATCGGCGTCGTCGGTAAATATGTCGGGCTACCGGACGCCTATAAATCGCTGAACGAAGCGCTGGTCCATGGCGGGCTGGCCAATCGCGTCAAGGTTCACATTCGCTGGATCGATGCGGAAATCTTCGAGAAGGACGACGACGAAATCGCGGCGCATCTGGAACCGATGCACGGCATTCTCGTGCCCGGCGGCTTTGGCGAACGCGGCACCGAGGGCAAGATCGCCAGCGTGCGCTTCGCCCGCGAGCGCCAGGTGCCGTTCTTCGGGATCTGTCTCGGCATGCAGATGGCCTGTATCGAAGCGGCGCGGAACGTCGGTATTGCCGGCGCATCGTCGAGCGAATTCGGCGAAACGTCCGAACCGGTGGTCGGCATCATCACGGAATGGATGAGCGCCGAAGGCTTGCAATCACGCGCCGATGGCGGAGACCTGGGCGGGACGATGCGGCTGGGCGCTTATCCTGCCGACCTGGCGCATAACAGCCATGTCGCGTCGATCTATGGCGCGACCCGCATCTGGGAACGCCACCGTCATCGATATGAAGTGAATTGCCATTATCGCGAGGCGCTGGAACGTGGCGGGCTGGTATTTTCGGGCATGTCGCCCGACGGCCTGTTGCCCGAAATCGTCGAGCGCCCCGATCATCCATGGTTCGTCGGGGTCCAGTTTCATCCCGAACTGAAAAGCCGGCCGTTCGACCCGCATCCGCTGTTTGCCGGATTTATCGCTGCCGCTTTGCGGCAGGCGCGGTTGGTGTAGATAATGAGGGTGAGCCGCCCGGCCCACCCTCAGTCATTATCTGACAGTCATTAACTGATCGTCAGGTGGGCCTTATGATCAGGCGGCCTTGCTGGTTTCGCTGCCTTCGACGACGCTGAGCGGCGCCGTTTCGCCGATGGCGATCTTGCGCGGCTTCATCGCGTCGGGAACCTCGCGCAACAGGTCGATCAGCAGCAAGCCGTCTTCGAGCGCGGCGTTCTCGACCCGGACGAAATCGGCAAGCTCGAAGCGACGCTCGAACCCGCGCTGGGCAATGCCGACATGCAGGAACTGGCCGGTGTTACCGCCGGTTTCCTCGGGCTTGCGGCCCTGTACGACCAACAGGTTCTGCTGCGCGGTGATGTCGATGTCGGCCGACTTGAACCCGGCGACCGCCAGTGTGATGCGATAGGCATCCTCGCCGCGACGTTCGATATTGAACGGGGGATAATTGTCGCTGCTGCTGGCCCGCGCCTGGTTTTCCAGGAGATCGAACAGGTGGTCGAAACCGACGGTGCTGCGACGATAGGGGGTAAAATCGAAACGAGTCATGGCAAAATCCTCATATGAGCAATTTATCAATGTGGGGGTCCTGCCGGCACTCCCGCAGTGTCATGCCCTTGGTGGCGCATGACACGAGAGCGGAGATATGGTAGGCAAAGCGGTTTTCAAGACCCGGTGCTTTTGAAAAATTAGCGCCACGGGCCAGCGATGAAGGATAAACATGACCACTGCCAAGGTCGAAATCTATACCCAATGGGGCTGCCCCTACTGCGTCCGGGCCAAGGCGCTGCTCGATGGCAAAGCCGTGGCCTACACCGAGCACGACGTCACCATGACCACCGCCAAGCGTGCTGAAATGCAGTCTCGCGCACCTGGGGCCAGGACGGTGCCACAGATATTCATCGACGACATCTGCATCGGCGGCTCCGACGAGCTGCATGCGCTCGATCGGGCCGGCAAGCTCGATGCGATGCTGGGCCGGTAATGTCATTGCAGCGTATTGCGCTGTTGCAGATGACCTCGGGGATCGATCCCCGGGCCAATGCCGCCACGCTGGCCGCGGCGATCGACGCGGCAAAGGCCGGCGGCGCGGTGATGTTGTTCACGCCGGAGATGTCCGGGCTGATCGATCGCAATCGCGTGCGCGGCGGGGCGCATATCGTCAGCGAGGATGCCGATCCGGTGCTGGCGGCGGTTCGCGCTGCGGCGGCGCACGCCGGCATGTGGGTGGCGATCGGCTCGCTCGCGGTGGCGCGGGATGATGGGCGCTGGGCCAATCGCGCGTTCGTGATCGATGATCATGGCGTAATCGTGGCCCGCTATGACAAGATTCACATGTTCGACGTCGATCTGGCAACGGGGGAAAGCTGGCGTGAATCATCGGCCTATGCCGCCGGCGATGCGGTGGTGACAGTGGCCACTCCAGTCGGACTGCTGGGCTTGACGATCTGCTACGATTTGCGCTTTCCGGCGCTGTTCGAGGCGCTGGGGCAGGCCGGATGCGATGTCATCGCCATTCCCGCCGCGTTTACCGTGCCCACCGGTGCGGCGCATTGGCACTTGCTGCAACGCGCGCGCGCGGTCGAGGCGAGCGCCTATGTCGTGGCCGCGGCGCAGGTGGGCCGGCACGAAGACGGCCGCAGCACGTATGGCCACAGCCTGGTGGTAGATCCGTGGGGCGACGTTATGCTGGATATGGGAGACGCCGAGGATTCGGGTGGACAAGTCGGATTTTGCGATATCGATCCGCAGCGCATCAGCGACGTGAGGCGGCAGTTGCCCAGTCTGGTCAACAAGCGGAGCTTGCCAGGTAATCGGAAATTCGTGGATCAAACCGCAGCATGATAGTGTTCGATCTCGAATGCCGCGCTCATGGACACCGTTTCGAAGGTTGGTTCGGTTCGTCCGATGAATTCAACGCGCAACAGCATCGTGGACTGGTCAACTGCCCGCAATGCCATTCCACAGATGTTTTCAAGGCGCCAATGGCGCCGAATCTCACCCGCAAGGGCAATCAGGTCGTCGGGTTGCGTCCCGACCAGCCCACTGCCACCGTTGCGACGACCGTACCGTCAGGCGGCGATCGACCAGTTGCGCTTCCACCCGAAGCTACCGCGATGATGCAGGCCTATATCCGGATGCAGGCAGAGGCGCTCAAGACATCGTGCTGGGTTGGCGAAAAATTCGCCAACGATGCCAGAGCCATGCACTACGGCGACAAGGATCACGCGCCGATTCATGGCAAGGCCTCTCCCCAGGAAGCCCATGACCTGCTGGAAGAAGGGATCGACATCGCCCCGATCCTGTTTCCCCTGGAACCATCGGGGCAAGTGAACTGAACTGCGCCCTACTCCCCTGCCGCAGGCGGAAGGGGAGTAGAGACAGCTTAGCTCGGGAACGTCACCGGTTTGTCGGCAGGTTGCAATGGCGGCACCGAGTTGTTGTCCAGGGTTGCCGGCTGGGCGGTGCTGGAGGCATCGAAGATTGCCGCGAATTCGCTGCCGAATTTGCTTTCCAGCGACCCGGACGTGACCGGGTTTTGCGTGACGGGATTGCCGTTACCGCCGCAAGCGGCGAGGACAGCGGTCAGCAGGATTACCGCACCGACCTTGTGATACATATTGAAACGCATGATCTATGATCCCTTATGGCTGGGCGGGGGTGGTGGCGACGGCATCGCGCGCGGAATGCGGAGATCCGGGGATCGGCGGATTCAGATAGGGAAATGCCGGTTGCAGGTCGCGTGCCGAAATCGGCGCGCCATCGGTGAAGGCGACATTGCCGACAGGCGCATTAGCGGTCGTGCACAGGCCGAGGTCGGTCTGGACACCGTTGATCGGGACGGGATAACACAACCTGCCCATGGCGACGCGCAGGGTGATATCGACGACATCGTCACCGGGGCGACGCCCGTTGGGGAAGCCGGCCAAATCGTCGGCCACGACGCCATAGGACTTTTGCGAGGCCATCGGGGTCGGCGCCACCGCCGTGTTAAGGCGGATCATTTCCGACGCGGTGACCGTGGACATCTGGTTGAGCGTCTTGATACCGGTCAGATAGGCCGCCACCAGATCGTTACGCGGGAAATTATTCGGCGCGAGGTTGGCGATGTTGGTGCCCAGCGTCGAATTGACCGGGGTACGGAACAGAGCGTCGAGCAGGGCCGGGAAAGTCGGATTGGTGACGTAGCTCGCGAACGCCGAATCCTGCGACGGGGTGTAGCCGTTGAACATATCCTTGTCCTTCAGCCCGATCACCAGTTCGTTGACCAGTGGCATGCCCAGCCGCGAGACCTGAACGTAGGCGCCGCCATTGGCGTCCGGCTTGACGTAGGTCGGGTTGGGGTTGAGCACTTTCGCCTGCGGCAGGCTGGCGGTGGCCCATACCCCGATCACGCCATTGCCGGTGCCGACGATGCAACTGGTGGGCAGTTCCAGCGCCAGCGACGTGATGTTGTACTTGCCGACCAGATCGTCGTTCGTGCGGCTTTGCGTGATGCCGCCGGGGAAGCCCTTGCCGTCGCCGGCAAAGGGCGCGCTGTCACCTTCGATCGGGACGTAATTGACCAGATCGAATGTTGGCCCCAGATTGACCGCGAAAGCTTCCTCGCGCTGGCCGACGAACACTCGCCCGGGGGTCGAACAGCCGGGGATGGTGACGGTATAGATAAACTGGTTGGCGT
>CAZZYX010000108.1:7233-11890 GCA_964658485.1 uncultured Acetobacteraceae bacterium | reverse complement strand
GCCCAGGCTGGCGATCTCCAGCTTGACCGAGCCGCGATCGAGCAGCCGCATCACCACCCGCTCGCCGTGCTGGGTCGGGATGGTCGAGACGCGCACATCGATTTCGTGTCCACCGATACGCAAGGACACCCGACCGTCCTGCGGAACCCGCTTTTCGGCGATATCGAGCCGCGCCATGACCTTGATGCGGCTGACCAGTAGCGGCGCCAGCGCCCGCTTCGGCTCTATCTTTTCGCGCAGCACGCCATCGATGCGAAAGCGGACCAGCAGCCGCCGTTCCTGTGTCTCGACATGGATATCCGATGCACCTTCGCGGATCGCTTCGAGCAACAGCGCGTTGATGAGCCGGATCACCGGCGAATCGTCGCGGTTGTCGAGCAGGTCATCGACCTGCGCGGCGCTGTCCGCCAGCGATGCCAGATCGACATCGTCAGTAGCGGCGACCCCGGCGGCGACGCTGGTATTCTCGCGATATTGCGCTTGCAGGATGGTGTCGAACGTAGCGGTTTCGACCGCGCGCCACGGCATTGCGCCATGGCAGCGCTGGATTTCGAGCAGCCCGGCCAATGGCGCCCCCGGGCGATGGAGGCAGACCGGGCGGCCATCTTCCATCGTCACCAGCGCACCATTTTCGCGAGCGAAGCTGTAATCGAGCGTCGGATCCGCGATCGGGGCTGTGTCTTCCATCACCCGGAGAACACGAAACTGGCACTGACGGTTCCAGGCGCGCCTTTGCGATCGATCTGCGCCTGCTGGACGCGCAGCCGGCTGTTGCGCTCGACATCGGCAAGCCAGGTCACGACCTGGTTGAAGGGCGCATCGCCGAGTTCGACGCGGGTATTGCCGCCGTCCGGCTCCATCCGCTGGATCGACAGCCGTGCCGCGGCCGCGCTGTCGGTCAGGATTGCGGACGGGGTGCCGTGGCGGATCGCCGCGTGCTGGCCAAATCCGCCATTCTGGCCGGCACCACCCTGGCGCAACTGCGCATCGAGCAAGGCGGCGTCATGAAGATTATCATAGGCGGACGCGCGGACGCTGCGCAGCGGCACAATCACCCCGACCAGCAACAGCGCGAAAATCGCGACTGCGGCCAGCCCGCCGATCAGCACCTGTTCGCGCAGGCTGCGTTGGCTCCACCAGCCCCGCGACCGCTGCCACCACGGTTGCAACGCGGTCAGGTCGATCCGGCGCCACGTGTCCGGGATGCGGGGGCCGTTCATATCGGCCGCACCACGAAGCTGCCCACCGCCTTGCCGCCTTGAGTCGAGGCCGACCCCGGCTGGGCGCTCAGCCCCGCACCGGTCAGCGCCTGCGCCATGCGCTGGAGATCGGCGATGTTGTCTGTTTCCAGCTCGATCGTCAGCGTTCCCGCGGCGCCGTCGAACGATACCGATCGCCAGACCGCCGTGGGCGCGCCCGCCGGCTGCGCGCCCGCCAGCGCAGCGGCACTGCGCGACAACAGGGTCATGAAACGGCTGGAGCCGGTAGCCGCGGCATCCGGGGTCAGCGCGACGATGGCATCGCCCAGGTCCGGCCCGATTTCGACCGGCGGTTGCAGGCTGGCGCCCAGCAGGCGAACCTGCGCGCCGCGCTGCTGCGCCAGATGAGCGAGCGCGATGGTGTCGGCGACGGCGATGGCACCATGTGCCAGCGCCCCCAGCCCGGCGACGAGCGCGATGCGCTGCCATAGCGGGTGGACCGCGCGGCGCGGCGCGGCATAGCGGCCCTGGCGCAGGTCGATCGCTGGCATGAGCAGCCGCGCCGCCATGGTTTCCTGTTCGAATGTCGCCGGGACAGCGGCAAAATGGGGGGGCAGCGGCCCGCCATAGGCAATGCAGGCCGGCTCGCCAGCGGCGCGCCACGCTGTATCGAGCAGCGCCAGCGGTACCGCAAAACCGCCGCCGTCGCCGGTCCGGACCATAGCCCGTGCGCCCGCTACGTCGACCGACCAGCTGCCCGCGCCGGGAACCGGCAGCGCCATGACATCGGGAACCAGTCGCGCGCGCTCCAATCCTGCTGCGATCAGGTGGCCGTGCCATTGCATCATCAGCGCATGGCTGACCACGGCGGCCAGCCACACCCCCGGCTGCGCTTCTGCCCCCAGCGCGATATGCACCAGGTCAAGCGGCTCGGAGATATGCTCCTCGATCGCGAACGGCAGCGCCTCGCGGCGGCGGATCACGGACGCCAGCGGCGGCAACGGCACGGCGAGCAACAGGATCTGCTCGCTGCGCACCAGCACTGTTGCCGGGCCTTCCGTAGATTCCTCGATATTCTCCAGCTGGTCGCCATCGAGCGACCAGACCCCGCTTGCGCTGCGCCGAGGGGCCAGGCGATCATCAGGTGCAGCAAGCGATAGAGTCTGTGGATTTAACATCAGAAGCCTTTATATAGCTGCGAAGATGGCAGAAATCCAAACGCTAACTGTGCTTCCTGCCGCCCGCGACCGGTCGCCGCCGCCGCGTGAGCTTGGCAGCAACGAAGCTGGGCTCACGCTGATCGAGATGATCGTGGTGCTGGCGATCATCGCCTTGATCGCGGCGCTGATCGTGCCGAATATCATCGGCCGACCCGATCAGGCGCGAGTGACGCTGGCCCAGACCGACCAACGCACGATCGCGGCGGCACTCAAGCTGTACCGCCTGGATAACGGCGATTATCCCACCACCGAGCAGGGCCTGGCCGCGCTGGCGCATCGCCCCACCACCGGCGCCATCCCGACGAACTGGGCGACCAACGGCTATCTCGAACAGGTGCCGACCGACCCCTGGGGCCGGCCTTATATCTATCATGCACCGGCAGCGAACGGCTCCGGCTACGAGATCATTTCGCTGGGCAAGGACGGCAAGCCGGGGGGCGACGGTCTCGACAAGGACCTGGTCCTGTCCGGTAATTGAGCATGGTTGGCCTGGTCGGGCGCCGTGTCGCTCAGCGCTCGCCAAATTCTCGTCAGCCGGGGGAGGATCTGGATGTTCCAAAGGCGGAGCGCGGCTTGACCCTGGTCGAAATGCTGGTGGTGCTGGCGATCATCGGCATTTCCACCGCTACCGCCGTGCTGGCGATGAGCGGGGGTCATGACGGCAACGGCCAGGCCGAGGCACAGCGCCTGCTGGCCCGTGTGCAACTCGCCGCCGACGAAGCGATGATCGGCGATCGCTCGCTGGCGCTGGCGGTGACGCCGACCAGCTATGCGGTGATGGAACGCAGCGATGCCGGCCTGTCGTGGCAGCCGACCAGGCTGAGCGGTCTCGACGATGAGCACAAACTTCCCGCAGGAATGCAGCTTTCGGTTCCACCGGACGGCACATTGCTGCCGCTCGACGCCGATACCTCCGGCCGGCCGTTTGCGGTTACGCTGAATCGCGGCACCCAACACTGGACGGTCGCTTTCGACGGCATGCGCGCGCGGCTGGTGGTGGGTACGGGAGGCCGGCCTTGACCGACACTCGGGAGCGCGGCTTCACCCTGATCGAGGCCATGGTTGCGATGGCGATCCTGGCGATAGCGGCAGTCGGCGTCGTCGCTGCGGCCGAGGCGCACATCGACACGGTGCGCGGACTGGAGCGGCGTGCGGCGGCGCAGTGGGTCGCCGAGAACGCGCTGGCCGAAGCTGCAGCCGGGTTACCGGATCAGGGCCGCGACGTAACCATGCTCGCCTGGCACTGGCAGATCCGCCGCCTGCTGCAAGCGAGCGACGACCCCGACCTGCGCCAGATCGTGATCGAGGTACGCGCACCCGGCGACCCCTCCCCCACCGTCAGCTTGCGCGGCTTCGTCGATGCGGGCACCATTACCGCATGAACATGCGGCAGGTTCGTTTCGGGATAGACCTGTTCACCGCGCTGGTGGTGGTCTCGGTCGGCGTGGCGCTGGCCGGGTTGACCTGGCGGTTGGCGGGCTATTCGGGCGCGGCCCCGGTTGCGGCGGCGGCAGCCGGTGGCACCAGCGATCCGGCCGATATCGGCGGCCTGCTCGCACTGGCGCCGTTCGGTAACGCCGAGGCGGCGAGTGACACCGCCGGCGATGGCTCCCTGCACCTCAAGGGTATCCTGCTGGCCATCCCGGCGTCCGGATCGGCGGCCTTGATCGCCGGCCCGGACGGCAAGGTGGTAAGCTATGGCATCGGCGCGGCGCTCGGCGGCGGCGTGGTCGACACGATCGAGGCTGATCAGGTCATCCTGCGCACCCCGCACGGGCTGCAGACTGTCGGCTTCAGTCCCACGGCAGGCGGTCCGTCCACAGCTACCATGAGCGCCGCCGGCAAGGGCGCGGGATTTGTCCCGATCGGGGCGGCTGGCCCTGTCCCTGCACCCCATATCGTGGAGACGCCTGCATCCGCCGGCTTTCAGATCACCAACTCGGCGCCCGCCGTGCTGTTGGCCGCCGGACTCCAGCCCGGCGACATCGTCGAGCAAGTCAACGGGTCGCCGGTCGCCGCCGGCATGAGCGCCGACATGATTGCGCGCGATCTCGGCGGCGCGGCTCTGCATGGCGGTAGCGCCCAGGTAGTCGTGCTGCGCAACGGCAACCGGGTGTCGCTGCGCCTGGCAATACATTAGGGGATGGACATGCCATTTGTATCGCGGTTCGCCCAGGCGACCATGTTCTCGCTGTTGACGACCGTATCCGCCTCGGCCCAAGCGCCCCCGGCGCCGGC
>CAZZYX010000108.1:0-7223 GCA_964658485.1 uncultured Acetobacteraceae bacterium | reverse complement strand
GATTGTGCCCGGCGCGGCGGCGCCGGGGGCGGTCGTGGTCAATTTGCGCGATGTCGATATCGCCGATGTCGCGCAACAGGTCTCGCGTATCACGGGGCGTACCATCATCCTCGATCCGGCGGTCAAGGGTACGGTCACGGTGGTATCGACCAGGGCGCTCGGCCCGGAGGGCGTGTGGCAATTGTTCGCCGCAGTGCTGCGCGGGCAAGGCTTTGCGGTGGTGCGCAATGGCCGCGCCTGGCGGATCATCCCCCAGGCCAACGCCGCGCGCGAGCCGAGCAACGGCACCACCAGCGGGCGCATCGTCACCCGCATGATCCGGCTGGACCGGGTCGAGCCGGATGCTGCGCTACGCGTGCTCAAGCCGCTGGTGGCAAGTTTCGGCAGTATCGAGATGGTCGCCAATCCCAAGGCGATCGTCGTCACCGATTATGCCGACAATGTCGAGCGGATCGCCGCGCTGGCGCATGCACTCGACCGCAACGGCGGCGGCGGCTTCGATACCATCAGCCTGCATTACGCATCGGCCAAGGACGTGGCGGCGGCGATCCAGGGCATGGTCGGCGAGGGCGACAATGCCGCGCCGCACGCGGTGGCCGATACGCGCAGCAACAGCGTGCTGGTGCGCGGCGACGCCAGCCTGATCGCCGAAGCACGCCATGTCGCCAATACCCTGGACCATCCGGGCGGCGCAGCGCCGACCACGCGGGTGTTCCGGCTGCGCTACAACGACGCCGAATCGGTGACGGCGGTGCTGCAGGGGTTGATGGGTGAGGAAGGCTCGGCCAACAATCCCGTCGCCAAGACGCTGGGGGGGCAATCCGGGGGAAGCGGCAGCGGTGGCGGAAGTTTTGGCGGCGGCAGTTTCGGATCGTCGTCGTCGGGATCGTCGCTCGGCAATTCGCTGACGGGATCGACCGGCATCACCTCGATAGGCAGCAATTCGTCGGGCAGCGGCGGGTCCGGGCTGGGGTCGGTATCGAGCATGAACCCGCAGCGGGTAAACGGCACGGCGGGGCCGTCCTCTGCCGGGCAGGGCGGCTTTTCCACGCCCGAACTCGCCGTCGAAGCCGCGCCCGAACTCAATGCCATCGTCGTGCGCGGCACGCCGGGAGCGATCCGGCAGATCGAAACGCTGATTACCCAGCTCGACGTGCGTCGCCCGCAGGTGATGATCGAGGCAGCCATCGTCGAGATCAACGGCGACCTGTCCGAACAGCTCGGCGTGCAACTGGGCACCGGGGCGGCGGCCAATGGCGTGACCAACTCCGCCGGCACCTCGTTCAGCAATCTCGGGCTGTCGCTCGGCTCGGTCCTGGCCGCGGTCGGCTCGCCCGCCGCCACCGCCCTGTCGAACGGCGGGTTCACCGCCGATCTCGGTGTCAATGGCAGCTTTCGGGCGCTGATCCAGGCGCTGGGCCAATCGACCCGCGCGAATCTGCTATCGACACCCAGCATCACCACGCTCGACAATGAAGCGGCGGAAATCGTCGTCGGCCAGAACGTGCCGTTCGTCACCGGCAGCTACAGCTCGTCGACCAACGGCAGCACCGCGACGCCGTTCACGACTATCCAGCGGGCCGATGTCGGTATCACCTTGCGGATCGTACCGCGCGTGCATGAAGGCGACACGGTGCGGCTGGAGGTCAGCCAGGAGGCTTCCTCGATAGCGGCGGCGGTGACCGGCGCTTCCGACATCGTCACCAATCGCCGCTCGATCCAGACCACGGTTCTGGCCGACGATGGCCAGACCATCGTCCTGGGTGGCCTGATCAGCGACGATCGCACCCGCACCAACAGCCAGGTGCCGGTGCTGGGCGATATCCCGATCCTGGGCAATCTGTTCAAGAGCCACATCGAGCAAAAAAATCGCCGGACGCTGTTCGTCTTTCTAAAGCCGACGATCCTGCGCGATCCCGCCGATGTCTCAGCCGCCGCCGCCGCCAAATACGAGCGGGTGCGGAACGCGGAGAAGGACCTCAAGGATCAGCCCAGCCTGTTGCTCGAACCGCCCGGAGCAAGGCTGCCGATCGAGATCAACGGAGTGTATTGAGCCTGCTACTGCGGCACCGCGAAAGCCAGACTGGCGAAAGTCGTGCCAAAATCCGCGCGTGGATCGTTATGCAGGACCGCCGACCAGATGGCATTGAGCTGCCACTTGCCGGGCTTGGGAATGTGCATGATAACGCTGCCATCGCTGCCGGTGCGCAGCTTGGCTACCGGTTCGGCATCGGCATCCAGATTGGTGAGCTTGACCAGCGCGCCGGCCAGCGGGCGACCATTGTACAATACTCGCAGCGGCAGGTTGCGGTCACTGGACAATGCCTGCGGATGTTTGCCGGGGACAATTTCCAGCGTCATGCCCAGCGGACGCGTCACCCGCGCGATCGACGCGGCATCGACCGGCCCGACCTGGATGATGGTCTTTGCCCGGCGGCTGTACAGTTCGCGCCCGTCGGCCTGTTCCTGGTTGAGCCGCTTGCGCTGCTCGATCACCGGCGTGTCGCCTTCGTAATTGATGTAGTCGTTAAAACGCAGGAACGGCAGCTGGCTCGGCGTCAGCGTGGTTTCCATGGCGACGATGTAAGCGCCCGGACGCGCCAGCGGCAGGATGGCATCGTAGCCGACCGCGCCCAGCGCCATCACCCCCTTGCGATCGACATCGCCATCGGGTCCGATGGTATGAAAGCGAACGACATGGCCGGCATCGACCCCCCAGCGATCACGCGCCGTACCATGGCCGACCAGTACCGTGATCAGCGCGCGATCGGGTTTGGGCATGACGAAGGGGTGCGCCTGCAACCAGAAATCATGCGCCGCTGCCGGCACGGAAACAAGCATGACTGCCACGGCAAACCAGAACTTGCGCACGATCCGACACCTCTTTAGACCTTTTCGACGACCCCAAGTAGGCGCATCGCGCACACCGTTGCAAGGATTGCTCGTTTGAATCGTCTGCGAATTTTCGGCACGATGGTCCTCGCCGCGGTGCTGTCCACGATCTCGACCCCGGCCAGTGCCCATAGCGCAAAATCGTTGTCGCTCGGCTTCGTCGGCGGGTTTCTTCATCCCTTGTCAGGGCCCGATCATTTGCTGGCGATGATTTCGGTGGGGCTGTGGGGAGCGTTCCTCGGGCGGCCGCTGATCTATCTGCTGCCGGTGGTTTTTCCGACGGTGATGGCGTTCGGCGGCGTACTGGGAATGGCCCAGGTGCCGTTTCCGCGGGTCGAGATCGGCATCGCGATATCGGTTATCGTGCTGGGCGTCGCGATCCTGTGGCGCTGGCGTGCCCCGGTCTGGCTGGCGGCGGTTATCGTCGGCATCTTCGGGCTGTTTCACGGTTATGCCCATGGCCTGGAACTGCCGTCGATGGCCAACCCGGTCAGTTTCAGCCTGGGTTTCGTGCTGGCGACGGGAATGTTGCACGTCCTTGGCATCTGCATCGGCTTGCTGCGCGATCGACCGCGCGGAGAAGCGCTATTGCGCGGCATGGGCGCGGTAATTGCCGCTGCCGGGGGCTGGTTCCTGTACATGGCGCTGGTTTAATGGGTGGGTCGGTCGCCGCCGGCCTGTTGCTGGCGGTCGTGGCCTTCGCGCTGGCCTTTGTCGGGCGCCGGATCGCGGCGGGCGGGATCGTTGCCTGCGTATTGGCCTGCGGCGTGACGATCTTGCTGGTGCGGGTGCCCGCGCCAGGCTGGGTGTTTGCCGGCTGCTGGGTCAGCCTGATCGCCACCGCCCTGTTAGTCTATTTTCCGCAACCGTTGCGCCGTTGGCCGAGGCTGGCGCTGCCGCTTGCGATCAACGGCGGGATCTGGGCGCCGCTGGTGGTCGCCACCCAGGCTGGCGCCACCGATACGCTGCCGATCCTGGCTACGCTGGTGCTGGTCGTCCCGGCCAGCATGGGCGTGACCCGCGGCTGGGCGCTGGCGGTGCGGATCGTGACCAGCTGGCTGCTTGCCGTGGCCTTGCTGGTGGGCGCAATCCCCTATCTTGTGGTGCATCCGGGCTATGTCGCCGACCATAACGAATAGCGCTACAACTAAAGAGTGCTGATCGTTCCGGTACCCAGGAACTTGCCGCCGGGTACGGCATGCGGGTGAGCCGACACTCGCTCCAGCGTAATCGCCAGCGTTGCCCCTCCCACCAGCGAGCGTTTCAGCCGCACGCTGGCCTGCACCCGGATGGCCGCGCCGGATTGCGCAAAGCCCAATGAACACGGCGGGTGCGCGCCGTTTAGCAGCCAAAGCTCGGGGACCCTGGCCGGACCCGACGCGATCGCGGCGATCCGGATGGTGAGCGTTCCGGCATCGCGATCATACAGCACCGCGCCGAGCTGTGGTTCACCCGTGCCACCGATCTGCGCGATACTGAAGCGGCCGGCGGAGCCAGGTGCCAGGGGCGCCACCATCGGACTCTGATGGAACAGCCACAGGCCGGCGAACAGGCAAGCCAGAGCACTGGCGGCCAGCGCAAACGGGCGCCATAGCCCCGGACCCGGTACGCTGGACGCCAACGCGATTGCGTTATCGTTACCGGCTACCGGCGATGGCGCAATCAGCGCGGAAACCCTGTCCCACAGCGCCGGCGATGGCGCATGATCGGGCAATTCCCCCAACCATTGTTCGGCAACCAAGTGCCATTTAACCAAATTGGCGGCAAACATGCGGTCGCCCGATCGCAATCGCTCTGCCTCGCACCGCTCGCTGTCGTCGAGCAACCCGAATGCCAGCTCTGCGGCCAAAAGATCGAAACTATCTGCCATCGACCGCTAATCGACGTTCCGAGCTTTTTTCATCGCCAGCAAGCCAAGGTGAATGCGACTCTTGATCATCCCCACTGGAATGCCATGCTGCCTCGACAGATCGGCATAAGTCAGCCCCTTGAGATAGGTGTCGCGAATATGTTCGTGTTGCTGATCGCCGAGCATTTCGGGGCCTGGCGTTTCGAGCATCTCGATCGCGTTCAACTGGCGTTCTTGCTCGATCAGGTAATCGTCGACGTGCGAGCTATCATTCACTTCGTCGTAATGGCCGAGCAGCCTGCCGGTCCGGTTGCGTCGTTGCGCCCGCGCCAGATAGATCGCACTGTTGCGGGCCAGCGTGCTTAGCCAGATGATCGGGCGCGACAGCCGCCGATCATAGCTCGCCGCACGGTTCCACAGCTTGACGTAAACTTCCTGCAAGGCGTCGTCGGCGCTCTCGCTGCTCCCTGTAATGCGCAGGCAGATAGCCGACAGCTTGCCGCCAAAGCGCTGGTGGATACGCGCCATCGCCGCAAAATCGCGTGACGCCACCTGCTCGATATCGAAAGAAAGATCATCGTCCGCGCCAACGGCGGCGCGGCCGGGCGCCTGGTTAGCTAAATTCATTGCCGGTCGCGGATAAAGCCATCATGAAACAGTAACGTTGATTAAATGGTTTGGTTTCACCTCCCGCCAGGCCGCCGGCGGTCTAGCCGCGCCCTGGGCGCATCGTGGGCCGGATCGCTGCTCGGTTTCTTCGCCATGATTGGCGGTTAACTACCGTTTATGATGAGCCAACGTTTGAACGACCATGCTGATCCCGTCCGAAAATTTTTTTGATACCTTCGAAAAAAAACGAAACCGAAGACGCGCAGTGAACGTATTATTAACGAGCTGGCCGATCTTAACCCTGAGATTGCCGAGAGCACCTAGATGGTTACGTACCCGCCACGAGTCGTTCCAAGTCTAAAAGCGGGAAATTCATTAACCTCGAATCGTCGGGCGACTGCCGTGGCGAGCAGCGCCAGGAGACGATCGCACGATCGGCGCGGATATCGTTCGGAACGGGTGTCGGCAGCCGCACTGGTGTTGCTGTTGCACGCTGCCGTCATCGCGTTGGTGATGCTCTCCCGATCCCCAAAATCGGCAATCGAAAAGCCTGGCTTGACTGCATTCGATATCGCCAATGACGGCGATCACCAGTCGCAGCGGCAAACCCGCCCTCACCGTGCGCAAACTGTCGTACCCGTGCCGGCGCTCGCGCCGCCAATCCATCTGGCCATCATCGACCCGGTGCAAAGCCTGCCGCAAATTTCTCCCATTGCCGACCTGTCCTTGGTTGGGGCGCCAGTGGCCATCGAGGGTGGCTGCGATCTCACCCAACCCGTGCAACAGGCGCTGCGCCAGAGCGACGATGTCCGCCGGTTGCTGCCCGCGATCCCCGCCGACCGGCGTTCGGTCGCCAATGCCGTGGTGGTGTGGAACGCGGGCTGGATCGAAGCGGGAGCGGCGCCCGCGCAGGCGGCTTTCGCCACGATCCGCCAGGCTGTCACGCAGGTGGTAACGGCGGCCTCTGCCGTTTGCCGCAGCCAGCTGCAACGCGGTCCGCGCCTGCTTTATGTTCCAGGTGCTACCGGCAAGACAATGGTGCTCGGGTTAGGCTCCGGCCAATGGACTTGGCAGCAATTGATCGATGGCCAGCCCGTGCCCGCCACAGTTGCGCAGGCCGGCCCGGTTCCGCCCGCATCCGTCCGGTTTGCCATGCCTCAACCCGTCCCCGCCGCAGAAGGCCAGACACCCGCCGTGGATACGCTGCTTGCCAGCCTGGTCCACAAACAATCACCCACTGCAACCCCCTAATAACTCTTAATCAGTTCGCAACAGGAGAGAAAAATGCCTAATATCAAGACCGCGCTCAGTTTGACGGCCGCTGCGCTGGCCACCTGTCTACTGCCCGGCGCCGCCGCGCTGGCGTCGAGCCATCGCGAAGCTCCCAATACCACCAAGCTGCCCAAGGTCGACAATACCGACGTCTATGTCTTCCAGAGCTATGAGACCGGCCGCACCGGCTACACCACGATCATCGCCAATTATCAGCCGTTCCAGTTTCCTGGCGGCGGGCCCAACTATTTCACGATGGACCCCAATGCCATTTATGAAATTCATATCGACAACGTCGGCGATGCCAATGCCCACCTGACCTACCAGTTCCAGTTCACCAATACCCTGGCCAACGGCGGCGCGGGGATCACGCTCAATGTCGGCGGCACGACCAATTCGATCGCACTGCGCCAGGCTGGTGCGGTTTCGGCGCCTAACGATGCCAATCTCGCCGAAAACGAGAGCTATACCGTGACCCAGATTACCGGCGATGCCCGCAGCGGCACGCGGGCAACGCTGACCAATGGCTCAGGCGGCAGCGCGACCTTCATCAAGCCACTCGACAATATCGGCAACAAGACGATCGCGAATTACAATACTT
>CAZZYX010000107.1:11943-12155 GCA_964658485.1 uncultured Acetobacteraceae bacterium | reverse complement strand
TGGTGGACAGATCGCCATGCGCCGGATCGCGCGGTGGCTCGACCGCGACCGCAGCCCGGCTCAACCCGGCCGGCAGCGTTCCCGCCAGTTCCAGCGCATCGAGAGCAGCGCCGACATCGCGGGCAAAAGCGGCATGCAAGGTAAGGGTTTCGGACATTAGAAGGCAGTTCCTATCTCCCCTCCCGCCTGCTGCGGGAGGGGCCGGGGGTGGG
>CAZZYX010000107.1:8591-11933 GCA_964658485.1 uncultured Acetobacteraceae bacterium | reverse complement strand
TTCTCGATCTTGGAGGCAAGAAGCAAGAGGTGCCCACCCCTAGCCCCTCCCGCAAGCGGGCGGGGGACAGAAATACCCTGCCCGTATCGCTTACCGCGTCACGTTGTACTTCAGCTGATCGTCGTTTAGCTGAAAGCCGACCATCACTTCGAAGGTCGCCCGCGCGACGGCTTCCTTGACATCGGGCAACGACAGCGGATCGATCGCGGCGTCGGCCTCGCCGGCCTTGCGCTTCAGGGTGATGCGCTTGCGGACATCGTCAGGCAGCGTAGCTTCGGCCCGGTCGATCAGGGCGGTACCCTGGCCGGTCGCTTGCGCGCGATCCTGGCCGTCGGCAAAATTCACGGTGACGGTACCGATCCGCTTGGCGATCACCGCGGTCGTGCCGCGCACTACGGTGATGTAAAATGGCAGCGTCACGCTGCGCGCACCATGCTTGTCATTGCGGCGGGCGAGCACGGTAAAGCTTACCGTGCTATGGACCTTGTCGGTGGCGGCGGGGTCGCATTGGGCACGGACATCGGTCATCGCGGCGGTAACATCGATGGCGCTTGCATCTTGCGAGCCGGCGGTCTGGAACAGGGTCATGTCACCGGTATAATCGGCGATGCCAACGGCTGGGCAGGCCGTGCGGATCGCGGTGATGCCGACGCCCTCGTCGACGACGATCTCGCCATGCGACTTGCAGCCGGCCAGCGCGGCACAGGCAACGGCCGCAAGAGAGAGGCCGGCCCCCAACCGTCGAATGCGGGTCTGGCGAGCGCGATTGATCATCCTGGGGTCCTCGATTTTGGTCGAACCGCCCTAGCGGGCCGTGCCGCGAAGCGCTAGAGGGCGCAATATGAATGCTCCCTTTCCCAAAACACCTCCCATCGCCCCTGCCGAACCGCGCCCCATGGCGCCGCTTCGCGTCCTGATTGCCGCGCCCAGGGGTTTTTGCGCAGGCGTCGACCGCGCCATCGAGATCGTCGAGCGCTCGCTCACGAAATACGGCGCGCCGGTTTATGTCCGGCACGAGATCGTCCATAACCGCTTCGTCGTCGAAGGGCTCAAGGCCCAGGGCGCGATCTTCGTCGAGGAACTGGACGAAGTGCCCGACGGCGCGCCGGTCATTTTCAGCGCGCATGGCGTGCCCAAGGCGGTGCCGGCGGCGGCCACTGCGCGCGGGCTGGAATGGCTGGACGCGACCTGCCCGCTAGTCAGCAAGGTCCACCGCCAGGCCGAACGCCAGTTGGAAGCCGGGCGCCACATCATCTTCATCGGCCATGAAGGCCATCCCGAGGTGATCGGCACATTAGGCCAGGTACCCGAAGGCACGATGACGCTGGTGGAGGAAATCCGCGATGTCGACAAGCTGACGTTCACCACCGAAGACGCATTGGCATTTTTGACGCAAACCACGCTGTCGGTGGACGATACCGCCGACATTATCGCCGCGTTGCGGGCGCGCTATCCCCAGATCAACGCGCCCCGCGCCGAGGATATCTGCTATGCCACATCCAATCGCCAGGCCGCGGTGAAGGCGATCGCGCCCGATTGCGAATTGATGTTCGTGATCGGCGCGCCGAACAGTTCCAATTCGATGCGGCTGGTCGAAGTATCCGATCGCTGCGGCACCCCGGCAAAGCTGGTCCAGCGCGCGAGCGAGATCGATCCGGCGTGGCTCGACGGGGTGACGACGCTGGGATTGACGGCAGGCGCCTCCGCGCCGGAGTCGCTGGTCCGCGAGGTGGTGGACTTCATCGCGACCTTCCGCGACGTTTCCGAAAAAACGGTAATCAACGCCGAGGAACACATGATCTTCAAGCTGCCGCGCCAGCTTACGATTTAACTCGCGCCGCCGTGGCTGTTTATACCCAACTGGGCGGCGAGGCCCTGGCGGCCCTGATCGCGGAATTCGACGTCGGCGCGCTGGTGTCGGCCAAGGGCATCGCCGAAGGGGTGCAAAACAGCAACTGGCTGATCGACACCGCCGGTTCGGCAAACCACGGCACGCGTTTCATCCTCACCATGTACGAGGAACGCACCGAGATCGCCGAGCTGCCGTTTTTCCTGGGCCTGCTCGATCATCTCGCCGATCGTGGTTGTCCGGTGCCGGGCACCATCCACGATCGCAGCGGCGCCGCCTATCGCCTGGTCGCGGGCAAGCCGGTGGCGCTGATCGAGTTCCTGCCCGGCCTCAGCGTCAATGCACCGACGCCGGATCAGGCCGGCGCGGTCGGCGTGGCGCTGGCGCGGGTCCATCTGGGCGCGCGCGATTTCCCGGCAAGCCGCGCCAACAGCCTGGGGCTGGCGCAATGCCATCGCTTGCTGGACGATTGCGGCGTCGCGGGTCTGGCCGAGATCGATCCAGGGCTGCGGCAATTGGTGGCCCGCGAACGCGCCGTGCTGGAAGCGAACTGGCCCAGCGATTTGCGGCGCGGGATCATCCATGCCGACCTGTTCCCCGACAACGTCCTGATGCTGGGCGATCGCGTCACCGGGTTGATCGATTTCTACTTCGCCTGCACCGATATTACGGCGTTCGATGTCGCGGTGACACACGCCGCGTGGTGCTTCGATACCACCGGGCGTCATTTCGATGCAGCGGCCTCGGCGGCGCTGCTGGCCGGATATGACAGCGTGCGTCCGCTCGACCCGGCCGAGCGCGCCGCCCTGCCGCTGCTGGCACGCGGCGCGGCGATGCGTTTCCTCGCCACCCGCGCCTATGACTGGCTGCATACGCCGCCAGACGCGCTGGTCACGCGCAAGGACCCGATGGCCTTTGCCCGGCGGCTGGAATTCTACGCCGATCCCGCCAACACTGGAATTTTCGCGGCATGACGCGCAAACACGTCGAAATCTTCACCGACGGCGCCTGCAAGGGCAATCCCGGCCCCGGCGGCTGGGGCGCGATCCTGCGCCTGGGCACCACCGAAAAGGAACTGTCCGGCGGCGAGCGCGCCACCACCAACAACCGCATGGAAATGACCGCCGCGATCCGCGCCCTGGCCGCGCTGACCTCGCCCTGCGACGTCACCCTCCACACCGACAGCCGCTACGTCATCGACGGCATCACCAAATGGATTTTCGGCTGGCAACGCAACGGCTGGCGCAACGCCGCCAAAAAGCCGGTCCTGAACGAAGACCTGTGGCACGAACTGATCGCCGCCAGCCACCCGCATACCATTACCTGGCAATGGGTGAAGGGTCACGCCGGGCACCCCGAAAACGAACGCGCGGACCGGTTGGCGAGTGACGCTGCCGTGGCGGCGGGAAAGCGTTAGTCACGGGCGAGGGGTACTTCCATCGGCGCCAACATAGCAGTTTCGTCGCCCCGAACTTGATCCGGGGTCGTGCTTC
>CAZZYX010000107.1:6561-8581 GCA_964658485.1 uncultured Acetobacteraceae bacterium | reverse complement strand
CCACCGTGCCAGGTGTTACAAGCTGCGAGCGCTAACCAAAACGCCCCGCCCGATACAGCGCCAAATCAATCTCCCCGTCATCCCTCCGCCCAGCAACGCCCCCCGCCGTCAGCCGCGCCGCCGCAGGCGCGGTTTGGATGCCGAAGCCGCCTTGGCCGGCAAACCAGATGAAGCGCGGTTCGCGCGGATCGGGGCCGTAGACGGGGGAGCGGTCGGGGCGAAGCTGCGCAGGCCGGCCTGGCGTTGTTCGACTCCTCAATCTGCCAATCCACAACAGATCAGCCCGACGGAGCCACGCGGTCGAGAAATTCATCGATCCCGGCCATTGCCGCATCGCGCACCGCATCGACCTCGCGCAGCACCTCATGCGCCGCCTCGCTGCCGAAACTCAGTAATTCGCCATGCGGCAAGCGGGCCGCGGCGCGCTCGATTGCGCGATAGCTCACCAGTTCATCGGCACGCGCGCCGATCAGCAGCACCGGCACCGTAACCGCCTCCAGCTTGCCCGGCCGTTCGATCAGGCGGATCGAGGCCAGCGCGCGTTCCATCCAGCCCCAGCTTGGCGGCCCCATGTCCAGTTCCGGGCGCCGGGTGCGCCACCATGCCTCATCGGCATAGCGGTCGGGGTCATGGGTCAGCAGCAGCATGCGCTCGTCATGATAGCCGGGTTTTTCGTTTTCGCTCCAGGCCGGGCGGCGACGATCGCCCAGCCCCGCCATCAGCCGGGCGAGTTCGTGCAACGCCCCATGCGGCAGGCCCAGCACCGCCATGCCCAGCATCGGCACCGATAGCACCAGCGCATCGGGAAGCACCCGCCGCTCGGCCACCGCGCGCAACGCCAGATGCCCGCCCATCGAATGCGCTACCAGCACGTGCGGCGCGGGAGCATCCGCCTGCCATTTCGTCCAGAATTCCGCCAGATCGTCCACCCAGACCGCGAAGTCGGCGACATGCCCGGTGCGCTCATCGCGCCCGGCGCGGCCCGACCCCCCCTGCCCGCGCCAGTCGAGCGCCGTCACCTGCCAGCCGCGCGCATGCCACTCGCTCAGGCTTTCGATGTATTTCTCGTAGCAATCGCCTCGCCCCGGCACGAACAACAGCGCCCCGCGCGAGAGTCCGGCCACCGCCATATCGATCCGGCGTATCGCCTGGCCATCGGGCGCGATCCAGGTGCTTTCCCGCGCGCCCGGCGGCAGCGCGCGGCGGTCGATATTCGTGGGGGAATGTCCGTCTGTCATCCCGGTACCGCCCTAACCATTTCCTAAACTATGCCCGCTAAACCCGCGCTGAATCAGAGGATCGGCGATGCATGCTCACTGGATTGCGTATTCGTTGCTGTCGGGCTTGGCAATCGCGCTGCTGTTCGCGGCGTTCACCGATCTGCGGCGGCGCCAGATCGACAATTGGCTGACCGCATCGCTGGTGCTGACGGCGCCGCTGTTCTGGTGGGCCTGTGGGCTGGGCTGGGCTAGCGTGGGCCTGCAACTGGCGGTCGCGGCGGGCAGCTTTGCGTTGCTGTGCGCGCTGTTCGCGCTGAAGGCGATGGGCGGCGGCGATGTCAAGCTGCTCACCGCGCTGGCATTGTGGATCAGGCCGGCGTCGTTTGCCGATCTGCTGGCGATCATGGCGCTGCTGGGCGGGGTCCTGACGGTGATGTTCGCCTGCTGGCACATCGCCCGGCGCCGTCGCGACCGCATTGCCATCCCCTATGGCGTGGCCATCGCGGCGGCGGGACTATGGGTCCTGACGACGGATTACCTGCCCACCCCGTAGTCCCACAGCCGGGCGTCCCGGCGATATATTAACCAGTTTCGGCGCAGTTCGGCTCACCTCGCCTGCGTTGTCGTCTTTGGGGACTTGCCGTGGATAAAAAGAAATTGCTGCTGCTGCTGGGCGCGATGGTCGTCGCGCTGGGCTCCGCGATCGCGGTGCGCGGGGTGATGTCCAGCCACGGCGCCCCGGCGTTGCAAGCCGCCATCCTGCCGACCGGCCCGCGCGTGCTGGTCGCGCAGCACGCCCT
>CAZZYX010000107.1:0-6551 GCA_964658485.1 uncultured Acetobacteraceae bacterium | reverse complement strand
CCGGTCGGCACGATCGTCACCGCCGATGCGGTCGCTTATCAGGCCTGGCCGAACACCATGGTGCAGGACGCCTATTTCGTCGACGGCAAAACCGACAAGGCCAAGCTGATCGGCACGGTCGTCCGCAATCCGATCACCGCCGGCCAGCCCCTGACGCAAGGCGCGCTGGTGGCACCGGGCGATCGCGGTTTCCTGGCAGCAACGCTCGGCCCGGGCATGCGCGCGATCACCATTCCGGTATCGGATATGTCCGGCGTCGCCGGCTTTATCTTCCCCGGCGACCACGTCGACATGATGCTGACGCAAACCGTCAAGAGCAGCGACCCGTCCAATGCCGCGGCCTTGCCGCTCAGCCTGACCGAGACGGTGCTGCGCAACCTGCGCGTGCTGGCCACCGACCAGTCCACCGAAACCGAGGTTTCGCCCACCGGGCAGAGCGTGGTCAAGACCGCGCATGACGTGACGCTGGAAGTCACCCCCGCCATCGCCGAAAAGATCGAAGTGGCGCAGACGCTGGGTTCGCTGAGCCTGGCCTTGCGCTCGCTGGCGGACAACCAGGACGATCTGGACAAGGCTATCGCGGGCAGCCCGCTACGACTGCCTCGCGGCATACCGACCCGCGTGGCACCGGCTCGGCAGATGCAAGGCGGAACATCGTACTCCACCGGCGGCGATGTCTCGCGCTTTGCCCGCCGCACTTTGCCATCCGCCAGGGCCGCGCGAACCGGCTCGATCCAGGTCGTGACCAGGCCGACCGGACCGGTGGTGAGAATAGCGCGCGGCAGCAGCCTTTCGGTCGAGCCGATCGGCGGCAATGCCAATGCCGGGATGCCCCCGCCGTCAGGGATGCAGCCGTTGCAGCGCGCATTTGGGGGAGAATGACATGAAGACCAGGATCAACCATTTCAGCGCCGCGCCGCTGGCCCTCGCCGCCGGACTGGCCTTGAACGCAACCGGCCACGCGCGGGCAATGCCGGCCCGTCATCATGCGTCTCATCCCGCGCCATTCCACCCGGTAATGGCGGCGCCCGGCCGAATGTCCGGGCCGCTGGCCGTCGGCACGCAGCGCCCGACGCATGACGTGCTGCTGTCGATCGGCGAAGGCGAACTGGTCACTCTGCCAATACCGGTGGCCACCGTCTGGACCTCCAATCCCGATGTCGCCGATGTCTATGTCGACAATGCCCGCCAGATTCACCTGTTCGGCAAGGCCGCCGGCGAAGCCACCGTGTTTGCCTCGACCGCCAGCGGCGCGGTCGCATACGCTGCCAAGATCCGGGTCAGCCAGAACATCAGTTCGCTCGACAAATTGCTGAAGCTGGCGATGCCCGAAGCAGAAGTGACGGTCACCGTCGTCGGCCAGTTCGCGATGCTGACCGGCGTCGTCGCCTCGCCCGAGGACAGCGCCGAGGCCGCGAAGCTGGTGCTGGTCGCGCTGAATCCCGGCATGAAGGCCGGCGAGGCCGACACCGCGAAGATCGGCGTCATCAACCGGCTGCGCACCGCGGTACCGCTGCAAGTCAATCTGCAGGTTCGCATCGCCGAGGTCAGCCGGTCACTGGCGCGCACGATCGGCAGCAATCTCAGCACGATTGCCAGCGGCAGCGGCGTCAAATTCGGCATCGCCCAGGGCCGCTCCGGCTTTGCCACGTCATTCGCGCCGAACCAGGCGCTCAGCGTCGGCAGCACCGGATCGACGACCGGAACCGTCGTCAGCCAGATTTCGGGTGGCACGACGCTGTCCATCGCCGGCAAGCTGCTCGGGGTGAATGTCCTGGCCGCGCTGGACCTGGGCGAAACGGTGGGTCTGGTGACCACCCTGGCCCAGCCCAATCTGACGGCGGTGTCGGGTGAAACCGCCGAATTCCTGGTGGGCGGGGAATTCCCGATACCGATGTCGCAGGGGCTGGGTGCGGTCAGCATCGAATACAAGAAATATGGGGTGAGCCTGTCCTATACGCCGGTTGTCCTGGCCGGTGGCCGGATATCGCTGCGGGTTCGGCCGGAGGTTTCCGAATTGTCGGCGCAAGGCTCGGTTACCATGAACGGCTTCACCGTTCCGGCGCTGACCGTGCGGCGCGCCGAAACTACGGTAGAGCTGGGTTCCGGGCAGAGTTTCATGATCGCCGGCCTGCTCAGCAACAGCGCCTCGAATACCGTCCAGAAAATGCCGGGCGCGGGCGACCTGCCCATCCTTGGCGCCTTGTTCAAATCGACCAGTTTCCAGAAGAACGAAACCGAACTGGTAATCGTCATCACTCCGTATCTGGTCACGCCGGTCAACGACCATGACATCAAGCTGCCCACCGATGCCGTCAAAAGCCCGAACATCGTCCAGGAAGTCTTGGGCAACATGGTAGGCGACGGCGTTTCGCAGTCCACGCGACCACTGCCGACCTCGCAACTAGGCGCGATGCCTGCGCCGAGGGTGGGCGAACTGAACCCGCCAGAGCGCGCGACCAATCCACAAGGCGCCGCCCCCGGCTTCAACCTGAACTGAGCGAGGTCGCCATGATGCATCCTTCGAATATCCACAACGCCCGCCGGGTAGGCCGGATCGCCCTGTGCGCTGCCGTCACGGCATTGTCCGGCTGCGACACCATGCCCAATAATCGCCTGCTCGACAGCGTCCACCAGCCGGTCGTCGAACACAGCCAGTACCAGCTCGACCTCGCCACCGGCCCGGCAGGATTAGGACCCGACGACCGCGCCCGGCTCGACGGCTGGTTCGGCGCGCTCGGGCTGCGTTATGGCGACCGCATCACCATCGACGATCCGCTGGCTAGCCCGCAAACCCGCGCCGAGGTCAAAAGCGCAGCCGCACGCTACGGCATGCTGATCGGCCCGAGCGCACCGGTCGGCCAGGGCTATGGCAATGCCGGGACCGTGCGTATCTTCGTCATGCGCGCCGCCGCCAGCGTTCCGCACTGCCCCGATCTTGCCACCACGTCGGAAAGCAATTTCAACAACGGCACCGGCAGTAATTATGGCTGCGCGATCAACAGCAATCTCGCTGCCATGGTCGCCGATCCCGATAATTTGCTGAGCGGCGCACATGGCCAGACCCTGACTACTGTCGACACCGCCGACAAAGCCATCTGGCTGCACCAGTCCGCCGCCGCCACTGGTCAGGCCGGGGTCACCAAAAACAGCACGAATTACCAAAAACAGCACGAATTGAGGGCCACACCAGCATGAGCATTCACTCGAACATCGGCGCGATCCATGGCCGCGATGCGTTTGCCGCCTTCATGTGCGACGAGGCGTCGCTCGATATGCTGCGGCCGATCGTCGCGGATATGGGTTGGGCGCTTGAGAAATGCGCCAAAGGCGGGTTGCGCGGCGCGGTGCAATCGCTGTCGATGACCTCCAGCCCCAACATCCTGATGGTAGACCTGTCCGAGAGCGGCGATCCGCTGGGCGATATCAACGGCCTCGCCGAAGTCTGCGAGCCCGGCACGATGGTCATCGCCGTGGGCCAGGTCAACGATGTCCGGCTTTATCGCGACCTGCTCGCCAGCGGTATCCATGATTATCTGCTCAAGCCGCTGTCACCGGGTAGCCTGCACGACACGCTGGTCCAGGCGCAGGCGATCATTGCCGCGCCCCCGCACCATGACGAAACCTCGGCCCTGAAGCATCTTTCCGCCGCCGTCATCGGTACGCGCGGCGGCTGCGGCGCCTCGACCATCGCCACCTCGCTGGCATGGCTGTTCAGCACCGAACAGAAGGTGGCGACCGGGCTGCTCGACCTCGATCTTCATTTCGGCACCGGCGCGCTCACGCTCGACCTGGAACCGGGCCGGGGCCTGAGCGATGCGATCGAAAACCCCGGCCGAATCGACGGGCTGTTCATCGAACGCGCCATGATCCGGGCGAACGAGCACCTCTCGATCCTGTCCGCCGAAGCACCGATCAACGCGCCGCTGGTCACCGATGGCGCCGCCTTCCTGCAACTGGAGGATGAATTGCGCGCCGCCTTCGCGATGACGGTGATCGACCTGCCCCGCCATATGCTGATCGCTTTCCCGCATTTGCTGACCAATGTGACTGTCGTCGTGCTGGTCACCGAACTGACGCTGGCCGGCGCGCGCGATACCATCCGCCTGCTGTCGTGGCTGAGTGCGCACGCGCCGCTGGCACAGCCGATGGTGGTGGCGAACAAGCTGCAAGCGGCGCAGGCGGAAATTTCCCGATCCGATTTCGAGGCGTCGATCGAGCGCAAGATCGACTTTGCCATCCCTTGCGAACTCAAGTCGGCCACCCATGCGGCCAAGCTGGGCCAGACCTTTGCGCAAGCCAATCGCGGCACTACCGCCGGGGCAGCGCTGCGCCAGCTGGCGGCCCGCGTCCACGGCATCGGCGCCACGGAGGTCGCGGAAACAGCGTCCGCACCCACCGCCAGGAAATCGCTGCTGGGCAAGATCAACGTCAAGGCGGTGCTGGCCAAAAAGCGCAAGACCGTGGCTGCGGCGTGATTATCCGACGAAAAATCTCCCCCCTCCGGGAAGGTTGGAGATGGATAAGATCAATCGAAAGGCAAGTTTCGACCCATGGACACGATCCAGATCCTGCTGATTTCCCTGGGCCTGACCGGGCTGGTGGCATTGCTGGCGGTAGCGCTGATCGGCCCGTCGCCGGCAAAGGCAGCTGCCCGCAGGTTGCAGACCCTGCGCCTGCGCCATTCCGAAAGCGCGCTGGACCGGGTCGAAGCGCAAATGCGCAAGGCGGTAGCATCACGCCGCCCCCGGACCCACGTCATCGCCGGATCGAGTTCACGCCGCGCCGCCTTTCACCTGCGCCTGCATCGCACCGGCAAGGGTTGGACCATGCGCCAGTATCTCTATGCCTCGATCGGCCTGGGCGCGGTCATTGCGGCGTTGCTGATGCTCAAGACCGGATCGCTGCTGCTGTCCTGCGTGATCGCCCTGACGGTCGGGTTGGGGCTGCCCCATATGGTGGTCGGCAGACTGATCAAGCGACGCGGCGCCAGCTTCACCAGCAAATTTCCCGACGCCATCGAATTGCTTGTGCGCGGCCTGCGCTCGGGCCTCCCGGTCAGCGAAACGCTGGGCATCGTCTCGACCGAAGTGCCCGGCCCGGTCGGCCAGGAGTTCAAGCTGGTCACCGAACGCATGAAAATCGGCCGCGCCATGGAAGATGCGCTGCAGGATTCCGCCGATCGGCTGAACATGGCCGAATTCAATTTCTTCTGCATCACCCTGGCGATCCAGCGTGAAACCGGCGGCAATCTGGCGGAAACGCTGGCGAACCTGTCCGAAGTGCTGCGTAAACGCGCGCAGATGAAGTTGAAAATCCGCGCGATGAGCTCTGAATCGAAAGCCTCCGCCTATATTATCGGCTCGCTGCCGTTTATCGTCTTCGGCCTCGTCTATTGGTCCAGCCCGCAATATCTTGGCGGGTTTTTCACCGACCAGCGGCTGATCATCGCCGGGATGGGCGGCATGTGCTGGATGTCGATCGGGGTCTTCATCATGGCCAAGATGATCAATTTCGAAATCTGAGGCAGCAGGCATGTTCACCGCTTCATCCGGGCCGTCGCTGTTCGGCATCAACGTCATCTTCGTGGCGACCATGCTGTCCGGGCTGGCCGCGCTGGCAATCATCGTAGCGATCTACGCGGCGGTCACGGTGCGCGATCCCATGCAAAAGCGCGTCAAGGCGCTGAACGAGCGGCGCGAACAGCTCAAGGCCGGGATCGTGTCGAATTCGCCCAAGCGCCGCGCGCAATTGGTTCGCCAGAACGCGACCGTCGATTGGATGCGCGGGTTGCTGGGCCGGCTCCAGGTGCTGCAGGACAGCCAGGTTGCCGGCGTCCAGCAGATGCTGGCGCAGGCCGGCATCCGCAAGAAGGAATGGGCGGTCGCGGTCATCTTCACGCGGATGGTGACCCCGGTGGTGCTGGGGCTGGTGGTCGCGAGCATCGTCTATTGGGCCGACTATTACCCGCTCTGGGGCAGCATGAAGCGGTTCATGGTCTTCGCCGCCGCCGTCGGCATCGGCTACAAGGCGCCCGAGATGTACATTGGTAATATCCGCTCGAAGCGCACGCTGGCGATCCGCAAAGGGCTGCCCGATGCGCTCGACCTGCTGGTGATCTGCGCCGAAGCCGGCTTGACCGTGGACGCCGCCTTCAACCGCGTCGCCAAGGAACTGGGCCGCGCCTATCCCGAACTGGGGGACGAATTCGCCATGACCGCGATCGAGCTGGCCTTCCTCCACGAACGCCGCAATGCCTTCGAAAACCTGGCCTATCGGGTCAATCTCGATTCAGTGCGCGGCGTGGTCACGACCATGATCCAGACCGAACGCTACGGCACCCCGCTGGCCTCCGCGCTGCGCGTGCTCTCCGCCGAATTCCGCAACGAGCGGATGATGCGCGCCGAGGAAAAAGCCGCGCGCCTGCCCGCGATCATGACCGTCCCGCTGATCCTGTTCATCCTGCCGGTGCTGTTCATCGTCATTCTGGGTCCAGCCGCCTGCGCAATTTCCGATGGCTTCCTGCACCCCAAAAAGTGAGGTGCCAAAAG
>CAZZYX010000106.1:9811-12204 GCA_964658485.1 uncultured Acetobacteraceae bacterium | reverse complement strand
TGCGGCTGATGTCGGAGGGCGGCACGACCAGATAGAGCGAGACTGGCGACTTGCCTTCGAGGTCGGCGATGCGCCAGTCGCAGCGCGAGGTAACCGCAGCCACCGTGGGGTCGCGGTAGAGGCCAAGGAACGACATCGCCGTCGACAGCACGCCCGATCGTTCGTTCTCGGACTTGTTGAGCACTTCGCGTGCCGCTGACGCGACCACCGGGTGGACGACCGGCGCTTCGACCGTTCCGAGATGGTTGGTGGTCATCATCCGCTGCAGCGTGGCGGTGAAGGGCCGCTGCGGATCGGACAGGAACGACGCGACGCGGGCCAGCGTCTTGTCTTCTTCGGCATAGAGGATGTGGAGGATGGCGCCGACCAGCAGCGAGTGGCTGGTCTTTTCCCAGTGGTTGCGGCGTTCGAGCGCGCCTTCGGGATCGACCAGGATATCGGCGATGTTCTGGACGTCGCGCACTTCGTTGGTGCCGCGGCGCACTTCGAGCAGGGGATTATAGCGCGCCGAGCGGGTGTCGGTGGGATTGAAGAGCAGGCAATGCGAAAAGCGCGCACGCCAGCCGGCGGTCAGCTGCCAGTTCTCGCCCTTGATGTCGTGGATGACCGCCGAGCCGGTCCAGCCCAGCAACGTAGGCACAACGAGGCCGACGCCTTTGCCGCTGCGCGTCGGGGCAAAGGCCATGATGTGCTCGGGACCATCATGACGCAGGTAACGCGGACCGGTGCGCCCGAGAAACACGCCTGCATCGGTGAGCAGCCCGGCCTTGCCTATGTCATCGGCGTCGGCCCAGCGCGCCGATCCATAGGTCGTGAGATTACCCAGCTGGCGGGCGCGCCACACAGATCCGAAGATTGCGGCGGCGCATCCGGCGATGCCGCTGGCGGCGGCGATGGCGCCGGCCTTGCCGAATACCTTGGGCGCATAGGCGTCAAAGGAGAACCACCAGCCGAACAGCGCCCACGGATGATAAACCGGCCGCCCCAGCGAGATAAACCAGGGCCGTCCCAGTTCGGGTTGATACGCCAGCGTCGCCGCAGCCCATTGCGTGGCAAACCATACGCCGGCCAGTACGATGGCGAACACGACGATGATCTGACCAATGAGCAACTTCGTCGGGGTCATGCGGGCCTCCGCCCGCACCAGAATCAGTGCTTGTGGGCTTGGCTCCTAAGATCGGTGATTGCTACTTTTGCCGTCAGGGGTTCTCTGGGGAACCACAATACCGTTCGAGGGAATCTCCGTCCACCGTCAGCGCTATATCCAAAATATGTGGTCGTATTTCGGAAAAGCGACGCTTCGGAGCAGCGAAAACTAATGGCAAGCAGCATGAGTCTACAGCGGGATCGAGGCGGTGGGCTGCGACGCCGTTCAACATCAATCGTTTACGGGCAAGATCGAGTCTGATACCCGTTCTCAGAGAAAGAACGGGTACTCTGCCCGACTTGGAGGTCGGTCGATGGTATTCATGGCTCCTACGCCGCTCGTATCTCGTCTGACCGGCCTATCAACTGAAACATTGCGGGAATGGACGAGCCGTAGGGCTCTGATCCCTGCCGACATTCGCCCGCGCAAGAAGGGATCCCCGGCGCAGTATTCCTGGCAAACCGTGCTTGTCTTGAGAGTGGCTGTCGCGCTGCGCTCACAATTTCATGTCGAGTTGCAGGCACATAAGTCCCTTTTTGATGGAATCCGCACGGCATTGCGGCAGCGGTCTTTCATCGGCTTATGGGGCAAGCGGCTCGCAGTCGCGGGCAATGGCGATTGGTCCTTCCTCGAAGGGACTCTGGCGGACCTAGCGTTCGACGACGCAATGTTCATTGGCCTCGATGCCCATCTCGAAGTGATCTCGACGGGATTCGCTCTGCCGCTCCCGCGATCGACACCGGGCCAGCTCGATCTGTTTCCGGTGCAGATCGCCACGCAGTCCGCGATTCCTTCCGGGCCCGCGGGCAGCGTTCCGGCGGTCGCGCGTGCTCAGCGACCGTCGGGCCTATGAGCATCAAACATATCGTCGCGTCGTTAAGCTTCTCGGGCGGTTCACAGCATCAAATGTTTCTGTTATGTTCCAACCAAGGCGATTGAATTAGGTAATATTGGGATGAGCAGCAGCGTGATGCAGGATTGGCTGGAAAGGCTCGGCTATGCCGCCGAGCCTGCCGTCTTGCATCGTTCGGGCGAGAGTGTGCTGAATACCCACCCCTATGCCCTAGAGATCAAGACGCTGCTCAAGCCCGACGGCGCGATACGAGCGCAGGCGGTGTTTGACGTCGAAGGCGTGCCGACCGTGGTTTTTGTGGGCGGTGACGAGCCGTTGGCAGCGGGCGCTTTGGACGCGATCCGGAAGCGCATCTGGAATCAAAACCTCGCGTCCGTGGTGCTCGAAATCAAA